>NZ_JBBODA010000019.1:0-133882 GCF_038002705.1 Paenibacillus sp. FSL H7-0716
AAATGAACGGTATAACTCCCGTATAATTGGTCGATTCAGCTGGAAATGGCGAAATGAACGGTAGAACTCCCGTACATTATGCTGATCCAGCTGGAAGTGCCGAATTGTACGGTAAAATTCCCGTACAATTGGTCGATCCAGCTGAAAGTGGCGAAATGAACGGTATAACTCCCGTACAATGCGCGGATCCAGCTGGAAACGCCGAAATGAACGGTAGAATTCCCGTACAATGCGCGGATCCAGCTGGAAGTGGCGAAATGAACGGTAGAATTCCCGTACAATGCGCGGATCCAGCTGGAAGTGCCGAATTGTACGGTAAAAATCCCGTACAATGCGTTGATCCAGCTGGAAACGCCGAAATGAACGGTAGAATTCCCGTACATTATGCTGATCCAGCTGAAAGTGGCGAAATGAACGGTAAAAATCCCGTACATTCAGCCACATGTTATGTAACCCAAGAGACAACACCATAATGGTGTCGTCTCTTGGGTTTTTTCGGCGCTAAACGGATCTGATAACGCAGATCCGTTCAGCTTAAGTAAGATAAGATCGAAAATAATTAATTTTAGTTCCATAAATGGAAACAAATGTGATATTATGGCGATATAGAGCCCATACTTCATGGATGACCTGCCTAGCTTGGTTCCTCCTGAGGATCGGCTCTGATTTTTTTATGAGGAAGGTGGTGTGGCCCGAGCGGTATCGGGGAACAGGAAGAAACGAAGCCATAAGGTTCGAACCTAATTCAGAAGGGAGAATCGTAGCGATGAAAAAAGGAACTCTTTTGAAAGCGCTTAATTTTGTTTTGGTTTTATGTTTGCTTGTACCTGCGTATTGGGCTGCACCCGCACATGCGGAGAACACGCTTATTCAGCAAAGCGATTTTGAAGATGGCACTGTTCAGGGTTGGAGTGGACGTGGGGAAGTTGAGGTGCTTACAGCCAAAACAGATGCGGCACGCAGCGGCACATATGGCCTGGAGGTAAGCGGCCGAACAAAAACGTGGCATGGACCTTCACTGGATGTGACTAGCCAGCTGGAAGTGGGACAAACTTATGTGTTTATTGGATGGGTGAAGCTGCCTGCCGGATCATCTAACGCGAATATCTATATGTCATTGCAGCGGACATTACCTTCTACCATTCATTATGATAATTTGACCTTTGGTGCAGTGACAGCGAACGGTTGGGTGAAGCTTCAGGCGCAGTACAAGCTATTGGAGCCGGCAGATCAACTTTCTATCTATTTTGAAGTGCCGGGTAGCGCGACAACTTCTTTTTATTTGGATGATTTTCGATTGGAAAAGCTACCGGATCTCGGTCCAATTGTCATCGAGGATGCGATTCCTTCGCTGAAGGATGTGTTTGCAAACAAATTTCTGATCGGCTCGGCGTTTACGAATAGTGAGCTGCTGACAGCTCCGGATCGGCAATTGTTGGCCAAGCATTTTGATAGTGTGACGCCAGGAAATGTTCTGAAATGGGACAGCACGGAGCCGCAGGAAGGTGTGTTTAATTTCGCTGAAGCTGACACGGCAGTAGCTTTTGCTACCGCAAATGGACAGCAGGTACGTGGACATACCCTGGTCTGGCATTCGCAGACACCGGATTGGGTATTCCGTGACGCCAATGGTAATTTGGTCTCCAAAACAGTGTTATATGAGCGGATGAAGAGTCATATTAAGACCGTTATGGAACGTTATAAAGGTGAAATCTATGCTTGGGATGTCGTCAACGAAGTGATTGACACTTCGCAATCTGATGGCATGCGCCGCAGCCTGTGGTACCAGATCGCGGGTGAAGAGTATATTGAGAAGGCGTTCCAGTTCGCTCATGAAGCTGATCCTAACGCAAAACTATTCATCAATGACTACAATACGCATGAGCCAGCCAAAAGCCAAGCACTATACAATCTGATTGTACGACTTCAGGCTAAAGGGGTTCCTATTGACGGAGTAGGGCATCAAACGCATATCAGCTTGTATTATCCTTCGCTCTCTGAAATCGAGAATTCGATTATCAAATTCAAGGCTTTAGGGCTGGAAACTCATATTACTGAGCTGGATATTAGTGTGTATTCAGATAATTCTCAAGCCTATGAGACCTTCCCAGATCATTTGAAGCAGCGCCAAGCGGCTTTATACAAATCATTATTTGAGATCTTCCTGCGGCACACGGATACGGTCACGAATGTCACTCTCTGGGGGAAGGATGACAGTAATACTTGGCTGCGCACCTATCCGGTAGCCCGTAACAATTGGCCTTTATTGTTCGATGAGCGCCTACAGTCCAAGCCAGCTTATTGGTCTGTATTGGAGACAGTGGCAGCTCCCGTAGTTCCAGCAGCTCCTGCTAACTTGAATGCAGCTGCAGGCAATGGGCTCGTGAATCTTAGCTGGAGCACCTCGGCGGGCGCAACTTCCTATACGGTGAAACGGTCACTTACGAGTGGTGGCCCCTATACCACTCTGACTACGGCTGCCGGGACGAGCTATAGCGATGCGGCGGTTAGCAACGGAACGACTTATTATTATGTTGTGAATGCTGTCAATAGTGCGGGTACGAGCAGCAATTCTGTACAAGCGATGGCTACACCGCAAGGCTCGGGGCCTGTCGAACCGGTCACCGGGCTTGCAGTGGCGTATCGGGCAGCGGATACTAACCCAAATGACAACCAGATGAAGCCCTATTTTAATATTAAAAATAACGGCACAACTGCAGTCGATCTTAGCGAGCTGAGCATCCGTTACTGGTATACGATCGACGGAGACAAGCCGCAATCCTTTTTCTGCGATTATGCCCAGATCGGCAACAGCAAAGTAGCAGGTAGCTTTGTAAAGCTGGACACGTCTCGAACGGGAGCAGATTACTATTTGGAAGTGAAATTCAACGCAGGTGCGGGCATGCTTGCCGCTGGAGGAACTTCCGGGGATATTCAGACCCGGATACACAAGACAGATTGGAGCAATTTTAACGAGGCCAATGATTATTCGTTTAATTCACTTCAGACCGCTTATGCGGATTGGAACAAGGTGACCCTTTATCGGAACGGAGTGCTGGTATGGGGAACAGAGCCGCAATAGCGCAACTAGGGGAACTGGGCTTTAATTGTGCCGTTTTTAATTTTTAGGGAAACCCTCCCTGAAAATAGCTGTTTTATGCTGGTTACTTAGCTTTTCAGGGAAATTCTCCCTAAATATCGCCTGAATACCACTATTATGAGCAAATTGGGGTGAATTTGCGGGAGGTTTTCCCTGATTGCATGTGTGAGGGCAATAAACCAAAGAAAATCAGGGAGGAATTCCTTAATCAAGCATCACGTTTGCTGCAAATAGAGGAGTTATGCGAAAAAGTAAGCCTAGTCGCCAAAAACATGGTGACTAGGCTGGCTTCATTTTTGCCCAGCTGTGGCAAATACTTTTTAAAAGTTATATTGCGCCTGATGCAGACGGCTGTAAATTCCACCAGCATGGACTAATTCCTCATGTCTGCCTTGCTCAGCGATTCCTTCTTCATTCACGACCATAATCCGGTCGGCATTTTTGATCGTCGTCAAACGGTGAGCGATAACGAGTGTGGTTCTGCCTACGGACAGATCAGCCAGGGATTGCTGAATCGCGGCTTCGGTCTCTGTGTCCAGCGCGGAAGTAGCTTCATCCAGAATCAGAATCGGCGGATTCTTGAGGAACATGCGAGCGATAGCCAGGCGCTGCTTTTGTCCACCGGACAGCTTCACACCGCGCTCCCCGATGACTGTCTCCATTCCATCTGGCAGATTCTGAATGAGCTCCTCCAGATGAGCACGTCGCGCAGCTTCCCAGATTTCAGGCAGCTTTGCATCCAGTTTCCCATAGGCGATATTCTCGCGAATCGTCCCGGAGAACAGGAAAACATCCTGCTGCACGATCCCGATTTGTTTGCGCAGCGATTCCAGCTTCATGTCACGGATATCGATGCCATCAATCGTGATGGCCCCGGCTGTGACATCATAGAAGCGCGGAAGCAGGCTGCAGATTGTTGTTTTGCCTGCGCCGGACGGCCCAACAAAGGCAATGGTTTCGCCAGCCTTTACGTTAAGGCTTATATTTTGCAGAACCGGACGATTCTCTTCGTATCCAAAAGATACATCCTGGAATGTAATATCACCGCGCAAAGCGTTGATCTCCACGGCATCCGGTTTGTCACTGATGTCAGGTTCCGTGTCAATGATCTCCAGATAACGTCTGAAGCCGGCAATTCCTTTAGGATAACTTTCGATCACTGCATTGATTTTCTCGATAGGGCGGAAGAAGATATTCGACAACAAGATAAACGCCACAAATTCACCGATTTGCAGCTCGCCATTGATGAAGAACCATGCGCCGCAGATCATCACCAGGATAGTAATGAGGCGGGTCATCATATAGCTGACGGACAAGCTTCTAGCCATGATTTTATAAGCCATAAGTTTTGTTTTGCGGAACATTTGATTATCTACTGCGAATAAGTCTTGTTCATGCTGCTCATTGGCAAAAGATTGCACGACCCGAATTCCACCGACATTGTCTTCGATACGGGCATTGAAACTGCCTACATTTCCAAATAGCTGGCGATAAGTTGAAGTCATATTGCGGCCGAAGTAGATGATTACCCAAGCCATAATTGGAACGATAATAAAAGTAATGATCGCCAGCTTCAGATTAATATCAGCCATTAGGAGAAAGGCTCCGACAAGGGTCATAATTGCAATAAATACATCCTCAGGACCGTGATGCGCCACTTCGCCGATATCATTTAAGTCATTGGTGATCCTTCCGATTAGATGGCCTGTTTTATTATTATCAAAGAATCGGAACGAGAGTTTCTGAATATGGTCAAACATTTTTTTGCGCATATCAGTTTCGATATTTATGCCCAGCATGTGACCCCAGTAAGTGACAATATACTGCATCACTGTATTTAAGGCGTAAATCGCCAGCAGCGCAACACAAGCGATAAGAATAAGCGGCCAATCTTGACCAGGAAGTAAATCATCAATAAATTTATTGACGGCTACCGGAAAAGCCAGTTCTAGCAGTCCCGCAAAAACAGCGCAGGAGAAATCCAATATAAATAGTTTTCTATACGGACGATAGTAGGAAAAAAACCTTCGAAGCATTCTGTTCACTCTTTTCTGTGGTTTAAATATGAGTCCAATTGAAATTAATTCTCAACTACCCGATGATATGGATACTAAAGATGGTCAGCGGTTTTGTCAATAATTCGGGTATAAAATTACTTAAGGGTTGTAACTTCTAATAGAATAGTAGATGATGGTTCATAGTGTTTAAAATATTTCAAATCCTTGACAAGCTCTGTGCTTGGCGGGGTTATTTGTTTGTAATTTAGGAGGATACACGATGAAAGCTTCACAAAGCGAAGGACACATTCAGAAAAATAGCTTAATGGACAGCAAATATGATCGCTGGCTGCTTGTGCTGGGAATTATTTTTATCGCTGCAGCGCTGCGGGCTCCATTTACTTCTGTGGGTCCATTAATACAATTGATTCAGGATGACCTCGGCTTATCCAATACTCTAGCAGGAGCTATTACTACTTTACCATTATTGGCTTTTGCCATCTTGTCCCCGTTTGCTCCAAAGCTGGCCCGCCGTTTTGGTTTAGCTAATGTGTTATTAGTTGCCATGGTCATGCTGGCTATGGGAATTCTAATTCGCTCGGGATCTGGAGCAGGTCTGTTATTCACAGGTACTGCTATACTTGGATTATCCATTGCCGTGTGTAATGTACTGCTTCCAGGTCTTATTAAAGGGAAGTTTCCTCACAAAATCGGGCTAATGACAGGTATCTACACGGTTTCTATGAATTTATGCGCAGCTATTGCCTCAGGAATTAGTGTACCGCTGGCAACGAATGCTGGATTCGGTTGGAGAGGGACCTTGGCCATCTGGTTTATGATCGCAGCTCTAGCAACAGTGTTCTGGATTCCGCAAATGCGTAAGCTTAATCAAGGAACCGGCTCTAAGCGTGCAGCCTCAAGCAAAAATATGTGGCGTTCATCTCTTGCTTGGAAAGTCACGATCTTTATGGGCTTACAGTCACTCCTTTATTACGTCTTTATTGCCTGGTTTTCGGTTCTCCTCGGTGAACGGGGAATGTCGTCGAGTAATGCGGGTTGGTTTCTCTCGCTCATGCAATTGGCACAGCTACCCTTTACTTTCTTCGTACCGCTGTGGGCAGGCCGGATGAAGAACCAACGTATTCTAGTTATAATCACTGCTGTTCTTTATTTCATCGCATTAGGTGGCATCTGGCAAGGCAGCGGCGCTTTAATGGCTGTCTGGGCGGTATGCTTTGGTATTGCCGGAGGATTTGCCTTCGGTCTTGCGATGATGTTCTTCAGTCTAAGAACAAGAAGCACGCAAGAAGCGGCGGAGCTGTCAGGAATGGCCCAATCTGTGGGTTATGTACTGGCAGCAATGGGACCGGCATTATTCGGCTGGCTGCATGATGTAACGAACAGCTGGACAGTGCCATTGATTTTACTGCTGGGTGCAAGTGTGCTGTTGATGGTTGTCGGACTTGGCGCTGGCAGTGATCGATATGTTGGAGATAGAAAATAGAATCTCGTGTAAAAAGAGTGTACTAACGCGTACTAAGCGCCAGTGCACTCTTTTTTTGGTTATTGAACAAGGGCAGTAATTCTCATCTATATTAGCTTCGTTTGTAAGCAACAACCCGGATTCTGCGATAGTCCATTACCCAGCGGCCGTCCTGATATAGCGTGGGTTTCAGTTTCTGTTCCATAGAAGAGAGAACTTCTGCGCGTTCAGTGGGTGTGAGCACACTTAAGATTCCATCGGCAAAAGTATTCAACCACCGCTGAAATCCTTGCTCCAAGCCTTCCAGTGGTGTTGGCCGGTCAAAACAAAGAGCGAGGTCCACGGTCAGTCCGTGCTTCTCTAGTAGAGTTGCGTACTCGCCAATGCTTGGGAAGTACCAGGGCAAATGCAGCTTATGACTACAGCCAATGGCTGCAAAAGCTTGTGGAAGGCCAGCGACGATGGAAGCAATATTGCCCAGTCCACCGAACTCGGCCACGAAACGGCCGCCTACCCGCAAGCTGGCAACGATGGACGTCGCCGCTCCGTTTGCGTCTGTTAGCCAGTGAAGGGCAGCGTTGCTGAACACAGCATCGACTGGCTGTTCCGCGACATAAGTTTGCCCATCAGCTAAGACAAAGCTTAGATGGGAATGTTTGTCACGGGCTGTCTGAATCATTTCGGCAGAGGCATCAATACCTGTCACAGTGGCGCCACTAGCAGCTATGGCTGCCGCCAAATCCCCGGTTCCACAGCCCCAATCGATAATCTGTTCGCCAGGCTGTGGGTGAAGCAGCTCAATCAAAGATTCTCCAAACTGAGATACAAAGGCCATATCAGTATCATAGGTTTGGGTATTCCACTGCTGGTTCATAAGTATTCATCCTTTCTATTGATAGATTATTCAGACATCTCCGTCATAACGCCATACTTTATCTATGTTGTACCATATGAGATCTTATAATAGAAATATATAAACTGAATAATATTGATTGGTTGTGCCTATGAGTATGAGGCTAGGCGAGTAAAATTGTACCTCTGACTGTTATCCGAGGGTATGTCCCCTAAGCTTGGCATCTGCTGGCAAAAATATAGCTAGGAGCCCAAGCAGTGGCAGGTAAGCACATAGATGGATGACGAAGGAAACATCCGTTTGATCGATTAGCCAGCCCATGATAACAGAACCGAGTCCAGCCAAGCCAAATGCCAGACCGAAAAACAAGCCGGATACGGTCCCAATTTTGCCAGGTAATAATTCCTGGGCGTATACAATAATTACCGAGAAGCCGGACATGAGGATGCCGCCAATCAGGCCACAAAGAATAAAAGACCAGAAAGGTGTAGCATAAGGTAACAGTAATGAAAAAGGTGCTGTACCCGCTATGGAAAACCAGATAATTTTTTTGCGCCCAAAGCGGTCGGCAAGCGGTCCGCCGAGTAAAGTGCCGAGTATACCTGCAAATTGCAAGACAAACAATGGGATCTGTGCATCTTCGAACGGTCGCTGGAAACGTTCTATGTAATAGAAGGAATAGTATCCGGTCATGCTGGCGATATATACGAATTTGGAGAACAGCAATACGATCAATAAGCCAATCGCCAGTGCGACGAAGCCACGTGAATGCTTTACAGCCACTTTTGTGGTCTTGACTGTCTTCGGTGTCTCTAGCTGCTGCTTATACCAACGGCTGACTGCGTACTGTAAAGCGATGCCAAGTACAGCAGCAAAGGCAAACATAATTAGCCCTTTTGTGCCAAAAGGGATGACGAGAAAACCAACAGCGAGCGGAGCCAGAGCTTGACCGGTATTGCCTCCGACCTGAAACACAGATTGGGCCAGACCACTGCCTTTGCTGGCAGTCAGATGAGCTACGCGGGATGATTCCGGGTGCAGCACGGAGGAACCGATACCAAGCAGCATGGCTGATATGAGTAGTCCGGCAAAATGTGAAGAATAAGCCATACCAATTATGCCAATTAGAGAGAACAACATACCACCCGGCAGCAGCAGTGGCATGGGACGTTTGTCTGTTATACTGCCGATGAACGGCTGCAATATGCAGGCGGTAACGTTGAGCATAAAGGCAATCCAGCCAACCTGAACAAAGCTGAGGCCAAGCGTCTGCCGCAGTAATGGGAAAACTGCTGGAACAGCAGACTGCATCGCGTCATTTAACAGATGTGCGAGGGTCACGCCAATCAAGGCATAGACAGAGTACGAGCGGGCCGCTGCCAAGGCAGGGCTTGATGCGATTTTCATAGGAACCATCCTTTACCGATTGTCTTATTTGGTAGCTTAGCGTACGTCTGATTGATCTGTCGTCGCGATTGGTGCTGTTCTTCTGAGCATTTTTTGCTATACTGAACTCGGGTGAGTGACCATGCAAATACACATGACGACTCCACGGATTGAATTGTGGAGAATTGAGAATAGCTTCGCCAACGAAAAACATTGCCACGACAATATGTATCAGATTACCGTACCTGTTTACGGTTCTTGTGCTTTTGATTTGGAGAATCGTTCTTATCAATTGAGAAGGGGAGAAGCCCTGATCCAGTACCCGCATGACAGACATTCGTTTCAGATCGGAAACGGAGATGGTGTGGTGATCATCCAACTGAAGAATCTTCCTGAGATTTGGGAACTTGACCGCCCCTGGGAGCCTGTGATGAAGCAATATTTGAATGTCGACGAACTGCTTCAGCATCACCGTAAATGGAATCTGACCCTTTGCTCAGCGGATCGGTTAGAGACGGGCTTGATCGAAGAGACGGAAGCTGAGGTTTTGGGTTATCTATCCCAAGTCTTACAGGGCAATCACCAGACCGACTTGAATACCCCATTAAAGAAGGCCCCTTTGGACTGTGACGATCCTCATCTTGTCAGGGTGCTTGAGTATATGCGGGATTGTTATATGAAGCCCGTTTCAATCGATAAGCTTGCGGGAATTGCGGGTATGAGCCGGTACCATTTCATCCGTACTTTCAAAGCCCAAATAGGGTATTCTCCGTATCAATACATGTTGGTAATCCGAGTTGATGAGGCGAAACGGCGCCTTCGCTCTACGAGGCAGACTGTGACGGATATCAGCTTAGATGTAGGATTTGCGAGTCCAAGCCAGCTTTACCGTACCTTCCAGAAATTCATGGGCGTTTCGCCTGAACAATATCGCCAGCAACAAGCCTATTTGATTTAAATAGGTGAGAAGCCCTTAGTTTGTTTATGTGTTATATGAAACTAATATAAAAACCTTGCGTTTTAAGTGCAGAGGGAGTATAGTATTATGTACAGGCGGTTTTGGACGCCAGTTACATAATATGCGGTCATGGCGGAATTGGCAGACGCGCTGGCTTCAGGTGCCAGTGGTAGCAATATCGTGGAGGTTCGAGTCCTCTTGACCGCATCCTATCAACAAAAACAGGTTTCTGATTTACCTATTCAGGTAGATTGGAAACCTGTTTTTTTATTGAATCATGGTCGAGTTCATCTTCAAAAAATACTTACTTAGCTAAGTATTGATATTCGCCGATTACTATGTTATTATTTTCACAATCTTAAGGAGGAGGTAATACATATGTTGACTACTTTTAAAGCGACAGCTAAAAAACTGCCTAATGGAATGCAAGTTGAAACGAATTCTAGAGGTTTTAAGATTATTATGGACGAACCAGAGGATTTGGGGGGGACCGATGTTGGTTTGAATCCCGTCGAGGCATTATTGTGTGCTTTTGGTGCATGTCAGTCCATTGTCGCTAGTGCCTTTGCAGACGCTAACGGTTTTAGCTTCGAAGAATTTTATGTTGAACTTGAAGGAGACTTAGATCCGGATGGTTTCATGGGTCTTGCAGATGTGAGAAATGGTTTCCAAGAAATTCGTTTTGTTATGCATTTTAAAACCAACGAAAGCCAAGAAAAAGCAGATGCTTTTGCGGACTTTATCGAGAAGACATGTCCTGTTGGAGATTGTCTTGCTAACGGTGTGAAGCTGGTAAAAGCAGGCGTAGTCATTCACTAATACATTCGCTTGAGGGGGCTCTTTATGAGACCCCTCAAGGATATGAGGAGCTTAACGATGGAAATAAAAATGTCTATGATTCCAGGTGGGAAAAAGGGGAAAGCAGGCAAGATAAATGTAAATATCGGTGACAAGATATCTGCAGGAGATACCTTGGTACAGATTGAAACTGGAAAAGGCAACAGATCAATTGAAGCGGCAGAAGAGGGCATTATTATCAATATATTATTTGAAGAGGGTAGCGAGATTGCCTCAAATCAAGTCTTATTTGAAGTAAATCCGATCCAGGATGAGGCTCCGGTTCAATCATCTATCCCACAACCTGCAGTCGCCGTGCAACAAACACATGCTATAAACCCTGACTTGCTTATCATTGGAGCAGGGCCAGGAGGTTACGTTGCCGCTATTTATGCAGCAAAAAAAGGACTTCAGGTAGCGATGATTGAGAAAGAAGAATTAGGAGGTACCTGCTTAAATGTTGGCTGTATCCCTACAAAATCTTTAGTCAAATCATCTGAAATCTGTCATAACATAAAAAATTCCTCTTTGTTTGGTATAACAACAGGCTCTGATCTTCAAGTGGATATGAAGCAGGTTATTCGTCGTAAAAATGAAGTCAAAGAGAAATTGGTCTCCGGCGTTGGTTATTTAATGGAAAAAAACGGTGTTCAGGTGGTTCGCGGCCACGCTTCGTTCCTATCGGCGCATGAAGTGAAGGTAACCGGCGAAAATAGTTACCATATTTCAGCAAAAAATATCATTGTGGCAACAGGCTCGAAGATTTCCAAGGTGAATATCCCAGGAATTGATCTGCCATTTGTAATGAACAGTACTGAAGCGCTCACCTGCGATGAGTTACCAAAGGTGATAACTATCATCGGTGGCGGGGTTATCGGCATGGAATTCGCCTTTATTTACCGTAACTTAGGAGTTGAAGTTCATGTTGTAGAATTTATGGACCGTCTGCTTACAATGCTGGACAGTGATATTTCGGTAGAAATTATGTGTTTAGCACAGCAGGCTGGGATTCATATTCACACCAACTCCAAGGTTTCTAAAATCCAACGTGCGGATGATGGTCAGGCGATTGTAACCTATGAGAATAGTGAGGGTGAGCATCTGCTTGTTAGTGATAAAGTATTGGTCGCTATTGGACGCGAGCCTAACCTAGAGGGTCTGGATATCGAAAAAGCAGGTATTCAACTAAATGAACGTGGTAAAGGTATTGCCGTTGATAAACAAATGCGTACGAATGTAGAGAATGTGTTTGCGATTGGCGATGTAACCAACATTGTACAGCTTGCTCATGTTGCTTCACATCAGGGCATTACAGCTGTAAACACCTTACTCGGCGAAT
The DNA here is from genome assembly GCF_038002705.1 of Paenibacillus sp. FSL H7-0716. NCBI lineage: Bacteria > Bacillati > Bacillota > Bacilli > Caryophanales > Paenibacillaceae > Paenibacillus > Paenibacillus sp. FSL H7-0716. The sequence continues at coordinate 11,954 of NZ_JBBODA010000019.1, forward strand.
CCCAAGATATGCATTATTCCGCAGTACCGAATGTAATTTTCACCTCTCCTGAGATTGCCAGCGTCGGGCTGTTGGAAGATGAATGTAAGGAGAATGGGCTGGACTATCGTGTGAGTAAGGCATCTTTTGCAAGTAATGGAAAAGCATTGACTATGAATGAACCGGAAGGTTTTATCAAATTAATCAAAGATAATGGCTCCGGAAAGATTGTGGGAGGGTCTATCATTGGTCCCGATGCGTCTTCTCTGATTAGTAGTCTCACACTTGCGATTGCCAATGGGCTTACGGAACAACAGATTACACAGACAATCTTTGCCCATCCAACTACTGGGGAAGTAATTCATGAAGCTGCATTCGGTTTAGGAATTGGGGCGTTGCATCAAGGATAAGTTGTTCTATGTATCTCGGGAGACGGATCCCCTACTGCAGCCTAAATAAATAAACTATTTGATCGCTTGAAAAGTATGTTCAGCTTCCTTAATATATTTTGCTATAATAAATTAGAAAAGAGTTGATTATTTTAAGATAAAACAGTTGGGATTGGTTGGTGTAAACATTGTTTAATTTAGATGACTGTATGGCCTTTATTGCAAACCGTAGTGCAAAAATATTCGCGGAAGCCTTGGAAAAGGAATTTCGGCCGTATAATATGACCCGGAGCCAATGGATTGCGATGTATTACATCTATACCAGTGAATCCATTACCCAGAGAGAACTAGCAGATAAAATGTCTATAAAAGAGCCCAGCGTAGTCAGGCTGCTTCAAAAACTAGAATCTGAGGGTTTCTTGCATCGCTCTGGCACCCATGCGGATAAGCGAGTCAAGCAGTTGGAATTGTCAGATAAGGGAGTACAGATCTATCTCGATTTACTGCCAGTTGCCGAAAAGTTTAAAGATGATACGATCACCAATATTTCCGAACAGGATCTTCAAACGTTTAAAAATGTACTAGGTGTCATGGTTGAAAATGCCTCAAAAGAGAGACCATAAAAAACTATGCAGAACAAAATAAAGAATAGGTCAGGTTGGGTATGTTCTTTTTTTACATATCTTATCTGGCCTATTTTTTTGTATACACTTGTGTAGTTTTAGTATATGTACGAACATTGTCCGCCATAATCAGATGGTTGAAACGGTAAATTTGTTTAGAACATCAAAGTATCAAAGGCGAATCTTGTGGGGGAGTACCTATATATTCAGAGCGTTGATTGGACTATTACCCCGTCACGAAAGCTTATTGAATAGTGTCTGCTAACGGACTGTAGTGTCTGCTAAGTGTAGTGTCTGCTAACGGACCGTATGGCCGTTATTATTGATATTTGGCACATTTTACAGGGGTTTCGGACTGCATAGTGCTTATTGCTAAGGAATCGTGTGAAAAGCGAGTGTTTGGTGACGAATAGCTGCATCTGAGTCCGAACGTAAGCTAAAACACGCTATTTTTCGGAAATAGCTGCATTTGAGTCCGATACATCATAATGAGGAAGGAATAGTTGCCACGGTGGGAGTAACTAGCTGCTGAGTGGTGGACATCCAGATGAGCAGCATACATGCAAATAAATTAGTTTTCGTGCAAATAAACAGCGTCCATCTAATCAGCAGCATTCATGCGGAGACCATCTATCCGTCAAATAGCAACGCTCCAAAATCCGTCCTAAGTTAATTGCTAGGCGTTTTCTTGTTGCGCTCATGATCGCTGCGATGAAAAAAATGGGTGTTTTTGTATTGACAATTATATCGGCTTCCGTAATAATGGTATTACGGAAGCCGATATATCGACAACAGTAATAGAATGGGGATGAAAGGATGCCTGAAAGCACAGAAAGAGGCGCATTAACTGAAGCTGTATTTTATATCTTATTGTCTCTATATACAGCAATGCACGGATACGCAATTATGCAGAATGTGAAGGACTTAAGTAACGGTCGGGTTGATCTCGGCGCGGGCACTTTATACGGAGCACTTAACACTTTACTGGAAAAAGGCTGGATAAAAGCAGTGGAAGGAGAGCAAGGTTCCCGCAGAAAAGAATATGAAATTACCGGCTTAGGAAAGTCAGTGATTCAGGGAGAGATTATCCGTCTGGAAGAATTGATAGCCAATGGTAAGAGAATAGCTGGAGGTGAGTCCAAATGAAACATGTGGTTCGCAAGCTGATTTGGGATTATGAGAAGGAAGAAAAGTGGCTTAATGAAATGTCTGCGAAGGGGATGGCTCTATCAGAATTATCCTGGTGCAAATATGTGTTTACAGAGACTCCCAATAATGAGTACACGTATAGAATTGAGCTTTTAGATAACTTGCCGGATCATACGGATAGCATCAAATATCTCAAGTTTTTAGAGGAAAACGGTATAGATTGTGTTAGTACTTACATGCGCTGGGTTTACCTTAGAAAGAAGTCAGTGGAAGGTCCGTTTGATATTTACACAGATCTGGAATCCAGAATAAAACACTATAAGCGAATCAACAGGTTATGGAAATCTGTAATGTGGCTAGAGTTGATTTTAGGTCTATTTAATGTGATGATTGGTGTAATAAATTATTCTTTCTCATCACAGAATCTCAGTATGGTAAACGTAATAATGGGCGGAATGTTGATTTTGTTAGGTCTCGCTTTTTTAATTCTTGGTGCACCTATCCGTAAGAAAATTAAGAAGCTTCAACTGGAAAATTTGATAATAGAATAGGACTTTAGAGTTGTAACATGCACACACGGCAAGTTTCCTTTTCAGAGGGAGACTTGCTGTTTATTTTTGCGGAGTTTTACTGCGAAATTTACCAGTCTATCATTTAGGACTCAACTATCAAGCTTATTTACCGAAAAAAAGGTATACTGAAATTATTACAAGTTTGTTAATATAGTCCCCCATTTTCAAAAGAGGAGGCTTACAGGTGTCTGATTTTCTTTTTAAACAGCTATACTTACGGTCTTCTATCGGGATTGCGGTAGTCTCTCCGAAGGACGGGACGTTATTACAATCGAATCCTGCGCTATGCCAAATGTTTGGTTATGCAGAAGAAGATCTTTTGAATATAAATTATCTGGATCTTGTGTATCCGGAAGACAAAACTAATAACGATCATTCCGTTATCCTGAACGATTTGCTAGCTGAGCCTGGGACTGCATTGGAGAAAGAACGGCGGTTCTTGCGTAAGGATGGCGATATCATCTGGGTAGCCCAACATATATTTTTAATCTATCAGGAGAATTCTAGTGAACCCTATGTCCTGATTTCTGAGTTAACGGATATCACTGACCGAAAACTTGCTGAACAAAAGATTCAGGAAGATGAGCAGTTATATAATTTGATTACGAAAAATACACCGGATATGATTTCTTTTGGTGATCCTGACGGGACACTGCATTACGTATCTCCCTCAGTGGAGCTGCTGTTAGGTTATTCTGCACAAGAAATGATAGGTACCAAAAGACCCGAGTATTATCACGTAGATGATGCTCTAGAGATGATTGAACAAGGTAAGATATATTCCGATACGGACGTATTTACTCGTAGAGCCCGTCATAAAGATGGACATTATTTGTGGATCGAGAGTTCTTCCCAAGTGGTACGTGATGAGCAGGGGACCGTTAAACAGATATTAACCATTGGTCGCGATATTACTCAGCGCAAGAAATACGAGGATATGCTGGCTAAAGCTCAACACCTTGCGAAGATGGGATCCTGGGAATGGGACATGACAAAATCACGCCTGACGGTTTCCAGAGAGATGCGTAATATTTTTGGCTTTTTGGAAGATGAGAGCAATCATTCTTATTTTGATTACAGACGTGTTTTTGCTTGCATTGATCCTGACGATTTCATCAGACTTGAACGGTTAGTACATCAATCCATGGAGAATGGGACTAATGGCGAAGCAACGGTCCGTATTCATAGTGCGGATGGAGAGCTGAAGTTTCTGGATGCGCACTGGGAAGTGATTACGGATGAAGAAGGAAGACTGCTGCAAATCAGCGGGATAGCCCAGGATGTCACCGAACGTCAACGAATGGAAGAACAACTGCGGGAAAGTGAGCAGAACTATCGTCTGATCTCAGAAAATTCTATGGACTTCATTTCACGTAATGCAGCGGACGGGAGCTTTACCTATCTGTATGCCTCACCCATCTGCCAGACTATGTTTGGCTATGCACCAGAAGAAATGTACGGAACTAGAGGGATTGATTACATACATCCGGAGGACAGAATCAAATTAACTTCATATCTCAGCAATTGTATGGAAGGGAAGAAGCTTGAGCCTGTTATTCTCCGGTTTATTTGCAAAGACGGAACCTGTATTTGGACAGAAACGACACTGCGGTATATTTACTCTGAGACCTGCGGGAATCAGGAGCTTGTCTGTGTAACCCGCGACATTGGGGAACGTACGCGTCATTTTGAAGAAATACAGAAATTAAGTAACGAGTATGCCTTGATCTTGAATTCGGTCTCTGAGGGCATATTTGGGATGAACCTTGAAGGCAACACGATGTTCATTAATCCAGCAGCCATTACTATGTTGGGTTTCGATCCTACTGAGTGGGGAAACAGCAAATTTCATGCGATTCACCAGACCTGGCTGGATAACGAGTCTTTTACAGGAATTCAGAAGACGCTGCTTCCTTCGCGCTCCAATAATCTCACTATTGAAGATAGGGAGGGTGTGTTTTGGAGGCAGGATGGTTCAAGCTTTTTAGTCAGATATCGAATGACCCCACTGTTTGATGGTGATGAACGGATTGGGGCGGTTGTCGTCTTTCGTGATATCACGGAGGAGAAGGAGATTGTGCGGGCGAAGGAGTCTGCCGAGGAAGCGGACCGGGCAAAATCGGAGTTCCTAGCGATCATGAGCCATGAGCTGCGTACGCCTATGAACGGTATTATTGGGATGGCTGATCTTTTATCTGGGACGGAGCTGGATGAAGAGCAAAGCTACTACACACAGATCATTAACAAAAGCGGAGAGGCATTGCTTCATATTCTGAATGAAGTGCTGGATTTCAGCAAAATTGAAGCAGGCATGATGACGCTTGAACTGCAAATGGTGGATTTGCATGAAGTGATACAGAACGTTTGTGAACTGTTTTATCCGAAGGTTAAGGAGAAAGGGCTTTTACTTACTAGCGAGTTATCTCCTGAGCTTCCAGCCGTCATCATGACTGATGGGGCGAGATTGCGTCAAATTCTCGTAAATCTGGTTGGGAACGCAGTGAAATTTACGGAGACAGGTGAAATCAGTATCTCTGTTATGTTAGAAGCCTCAGAGGCATCCGGAAATCTTATCGTGAAATTTATCGTAAAAGATACAGGGTTGGGGATTCCAGTTTCCAGCCAAGGTCTATTATTTCAATCCTTCTCGCAATTGCATCCGTCGATCAATCGTAAATATGGCGGAACAGGGCTTGGACTTGCCATAAGTAAAAAGCTGGCCGAGCTTCTTGGCGGATCTATCGGTGTCAATAGCTGTGAGGATGAAGGCTCGGAGTTTTATTTTACAGTGGAGGTCTCTCTACCCAAAGAGGAATGGGATCAGAAAGTGACCGTCAACGCCTCAACAGATGTGGTCAGAAATGATAAATCTGCTGTTAAAGAGTTAACTGCCGGTGAGTATGGACCGATGTCCATTCTTATTGCGGAAGATCATCCTGTGAATCAGCAGCTTATGCAGGCTTATCTGAAAAAGAGGGGATATGTTCCTGACCTCGCTTTAAATGGTGAGGAAGCGGTTCGGGCCGTGCTTTCCAATCATTATGATTTGGTATTTATGGATATTCAGATGCCTATTATGGATGGAATAGAAGCAACGGGAATCATACGTGAGAAGCTTGGACTGACTCCAATCATCATTGCGGCTACAGCCTTTGCAAGAGATGAAGATAAGATGATGTGTCTTAGTGCTGGAATGCAGGATTTCATTTCTAAACCCATCTCGATAAAAGAGCTCGACCGGGTATTAAGAGAATGGTCTGCCCAAATTCGTTTAGGTGAGCATCATTGACAAATAGGGTTATGATTAATATATTGATATTAATCGTAATCATTACGTATATTATTTGTCATGAAAGGATTCTTACCTTGTTAACAATGAAGCGCGGGGATATTTTAATTATTGTGATAGCCTTGTTAGCTGCGGGCTTGATTTATGGCATGAAGTGGTGGGACAGCAGCAATGAGCAATATCAGCAAGGGGATTTGAAAGCTATAATTACGGTGGACGGTAAAGAGTACAAAACCGTTTCTTTGACTAAAGAAGAACAAATTATAGATATTCAAACGAAATTCGGCCACAATACGCTAAAGGTGTTTGATTATGGAATCCAAATGACCTATTCTGATGCTCCCTTAAGAATTGCTTTGGAAATGGGGTTCATCTCAAGACCCAAACAGCAAATTATCTGTATTCCAGCTCGTATTATGGTAGAAGTATTTAATCCTAATATGTCTGAGCATGATGAGGATGAGCTAGATGCGATTATTTAGTAATCTTAGTTGAGCCTTCTAGCTCCTTCCATGCGGTGATAGAGTCAGGACTGGTGTAGATGTAAGGTGTTGCGGGTTGTTTGACAGGTGTAATAGACTCTGCACTAATTTGCATAATTTCTTGACCTTTATAGGGAACAACTTGAAGCTTGCCCCGGACCTCTATCCAGGTATCGGTAGGCGGGCTTTTTAGTGTGCCCGAATCCACTAATATCCCAAAAGGTGTAGCATCGGCAGTACAGCATTGGACCAGAAATCTACCTATGGCAAAAGAATTCTCTGAATGTTCACCTTGATCACGATATAAAAAGCCGGAAATAGTAATTTCTTTGCCTGCAAATTGTTGTTTGTACAGGTCAAGCGCACCTAAAGTTTCGGAGAAAATCGCTGAATAAACTGGGACCACAGGTTGTGCATAAAGGATCTTGGCCAGCTCAGTAAGCTCCTCATGGTAAGGATCAATGGACTCGAATCTCGCGGAATTTTTAGCTTCAGTGGGCAAGGAGGATAGGGAGATTCCTTTTTTAGCGGCAGCCATACTTCCTAAAGCGCGATCCGGAAGAAGAAATCCAAGCAGCAGTGGAAAAAGGAATAATCCATATAGCGCTGTACTTTTGAAAAAAGAATGTGGGAGCCGATGCTCGCAGTCACAGAGAACACTGCCTTTGCCAAATAAAGCCTGTACGGCCAGACTGAGCGCCATAAGTGTTAGCGGGATTGGGCATAATTGAACCCAGCGTGCCAGTTTAGGAGCTACATAATAATGCAAAGCGTCCTGCTGTACCAGATGCCCGATATAGAGGGCGAAAGCGAGCAGAATGACCGCCCTTAACAAATAGTGAAACCGGATGCTACGAGAGTCATTCATGCTCTATCCTCCTACCCATGTTGTAAGCAACAGCTTACCATTTCTATGAATTACATCCACAAGGACATGAATACCGCCCCAATAAACACGCTTGCGAAGATCAGAAAGAACAAATAAAGAGCGAATTTGGTCTTAAACAGTGAGAGCAACATCAATGAATTTTTGAAATCCAGCATGGGTCCGAATACCATAAAAGCGAGCAGAGCCCCCGATGGAAAAGAATGTACGAAGGTGGAAGCTACAAAGGCATCTGAGGTGGAGCAGAGCGAAAGTACAAATGCTAGTCCCATCATGAAAAAATATGAACCCAGCGGTTTAGCTCCGATCGCAGCCAGACTGTCTTGAACCATAAATGTCTGAATGCCAGCGGTTAATAAGCAGCCGATCATTAAATATTTTCCCATCTCAAAAAACTCATCTGAGGTATGGACGAAAACAGCGGCTATTTTTCCCCCACGAGAATTATTCTGATGAGCTTCCCCCGTTTCACGCTGAACATTTAGGCGGATGGGAGATTTTTTGACCGTTGCGTAGATTATCAAGCCTATGAGACAGGCTACAGCAAAAGCCAGACCCATACGGGCATAGGCCAGCTCCGAGTGGCTGCGAAATGCTGTCATGGTTGCCCCATAGACAACAGGATTTAGGATCGGTCCGGACAAAATAAACACGATAGCCACGTAAACAGGCATACCTTTATGGATAAGCCGGCGGACGAGCGGGATCATTCCACATTCGCAGACCGGAAAAATAATTCCGAGCAGACATGCGAACAGAATGGCCGGAAGAGGTCGCCGCGGAATCCACCGGGAAATCATTTCATCCGGGATAAAGACGCGAAGCAGTGAAGATAACAATGCTCCTGCTAATACAAACGGCAAGGCTTCCAGTAATATGCCGATAAAAGCGGTTTTGAAGGTGTCGATGTACGCATTATCCAGCAGCTCCAGATGATTCGGCAGCCATACAAAACCAATGATAATCAGGAACGAGATCGGGAGGAGCAACGGCAGTATTTTTAATGGTGAAAAGGTAGTCAAAACTCGAATAAGGCGGACCACCGATCTGCCAGCTGTTCTTCATCTATATTCATCCCGATGAACACCACATAAGGCATACCAGGATAACGAGAGGCTTCCCAGGTAGTACGCATCCCCGCATATTGAACAAGCTGAACCGGCTCCTGTTCGGACAAAAGAATATGCCCCTTGGCACGTAATAGGTTGTCACCCCATTCTTGGAAGAAGGCCTCTAGGCGTTCTTTAGAAGGCATGGTTGTCCTTACCTGCGGAATGGTTAACGTGATGGCTGTTACCTGCGAGAAAGAAGCATGCTGCTCCTCATGCAGCTCTTTTACAGCGGTTCCCCCATGCTCTGAATGCATTTGTTTCAGTGATGCTCCTTTGAAGGTTTGAGGCGCTCGTTGTGGAGCCGGAGCTATGATTTTACGTGGGATAATTCCTGACAATATCGGAGAGAGGTTGATTTCACTGTAATGGGTGTACACAATTTCAGCCTCCGTATTTTGTTTACGAACTCCTTTTTCAATTCGCCATAAGGTTTCCGGTTCTACGAGATCACTTTTATTAACGACAATAAGATCAGCTGTGGAGAGCTGCTTACGCAGGGTTCGAACGAGCTGTTTGTCAGAGGAGAGTCTGCTGTTATATTCCAGAGCATTTTCCGCATCTAACAGAGTGATAGTATAGTGCAGCTCCACCAGATCCTGTAGAGGGGTTTCCTGCAGCGTTTTGGCGATTTCTTCAGGATCGGCGACGCCGGTCAACTCCATATAAATGGCATCTGGACGTCCTCTCAGCAGCACCATCAGGCTATCTGCCAAATCCTCTTTGCGACTACAACATACGCATCCGTCCAGCAGTTTAGTTACAGCTGTACCGGTATGCTCTTGCAAAATATACCCGTCCACATCTCGTTTGCCCAGTTCATTCATTACTACTCCTGGATTCAGCCCTCTTACCTTGCTCTCTTTCAGCAGGGACAACAGCAGAGTTGTCTTCCCGCTCCCCAGAAACCCACTCAAAATAATTACTGGTATCTTCATGATCTCCACTCCTGCCTGATTCTCTAGGAATTACAAGAATCATATTTTTTATAATTCCATCTATACGTAATTTGTCCACCAGAAAGACCACAAAATTAAGAGAGTTGAAATTTTTACAAGATCATAGTTGACAGATTGTGAATAAACCGTGTACGATGTGTTAATCGTAATTATTACGATTTAATCAAAAGGAGATGGAAACGATGAGAGTAATCATTACTTTGGCATGTACGGAGACAGGAGATCGCAACTATACCACTACCAAGAATAAACGAAATCATCCAGGGCGTATGGAAATGAAAAAATATTGTCCACGCCTAAAAAGAGTAACCTTACATCGCGAAACCCGTTAAGGGCGGAGGCTTTTAATCTTGATTTTATAAACGATAGGAGTGGTATAGATGAAAAAGCTCCCTGTTACCGTGCTCAGTGGATATTTGGGCTCTGGGAAAACAACGCTGCTGAATCATATTTTGCACAACCGTGACGGGCTTAAAGTAGCTGTTATTGTAAATGACATGAGTGAAGTGAATGTGGATGCGAATCTGGTGAAGTCCGGAAATACGCTTTCTAGAACTGAAGAGAAATTGGTTGAGATGTCCAATGGTTGCATCTGTTGTACACTTCGTGATGATTTGATTGTCGAAGTACAAAAACTGGCTGCGGAAGGGCGATTTGATTACATCCTGATTGAATCCTCAGGCATTAGCGAACCTGTACCAGTGGCACAGACCTTTACCTATGCCAATCCCGAGTTGGATATTGATCTGACTTCGCTGGCTCAATTAGACACGATGGTGACTGTTGTGGATGCTGGGCGTTTCTGGCATGACTTCTCCTCAGGTGATAGTCTGATGGACCGCAACCAAACGGCTGGCGAAGGGGATTTCCGCGATATTGTGGATCTGCTTATTGATCAGATCGAAACTTGTGATGTCTTGCTGCTTAATAAGTGCGATCTGTTGAAAGAAGATGAACTCAACAAGCTTGAAGCTGTGCTGCGTAAACTCCAGCCGTCTGCTAAGCTGATCCGTACAATTAACGGCGTAGTAGATCCGAAGGAGATTCTTAATACCGGATTGTTTGATTTTGAGAAAACAAGCTTATCCTCTGGTTGGATCGCGGAGCTGAATAAAGAAACCCATACCCCTGAGACGGAGGAATACGGGATTTCTTCTTTCGTCTATCGCCGGAGAACACCGTTCCACCCGCAAAGATTAAGTTTTTTCTTTAGCAACTGGCCGGAAGAGGTCGTTCGGGCAAAAGGGGTGGTATGGGTAGCGGCAAAAGGCGATCTTGCAGCTACTATAAGTCAGGCAGGACCTTCCATTCAGTTCGGTCCTGCTGGTTACTGGTTGGCTACAATGCCTAAGGATCAGCAGCTGGAGGTGCTGGAAAACGAACCTGAGCTGCGGGCGAAATGGGACGAGCAGTGGGGCGATAGAATAAATGAAGTCGTATTTATCGGTGTAAATATAGATCAGGCACAACTCGAAGCCAGATTGGACAGATGTCTGCTGACAGCGGAGGAGCTGAAGCAGGATTGGACAAAGTTTAACAATCCACTTCCGTGGCCTGTTGAAGAACTCCTTGCGGCTGCTGAGGAATAGATACTTAGTAAATTAACGGTGGAAATCCGGAATCCAGAAGGTGGGATTCCGGATTTTTGTTGTATGCAAAAGAGGCCTAATAGTTATTATTACGATTAATTTTTAGTTTTGGGTTTACAAATCGTAATGATTACGATATCATCAGATTTGTTAAATCGTAAAACTTACGATTTAATCTGAGGTGGACATAACAACAGTCAGAAGGGAGGCGAGGCATGATGATCCTATCATCCATGCGGAATGTAGTGTTCGGGTATGGGGATGAACCTGTTCTTGATGATATTTCATTAGATATTCATACCGGACAGTTTATTGGTATAACGGGACCCAATGGTGCTGCTAAAACCACCCTGCTGAAGCTAATGCTCGGCCTGCTTCGTCCATGGAGTGGAACGGTTCAGTTGAATAAAGAGTTATCAGATAACGGAAAGATGGTTATCGGCTATGTTCCACAGCAGGTAGCTTCTTTTAACGCAGGGTTCCCAAGTAAAGTGATCGAACTGGTTCGCTCGGGTTGTTATCCAAGGCTGGGATTATTTAGACGCTTTACACCTGAGCATGATGAGATCGTCGAGCGAAGTTTAAAGCAGGTGGATATGTGGCATTTGCGAGACCGGAAGATAGGAGAACTGTCAGGCGGCCAGAAGCAGCGGATTTGCATCGCTCGAGCATTGGCACAACAGCCGCAGATATTGGTTCTCGATGAACCTACTACGGGGATGGATCTGGACAGTCGCATTGGGTTCTATAAGCTGATGCGCCATGATGTCAGTGAACACGGCCGGACCGTAATCATGGTGACGCATGGCCTGGAAGAGACCAGCTCCTATCTGGATACGTTGATCAGCCTGGAACGAAAGGAGAATGAGGGTTGGCAATGTTTAGTTACGAATTCATGCAACGTGCATTTTGGGCCGGTGGTTTAATTGGCATTATCGGTCCGCTGCTCGGAGTATATCTCATGCTTCGCCGTCAGGTCCTAATGGCGGATACCCTCTCTCATGTTTCGCTTGCAGGAGTGGCACTAGGCTCAATACTACAGCTTAATCCGGCACTAAGTGGTTTCATGGTGGCGATTCTCGGTGGTATTGTCATCGAACAGCTTCGACGTTCTTATCGTACATATAGTGAGCTTCCGGTAGCTATTATTATGACCTCTGGATTAGCATTGGCGGTTGTACTTATGAGCTTAAAGCAGAATTTAAGTAAAAGCTTCAGTTCCTATCTGTTTGGTTCCATCGTTGCGGTCAGCGACACTCAATTAAAGATTATCGCTGTGGTTGCTGTAATCGGTCTGATCTATTTTATTGTGTTACGCAGATCCTTATATAATCTGACCTTTGATGAAGAGACCGCTAGTATCAGTGGAGTTCATGTGGGCTGGTTATCATTTTCGTTTGCTGTACTAACTGGAATGACAGTAGCTGCTGCGATGCCAGTTGTTGGAGTGCTGTTAGTCTCAGCGCTTATTGTTTTGCCAGCTTCGATTGCTTTGCGTATAGCGTCTGGTTTTACGACAGCTATATTGATCTCAATCGGCGTAGGGTTACTCGGCGTTTTTAGTGGCCTAAGTGCCTCGTATTACATCAATACACCGCCTGGTGGGACGATTGCTCTTATACTGCTATCGTTTTTATTAATCGCAATTTTGGTACAGAAGCTGATCCGACTAAGAAATCGTCGGCGAATTCATAAAACTATTTCCAGAAAAGGAGTTACACCTCTCAATGAAATTTAGAATCCATCATTTAGCCATTTTGTCCCTGTCCGCGTTACTTATTGCCGCCGGATGCGGTAATAATGCTGTTAATTCTTCTACTACTACGAATGCTTCTGGAGCCGCAGAAGCTACAGCCCTTCCGGAGTCATCTAAATTAAATATTAAAGTAAGTTTCTATCCAATTTACGAGTTTACCAAAAATGTGGCAGGAGATCTGGCGGACGTGGAAGCACTCATACCGGCAGGAATCGAACCCCATGATTGGGAACCGACTGCACAAGATATGGCAGAAATCTCAGATGCGGATATGCTGATCTATAATGGCGCAGGAATGGAAGGCTGGGTAGATCAGGTGCTGGAAAGTGTATCTGGTACTCCGTTAATTACTGTAGAAGCGAGCAAGGGTCTGGACATCATGGAAGGCACGGAAGAGGAAGAAGCTGACCACCACCATGAAGAAGGAGAGCATGTGCATGAAGAAGGAGAACATGCTCATGAAGAAGGAGAACATGCTCATGAAGAAGGAGAGCATGTGCATGAAGAAGGAGAACATGCTCATGAAGAAGGGGAACATGCTCATGAAGAGCATTCGCATGATCACGGTGGATTAGATCCGCATGTGTGGCTCAATCCTGCACTAGCCATTCAAGAAGTGCGTAACATTGAAGCAGCTTTAGCTGCTGCCTCGCCTGAACATGCCGAGGATTTTAAGACAAATGCAGATGCTTATGTAGCTAAGCTGGAGCAACTGGATCAAGAATTTAAGGACGGTCTTAAGGATACTAAACGCAAGGATTTTATCACTCAGCATGCGGCTTTTGGATACCTTGCCAAGCAGTATGGATTAACTCAGGTCCCGATTGCCGGACTATCTCCGGAGCAGGAGCCTTCTGCCGCAAATATGAGTAAGATTGTGGAGTTTGCGAAAGAGCATAAAGTGAAGACGATTTTCTTCGAGACACTTGTATCCTCCAGTGTGGCAGACACAATAGCAAAAGAGATTGGTGCCAAAGCAGCCGTTCTAAACCCAATTGAAGGATTAACAGAGGAAGATCGCAGTCAAAACCTGGACTATTTAGGAATCATGCGTCAGAACCTGGAAGCCTTGAAGAGTGCATTGAACGAGTAGATTTAAAGGATGGAAGGAGAACGAACTATGGCCAAGAAATCTAAAGTTGTGAAAGAATTGATGAGACAAGCACTAGTCGCCAAATACGCTGTTAAAAGAAAAGAACTAAAGGAACAAGGGGACTATATGGCTTTGCAAAAGCTGCCACGTGATTCCTCCGCAACTCGTCAAAAAAATAGATGCAAAGTGTCTGGCAGACCTCGAGGCTATTTGCGGAAATTTAATGTTTCCCGAATTGTTTTCCGCGAATTGGCGCATAAAGGTCAGATTCCGGGTATTACCAAGTCGAGTTGGTAAATGAGAACGGCCAATCCTCCGTAGTTTAGAGGATTGGCCGTTTTTGCTGTTCATCCATCATGGGCTTTAGAAAATTCGGCTATGCTTAGAATAGGAAAATGATTTATCATAGAAGGAATATATTTCTATTTAAGATGGAGGTGATGCAAATGAGCTATACCGATACTTTTATTCGTGTAGCAGAGGACTGCCCTGAGGAAATAGGAGTTCCTCCGATGTCTTGCCGAACGCTCCCGCCTGCACATGTGATTCAATATGAACTGTTAATTAATGAGCCCTACAAATACAATCATGAAGAACTTCTGTACGAGGTTCATGTGCGCCATAAACAAATTCCACAGGAAGAACGTTTGGCCCGTAAGGAAGAAATATGGAACGAACTATTTTCCAAAAATCATCCTTGTCTAAGGGCTTCACTGCTGCCAAAGCGTTTTGGTTGGGGTGTTCATTATAACGGTGAGGGGAAGATAGCTCTCTATGGCAAAGAGTCTCCCGAATATGACTATTTTACCTCCCAAGGGGAGGGAGCTGTGAAATTACTGCCTGCGATGCGTAATAAACGTGCTTCAAAAGGAGCGGATTAAGCTGTATAAATTCATAGAAGAAATCACACTTAATACTTGGCCGGCGGAGCAAAGTGTTCTCCTGCAGGGCTGGATTCTACGTTCGGCAGCTGGTTATACAAAAAGGGCCAATTCGGTCAATCCATTATACGGGGCTGACAGCTCTCAGGTTGAACTCGCAGAACAAATCAAGCTTGCGGAGCGGTATTATGAGCATGCTGGACTACAGTCCGTGTTCAAAATAACCCCCTACATCCAGCCGGCAAAGCTTGATGAGATTCTTGCAGAGCGTGGCTATACAATTGCCGAGCCTTCATCTGTAAGGCTTCTTGATCTGGGGGGCTTAGCGAGCCCCGATCTGCGTTATACGGTTCAGATACAGGAGAGTTTAACTGAAGAGTGGCTGCACGCCTTCAGTGAGCTTACCGGGTTGTCTGATAAGAACCGTGAAACCTTAACTAGAATGTTGTCTGCATCACATTTGCAGCAGGGTTATGTCCTGTTGTTTAATCAGGGTGTTCCTGCCGCCTGTGGTCTTGGTGTGATTCAGAACGGGTACTTGGGTCTGTATGATATTGTCACTTCCCCTGCTCATCGTAGAAAGGGAATGGCGGAACAGCTGCTGCTAGCGTTGCTTAATTGGGGTAGAGCAAAGGGAGCAACAACTTCCTTTCTGCAAGTTGTGCAAGCGAATGCGGGGGCTTCAGCTTTGTATGACAAGCTGGGTTTTAAGGAGATTTATCAGTATTGGTATAGAGTGAAATACTAGCTGAGGAGGGGATGCAGTGAGAAAATTAGGATTGAATCTCCTGATCATTATTGTGTACTGTTTTCCATTTGTATATTTCGCGATGGATAAAGATTTCAATCATGGTTCAATGGTTGGTTATTTAATGATGATCGTCATAACATCGCTAATAGCTTTTTTGGGAAAATGGTCTAATAATATAATTGCTATAGTCATTGGGAATATCGCTTCTGCATTTGTCTCTTATTATTTTATTAGCAACTTGTCAGGGGAAGGCGGTTGGGACGGGGCTTTTTTCAAACCACTTGGACCTACAGGGTCGTTTATATTTTTTAGTATGCTGAACCTGATCCCTCAGTTCCTTGCGATGAAATTAGCGAATAAATTTAAAAAGAAGGTCTAATCTATGTCCGAATACTGGAATCGAAGATTTGCTCAGGAAGGTATGATCTGGGGGAGTGAACCTAGTCCTACAGCTCAGGCAGCAAGGGATATATTCCGGCAACATAACGTGAAATCAGTTTTAGTCCCGGGTGCGGGATACGGAAGAAATACGAAGGTGTTCTCAGATGAGTTTAAGACCTTAGGCATTGAGTTGAGCGAGGACGCGTTAAAGATGGCGGCAGAATGGGACCCCAAGAGCCATTTTATCTCAGGTTCCGTATTAGATCCTATTTCTGAAGTACAGGTTGATGCTGTCTACTGCTATGACGTATTGCATTTATTTCTCGAAGAGGATCGCCGCAGGCTCGTAGCTAATTGTCTGGAACAGCTGCGGCCGGATGGCTTGCTCTATTTTACCAGCTTTTCCGATGAGGATGCGAACAACGGCTGTGGAACACTTTTGGAACCGGGAACCTACGAATACAAAGAGGGAAAATACGCCCATTTTTTTAGTGATGAAGATTTAAGACAACATTTTGCAGGTTCGAAAATAATTTCGACTGGCTCATGTGTGGAGACTTTATGTGGGCCGCTTGGAAAAAACCATCAATACATACTGAGATATATAGTCGCACGTAAATCTGCACTTAGCAAATAATATAGGGAGGAACTCCCTATAAATTCGTTGAATATCCGTAGAAGCGGCTATATCAAGTGAATTATAGGGACTTTTTCCCTAGACCTCTGCTCGATGATCAGGAATACCTTATTTACACAAATTTACCTTGACCCGGGAGCGCCATTTCTTTGAAATTTTTGCATAAATGAGCAAGCTGGGTGGACAGCTCCTCACCTTCCATAGGTACTCCATGTCCCGAAAGAACATGATGTGGATTCAGCAAGGCGAGGGTACGGACCGATTTCTCAGCAGCTTCCCAGTCTGTCGTGAAATAAGAGGGTGGGCCATGCACCACCTGATGCTGCGTAGCCACTGCAAATACGGATTCCTGTTTGACCGTAAGGAACGTATCACCTGCGATCAGCACTCTATCCTCAGGCCTGAACAGGGAGATATGTCCAGGACTATGTCCAGGGGTATGGATCCATTCCCAGCCCTTCGCACCAGGGACAGTCCTGTCTTCCGGCAAGGGATGAACGGCTGAACCAAGGTCAATGCCATGATGTGAAAATAAAGGGGAAATCATGCTCATAAGCCCGCCGCCTACGGCCGGATCGGCTGGAGGGTAGTCTTCTTTACCTGTCAGAAAAGGTAGTTCTAACGGATGAGCATATACAGGCACATTCCATTCCTCAACAAGCCTTTTTACACCTCCAATATGGTCAAAATGCCCATGCGTCAGGATAATTGCCACCGGAGGTTTATCATAATGCTCCGTAGCAAAATCAATAATATTGCCTGTATATGAGCTAAGACCAGTATCTACAAGAACCCAATCCGAAGAGGGCTGGCCAATTAATGCGACATTTACAAACATAGTGCGAAGTCCAATGACACCAGGGGCCACTTTCCAAGTATCGGTATAGCCTTTTGACAGTATTCCGTTAAGTTTCATCTTGCGCCTCCTGACCCGTTCTTTAGTACTACACAATATATTTACACACAGTAGTATGACCTCTTTTTAAGAAAAAAAGGTATGGCAAATAACCCTTCTCATGATTTCTTGAAGAAGGGCTGTGTTAGACGTGTTTTGTGAGAGGATTGTATTAGAGCGTTCCGCAGTCTGCAAATAGAATATGGCGTGGAATCCGAAAGAAAGCTTCGGCTTTTTCCTGCAGAGCAGGGGTCGGCAGATGGCTGTTGTGGAGCCATTTTCTAAATGTTCCAGGATGGACGCCTATCCAGATACTTACATCCGTTACTGAGAAATCGTAAACCATACAAAGTCCGGTCAGGATAACATTGCTGCGCGGTGAACTGGTAATACTTCTTCTCATAAAACGTGAGGGTGTAGGCTGACATACAATAGGGCTTTGACGAATTAATGCTTCATTGAACAGAATGTGGGGTGGGTACCCCAATAGGCGGCAGGTCTTGTCAATGTTATTGTTGGAAGGGATACGACCTTCGTATACCCAAGCGCTTACACTGCGTGAGGATATACCAAGCTCTTCTGCGAGTCGTGACAGCTTGATATCCTTAGCCATCAATACAGCAAGCAGCACACGGTTTCTAATCTGGCTGCGCTTTGGACGGCGAAATCTTTTGACTCGAACGCCTTGTCCAAGGTATTTGCGATTGATCAGAGACCACGCCTGGATATTATGAGTTTCTTGTTGGTTATTAGGCATAATTCCTCCGATTTTTTAAAAATATACTACAACACTTTCTGGTATATCGGCAATGGTTAATGCTGCTATTTCTGACAACACCGTTTAAGTTTCTTTCAGAACAGCTACGCTTATGATATATTTTTAATATCTAATTACAATATTACATTAGGGAGCGATATAGAATGATCAAACATATTGTGTTTTTCAAATTAAAAGATCGGTCCGAAGAAAGCGTAGCAGCAACGGTAGCGGTACTGCGTAATATGGAAGGCAAGATCCCGCAGCTTCTCTCCATCGAAGTGGGTGCTGACATCATTCATTCCGATCGTTCCTTTGATATTGCTCTAGTCACAGAAGTGGCTTCTCTAGAGGATTTACAGGCGTATCAGGTTCACCCGGCTCATAAAGAGGTTATTGCTCACATTAATGAAGTCAAAGAGCTCTCAATTGCTGTAGATTACGAAATTTAAGCTGCTGCTTGAATATAGTATCATCATTTTATACCGGAAGCGGTGACAGGAATGCGTGAGCTTGAGTATCCAATGGAAGCGTTAACTTATTTAGTCGTTTTTCTCGGAGCATGTTTCGTAATGTTCTTCTGGCTGAAACGCCGTGGCAAACGCGGTAAGTAGAGATTAGGACGATTCTCTAACTATTATCGACATGGGGGTATTGTTGTGTATTATGTCAACCGCAATCAAATCGAAACCATTCTTGCTCAAATCCCTGATATTACCGCTGGTCTTCGGACTGTAGCAGCTTCCTGGGAGGGTACAACACTAACCGGACTAATACAAGAACGCTGCCTCCATCTGGCAATAGAGGTTGTAACAGACGTTGGTAGCTGTCTCATTGACGGGTTTATTATGCGTGATGCTGGAAGTTATGAGGATATAATTTCTATTATTCATGAAGAGAAAGTGCTAGGTCAAAGTGAGATTTATGAGAGATTGATAGAATTAGTTGCTCTGCGTAAGCCACTTGTTCAGGATTATTATGCCTGGGAGAGAGGTGATCTGCATCCACTTACCCCCATTCTTTCGGAAGTACTTGAGCAGTTTGCCGTTGAGGTACGGAAATATTTGGACCAGGAGCTTGGAGCCAGTGTACCGCTATAATAGCATAGGATAGAATCACATAGAATAGGCGATAGCCGTGAAAGAGAGGGGTTCCTTTATGATGAAGATGGGGCAGGAAAACGGATCGACAAGACAAATGATTATGACGCTCCTGAAGACGAAAGGAACACTGACCATCGGCGCGCTGGCAGAAGAATTGGGAATTACAGAGATGGGTGTCCGTCGTCATGTGCTTCAGCTGGAGCAAGAAGGGCTTGCAAAGACAAAAGTGGTCCGGCAAGCGATGGGGCGGCCTTTACATATGTACTCATTAACGGAGAGAGCCGAAGAATATTTTCCAAAAAGTTATCACAACTTGGCTTTGGAGCTTCTGCGTGAATTGGATTACGGCAGTGGACTGGATGCTGTTAATACATTATTTGAAGGACGCCGCCGCCGGATGCTCGCTCAGTATGCTCCGATGATGGAACGGCGGAATTTGGAAGAACGCGTCGCCGAATTATCTTCCATCCAAAATGCCGGTGGATATATGGCAGAATGGAACCGCGAAGAGGATGGCTCATATGTCATAAGGGAGTACAATTGCCCGATTCGCCAAGTGGCTACCCAGTATCGTAAGGCTTGCCAATGTGAGCATAGTCTTTTCGAAGAACTGCTGGATGCTAAGGTAACACGTAATGAATGTATGGCAGAGGGCGGCCATTGCTGCCGCTACGCTATCGTACCCAAAAATGTTACAGACAAAACTTCTGAAAAGTTATAATAATTAGTCACAAGACAATCCCCTGCTGCTTATGATATAGCAGATATAGGCATTAGCCCGGTAGAGCGGGGAGCAATGAATTTAAAGGAGAGATGAAACGATGAAGAAGGACACCAAAGGCTTATTATGGGGCGCTTTAGTCGGCAGTGTGGTTGGATCGGTAACAGCACTGCTGTTCGCACCTAAACCAGGTAAAGAGCTGCGCAAGGATATTGCGGAAGGAACTGCCGCTGGTATTGAGAAGGTTCAAGAAATTGCCGTTCAAGCCGGAGACAAGAGCATTGAGATTTATGACAAAGCAAAAGATTCGATTGGGCATGTAGTGCATGAAGTTCGGGAATGGAGCAAATCATGTGCGAATGCTGTTGATGAAGAAGAAAAAATCACAGTAACTGTAAGCGGTATTGCTACAGAAGATGCTGTAGAAGCAGTTGACGCTGTAGAAGCTGTTGAAGCTGTTGAAGAGGCTGCTGCCACTTTGGAAGTGGAAACTGAGTTGGTTGAGGCCACTATTAGTGAAGATGTAAGCGAAGAAGTTAGCCTTGAAGAAGTCGTTCAAGATGACAAGGTTGATAAAGAAATTCTATAATGGGACCGTGGTTTAAATCCTCTGTTTCAGTGGTAAAAGAGTACTCATTCTCTTATAATAGAGCCGCTTTTTCGCATTGGGCGGAGGGTGGCTTTTTTAATTAGTTTGCAACCGCTTGTTAAATGATGGAAGAAGACTAGTCTTGAACTAAGAGGGCAAAAGGAGTAATATCTGCAATTGGGGCTGAAAGCCAGGTACATTTTGTTTTCACCTTACATAAGCTACACAAAACAAGTAGAAGGAAGCGGTGTGTTCGTGCAGCAAGCTATAGCAATATTAGACTCAGGTGTGGGAGGGTTAACAGTTGTCAAAGAAGTGATGAGGCAACTCCCGCGGGAGAAGATCATTTATTTCGGAGATACTGCCCGAGCTCCGTACGGACCCCGTTCGACCGAGGAAGTACAACTGTTTACTGAACAAATTGTAGATTATTTGATCCAGTTTAATCCTAAAATGATCGTTATCGCTTGTAATACCGCAACAGCTGCGGCACTCGATTATATCTCAGCGAAGGTCTCCATCCCTGTAATTGGGGTGATTCATCCCGGAGCCCGCGCAGCAATTAGCGCAACCAAAAGCGGACATGTCGGCGTGATCGGTACGGTAGGAACCATCAACAGCGGAGCTTATACTAACGCATTAAAGCAATTGTCCCCTTTTGTTGAGGTTGTAAGTCAAGCCTGTCCAGCGCTTGTCCCACTTGTCGAGCAAGGCAAGTTCCGCTCAGAGAAAAGTTACGATATCGTAGAAGAGGCACTAGAAGGCATTAAAGACACTAACATCGATACTTTAATTTTAGGATGCACTCATTATCCATTTCTTGTAGAACCCATTGGTGAGACTATGGGATCGGGAGTCAAGTTGATCAGTTCTGCAGATGAGACCGCTCGTGAGATCAGCACAATTTTATATGACAAAGGCAAGCTGTCCATTGGCGATGAAAGTCCAATTCATCAGTTCTTCTGCAGCGGTGATGCTGAGATGTTTCAAAGCATCGCGCGAGACTGGCTTGGAGAACAAATTAGACGTACTCCAGTAGTGTGGCAAGTATCCACGTTATAAGCAGGAGCAATGTTGAATTGAATAGGGACAAACTCTATGGGAGTGTAAAAGAAAAACAGACTGGGAAAGCACATTTCCCGGTCTGTTTTTTTGAAATATAAGCATTTATATGCTGTGGAACTGTAATATCCTTATTTTCATGAGAAATGGTAGCCATCTATAAAGGGCGATGACGTTGTTTTTTCTTGTGATTCATTTCTCCTTCATGCCGGGTAGTGGCGCTTGCATACAATAGAGTTAAGTGCTGTATGCCGCTGTTTTTGTATTGCTGTATCAGCAATTTAAGGCCGAGAGGATGAGACCTAATGCGACAATATATTGCAAACAGGGGAGATACCGTAAGCCGAATTGCCGCTCTACATGGATTAACTCCTGAGCATGTTATTCAAGGTAATCCATGGGTTGGGAGACAATCTTATTTATACCCAGGCCAGGTTTTATTTCTGCCATCTTCGCCGCGTAAAAGGTATGCTGTGCAGGAAGGGGACACTCCAGAACGGATAATCTCATTATTTAATGTGAATTTAGAGGATTTGGAGAAGCTTAACCCTGGTGTGACCTCAGGGCGCTGCTGTACACCTGGAAAAATACTTGTCATTCCACCCCCGATTCCAGACCGCGTGGTGTTTCTGCGCGGGGAGTATGGTCCGTCTGATGTTGAGAGCGACATTGCCAGCTTGCTTGTCCAATACCCGTTTATACAAGCAGCCACAATAGGCACGAGCGTACTCGGCAAGCCACTCCATGTACTCAAGATCGGGAACGGCACTCGTCATCTGCATGTTAACGCCGCTTTACATGCCAATGAATGGCTGACTTCGCCATGCTTGATGTCCTTCATAGAGGAGTATGCAGCAGCTTATGCTGAAGGCTTGGAATGGAATGGACACAACCCTGAGGTTTGGTTCCAAAACTGGACATTATGGGTTGTGCCTATGGCTAATCCAGATGGCGTGGAGCTGGTTCAGGAAGGGGTTTTGCCTGACCATCCGTTTTATGATGACCTCATGAAATGGAATGGTGGACGAAGCAGCTTCCGGAATTGGAAAGCTAACATCCGCGGTGTGGATCTTGGGGATCAATTTCCCGCTCATTGGGAAGAGGAGCGGGAACGTCGGGGAGTAAAGCAGCCCTCACCGCGGGATTACAGCGGCCCTGAGCCGCTGAGTGAGCCTGAAGCAGCTGCTCTGGCAGCCCTGGCTGAGAAAGCGCCTGGCGAAGCTGCAGTGTCTCTGCATAGCCAAGGAGGAGAGATTTATTGGAACTACCGCGGGTATGAGCCTCCCGAGAGTCGCGAATTAGCCGCGCAGCTGGCAGTTGCGAGCAGTTACCGGGCAGTGGAGCTGACTGGAAGTGATGCCGGATATAAGGATTGGTTTATTCAGACCTTCCGCAAACCTGGATTTACTGTGGAGCTTGGGATTGGCAAAAATCCGCTGCCACTAGCAGATTTTGAAGATATGGCCCTGGAAACAGGACTTATATTGGCAACGCTCCTTTCCAATGTGAAATAATTATGAAACATTTGCAGTAAACTTGCGTAAAATAAACCATAGGGTATGGCCGCTGTCGTCACTACACGTTATCCGCGGCTGTATCCTTTTTATTTGGGAGGAGGGTCACCATGAAACTGAAAAAAATACTGTCACTAAAACAATGGTCCCATATCTTCAGTAGCTCCTGGCAATACATCCGCTCCCCTAAAGTAGCAATGGGGGACAAGCTGTTATTTACAATTCCAGTACTGCTCTATTGGGTCTTGCCGGACTTCATGCCATTTATTCCGATCGATGATATTGGAGTGACCATGCTGCTGATGGGCTGGTTCGTGTCACGAATGGGACGGAAATATCCCACCCTTCAGCAGGGTGAATAGGGTAACACCGCACATTTTCGACAAGAACTTCAGAGCTAATTAGCCAATATAGTTGCTTTTAGATATCATTTACCTTTAAAATAAGTAATTGAGTATTTAATTTTCGGACTAGGAGATGGAATATAGATGAAGGTCAAAATTACCCGTAATGCGGCTAAAGTGATAAAGAAACAAATGGAGCTTGAAGGAAACAGCGAGTTGAAGCTGCGCGTAGCAATTACACATGCACACGGTGATCATGCTCACTACGGACTGGATTTGGACACGCCTAAAGAGAACGATGTTGTAGTATCGACAGATAAGGAAATCGATGTTATTCTTGATCCGAGCCAACCACTCCTTGATGGCGTGGTCGTTGATTATTTGTATCTTCCACAAGAAGGTTTTGTCATTACGAATCCCTCTAAAGGTAATCACGGCGATCACTAAACACTCGCCTGTAAATTTCGAACACAAAGAAGGGTTGCTCCATGGCTAACGAAATACAAGTGTGCGATGAATGTAATTTCATGAAGTTGAAAAGTATTATCCCTAAGCTGCAAAAAATGGCACCTGATGCTGAGATCAAGATCGGCTGCAAGTCGTACTGCGGTCCATGTGGCAAACGGGCTTTTGTTTATGTGAATGGTCGTTATGTGAGTGCTCCAACGGAGGATGAAGTGTTGAAGAAAGCAGAAGCTTTTATCAAACAGCCCTCCGTTCAGAAATAATACTGAGTTCTTATCAACTAAGATAATAGGGTCGATCCCTCTTCATTCTCAGAATAAGTAAAAGTAAACAGAGCAGCGATTCTCCTGTTATTTGGAGGATCGCTGCTCTGCGTTTTCTTGCCATTGGCGGCTTACTTCAATCATGTCCATCGTCCCGTCATTTCTCCGTCTCCTCATCTCATCGACCTATCATCCCACCGTCTCTCATCTCCTCATCTCACAGGGGTTACGGACTCAGATGACGTTATTTGCCTGTTTTTAACCTTTAAAGCAAGATTTCGGACCCCAGTGACGCTATTCCTCAGAAAGAGGCTCATATCGGCGTTTTTCAGGCTAATAGCTGCTCTGGAGTCCGTTAGCATTCCAAATCTCGGATAATGCTGCGTTTAGGGTCAGCTGTGTCCGTTAGTGAGATACTTCACGTATCTAAGTCGGAAAACCAAACGTGCTTCCAACAACGATCAAGTGGTAAATGTCCAACATAGAGAGGATATCGCAGCAGCTATCTTCGGTAGTTTTTGGGACAGTCTCTTCGTTTACCCGGATGTAAGCTTAAGGTGCAGATTGTGTGTTCTTGAGCTTCTTGATTCCATCATATTTCATGATATCGTCGGAGATCTGTAGCCGGAGCTTGCTGGTCTCATACCCGATACTGCACTCCCCTACGTCAACGGCTTCCCGGCTTTCGAGACTATAACAGGTTCCGCTGGCAAATTGCCCATTTTCGCTGGGGAGATAAGTCAGCTTTGCATCGGCATAGGCGCCGGATCGCAGCGTTACAAGACGCTCATGCCCGCTAAACAGATTATTGCCCATGAGATAATAAGGATCACGTGAGATCCCGAGCAAATGGAGCAAGGAAGGTGTAAGATCCAACTGACCCGCTGGAGCTGAATCTAGGACAGAGGCGTTAGAGCCTGGCAGATGAATGAGCAAGGGAACCTGATGCATTATTTGCTGCATATCGAGTGCGCTAAGGCTTTTGCCAAGAAATTGTTCGTAATAAGAGGTCTCCTGGATCGAATTATCATGATCTCCATAGAAAGCAACAATGGTATTATCCCACAGCCCACGCTGCTTCATCTCTTTGACCATTTCCCCTAAAGCTTCATCCGTATAGTGAACAGCCTGCAAATAATCTCCGAAGATCGTGCCCTTGAACTCTCCAGTATCAAGCCCTTGTTTATCTGCAGGGAGAGAATAAGGATGATGGCTGGATAGTGTAGTCAAAAATGAATAAAAAGGCTGCTGTATCGTTTCTGAAGTGTTCATAATTTCGAGGGATTGCCGCAAAAAGGATTTGTCACCCAGAGACCAGCCTAGAGGTTCGTCTATTGTATAGTCTTTTTTGTTATAAAAATGGTCATAACCCATCGCGTTATACATAATCTGCCGATTCCAGAAGCTGCCTTCATACGCATGAAAAGCATTGGTACTGTAGCCCTTTGATTTCAAAATAGCAGGCAGCGTGTCAAACTGATGATCCGGGTAACGGACAAATACCGAGCCGGAGACCAGCGGGTACAGGGAAGCGTTGGACGTGAAATCCGCATCGGAAGTTCGGCCTTGTGAGGTCTGATGGTAGTAGTTGCTGAAATAGGTGTTTTCTTTGATTAGAGCGTTCAGATTAGGCGTGATCTCCTGGCCGGATATTGAGCGTCCAACTATAAAGTTCATAAAAGCTTCAGCTTGAATAACAACGATGTTGCTTCCGCTGTATTTTCCAAAGCTGTCATTATTGGCACTTTGCTCAGTGTTTTGTTCATTGAACCAGAGCTGCATTGAGGTGGCTTCTTCTTGCGAAAGCTCGGGCTGCGGACCTAGATGATCTTTAGCATATAAGTAAATATCATAACCGTGAAAACCGATTAGTCCGGTTACGTTATACATCGCCAGACTCCACCAGTTGCCAGTGAATAGATCTTTAGCCCAGGTAGTAGCGTAGGTGTGTATAGGTCCAAAGGTTAGCACGCAACCTAGCGCCAGAGCAACGATGCCATTCACGCTTCTTTTTAGCGTCCTGCTCAGGCGTGAAGAGCAGCGGGAATAACCGGTTTGAGAATAAGAGTGAGATTGCCCAGAACGGCGAGGGGCGGCATTAGACAAGTATGTATGGGTTTTCCGGTGGTATAACCCTAATCCGATTCCATAGGCAATAAGCAGAAGCCAGTCAGCGAACAAATAAAGATCGGAAGGACGCAGTAGGGCGAAGATACTTCCACCAAGTGCATCCATCTGTCCAGCCTGAAACAATACGGGTACCGTGATAAAATCCTGAAAATAACGATAATAGACGATATCCGAATAAATAAGCAGCGTCAGAAGCAAGTTTATACTTAACAACGCTATCGTCTGTCCCCGGCGGGGAAGCCACAGGGTCCAAAAAGACAATAACATGACTGAACCTACAGCAATCCACTTGTCCTGCCGGTTCATATCTATATTGGGAGCATGCAGCCCACTATGCAGAAATAATAACTTGGCCAGCATGATGCCAAGAAAAAGGAGATAACCGATATATCGCGAGCGAATCACAGCAGCTATTGTACTTGTTACGGTTGTGCTGCTCCGACTTGATGGAAAGCCAGACATTATAAAACCTCCTAACACAGAAAATAAATAAAACCAGAATAAACAACGTTGTTGTCTTTTTTAGATGATAAACGTTTCTCGTAGAAATATATGAGCGTAAAGTTATAGGCGCTAAACTAAAACAGTCTTATACTCGGAGAAAAACGGACACCCTCCTCATACGAGGTAGATGTCCGTTCTGCATTCAAAACAAGGGTGATCCTAATTATTTCGGATTTCTAGGTGGAAGTGGACCCAAGTATTGATAATATTGACACTCGATACGTCCGTTATACAGTTTGCGGCGTTTGTCTGCCTTACGACCGTAAAATTGTTCGAATTCCTTGTAAGGGCTGATCGCAAAAAATGACCATGTTGGCAGATATATCATCATTTCACCAAACTGGCGGGTCAGCTTCTCCACTTCTTTGTCATTACTGATCCGTTCCCCATAGGGAGGGTTGGTAATGATACAACCATATTCTCCTTCAGGTCTTGCTTTGGCGGCAGCCATCACTTTGAAGGTGATTTCACCGGACAGTCCAGCACTCTTAGCAGCGGCTTCAGCAATTTCAATTGCTTCAGGATCGATGTCCGTACCCGTTAATTGCAAAGGATAATCGTCGCGCACAGCATCGAAAGCTTCTTCGCGAGCCTCTTCCCAAAGATGTTTTGGGATGACTGGCCAATGTTCAGATGGAAATGAGCGGCGTAGTCCTGGTGCAATATTCCATGCGATCATGGCAGCTTCAATTAACAGTGTTCCCGAACCACAACATGGATCGAACAGCGGCCGATGGCCATTCCAGCGGCTAAGCTGGATAAGTGCAGCAGCCATCGTTTCCTTCAGCGGAGCCTCTGTTGCATGTCTGCGGTAACCCCGTTTGTGAAGCGCGGGTCCTGTGGTATCTAATGTGATCAAAGCGATGTCATTTAATAAAATCACTTCGATCACATATCGAGGACCGTTCTCCGGGAACCAGTCTGTATGATACGAAAGCTTCAGCTTCTCGACGATGGCTTTTTTGACAATCCCTTGGCAAGCGGGTACACTCGTTAGTTGTGATTTATGGGACCGTCCTTCAACCGGGAATTCTCCATTCTCTGGAATCCAGTCTTCCCAAGGCAAAGCTTTAACCCCTTCGAACAACTCGTCAAAGGTTTTAGCAGGGAATTGGCCCATTTTAACCAATACGCGGTCAGATGTACGCAGCCACAAGTTACAGCGACAGATATCGATGTAATCACCGCTGAATAATACTCGTCCGTTCTCGACCTTGGTCTCATAACCCAGTTCGTTTAATTCGCGCGCTACCACAGCTTCTAAGCCCATAGGGGCAGTAGCGATTAATTGTAATTTGCTCAAATACTCTCAACTCCGTTTAACTTGTAGATAAATACAAAAAGCCAGTACAATAAGAAGAGGCGACATTGTCGTCCTTTAAAGCATCCATACAAGTATAGGGGAATGTGGGACACTTCACAATGCCCGGCATTCCATAAATCATAAAATGTTCCCCGTCATCCCTTACTATGAGCAAACGGGGGATCCTTAAAGGAGAATCTTTATGCTTACCCAAGAAGAATACAGTGAACAACTTTATACCGAGGACGAAATTCTGCTTCAAGTAAAAGAAGCAATCGTTCAAGCAGGCATGCCGCCAGTGTCTGTCGAGCCGGGGTATGGAAGATTGCTCACGATGCTAGTTAGACTGTCTCGCTCTAAGCGTATTTTGGAAATTGGCGCACTTGGCGGTTACAGCGGAATTTGCTTGTCCCGCGGTTTCTCTGAAAGTGGCACACTGACTTCGCTAGAGCTGAGAGCCGACTATGCCGAGCTTGCCCGCCGTAATTTAGAGCTGGCAGGCTTTGGCGATACTACGGAGTATAGAATAGGACCCGCAATGGAAAGCCTGAAGGCATTGGAAGCAGAGGGCGCTAGGTTCGATTTCTTTTTCATTGACGCAGATAAGTTGAACTACACTAACTACTTGGAATATGCCATCAAGCTGGCCAATCCAGGAGCGATCATCGCGGGTGATAATATTTTTCTCCGTGGACGGACCTTAAATACAGATAGAAATGGTCCTGCCATCCTGGCTGTGCGCCACTTCAATGAGATGATCGCCACGGATGAACGCCTTATCAGCACATGTCTGCCTGCCTATGATGGACTGGCACTAGCGATGGTCAAATAGCTGATTAGCGAAATAACCGCGGTGTTGTTACTTTGTACAGCTTCAATCGAACCCAAATCGTATTAACCAGCAGCAAGCAGCCGGATATAATGAAGAGCCCCTCAATTCCGATGTAACCTGATAGAAAGCCGCCCAAGATAGCTCCCAGCATATTGCCTAGCGCCAATGTACTGCTGTTGAAGCCGAATGCGCGGCTTTCTTTTCCGTCAGGGGTATAGGAGCGGATAAGCGCATTAACGCTGGGCAAAAGTCCGCCCATAAAGACTCCCATTAGGAAACGGACAATAATCAGCTGCCAGACACTAGTTACGAATGCCTGCGGAATTAGGAATAGTGAAGCGCCAATTAACGCATAGGTCAGAATACGATGTGCGCCGACCTTGTCACTTAGCTTCCCAAGCAAGGGCGAAGCCAGCATATTGGAGATCCCTGTAACTGCACTGACCATCCCGGCCAAGAAGGCTATATTCTCAGCGGGTCCATTTAATTTTTCTACATAGAGTGGCAACAAGGCCATAGGACTAATCATTGCAAATTGCAGCAGAAAGGTTACACCGAATAGAGCTGGAAGCTGAGGGATTTTGATTAATTCCTTCAAGCCTGCGAGTACAGAAACCTGTGGCTCCTGTGCGGCTTCGGCGCGGTCGAATTTTTCTTTAACAAGAAATAATGCCAGCAGAGAAGCGATGAAGAGCAAGGCTCCAACGACATAAAAAATTGGCCGGAATCCGATTAAATCGGCAAGTAAGCCACCAATCAGTGGCCCTAGAATTGTTCCTGCTACAGATCCTGATTGCATTAATCCCATGGAGAAGCCCATACGTTCTTTGGGGGTAGTACCTGACACCAGTGCGATGGAGGCGGGATTGAAGCCAGAGATTGTACCGTTTAAGAGACGGAGCAGGAGCAGCTGTAAAGGGGATTGTGCGAAGCCCATTAATACCATGACAATAGCCATCCCAAAGCTGGAACGCAGCAACATGATTTTACGTCCATACTTGTCTGCAAGCTTGCCCCATAATGGCTGGAATATGAAAGAGGTTAAGAAGTTTGCGGCAAAAATAAGTCCCGCCCAGATTCCAATTTCATGTTCACCCTGGACACCAAGATCCTTTGCAAGGTACAAGGTCAGGAAGGGTGTAATCATTGTCATTCCAGCATTCACCAAAAATTGCCCGAACCAAAGCACTAAGAGGTTGACCTTCCAGGTCTCCCATTTCTTCATAGTGCTTTCACATCCTTTCAAAGAATTTCAGAGAATATATGATTCACGGAAAAAATGCCATTTTATCAGTATATCATTTTTTGCAGCTTAATGTGTGCAACACATGTCATAGTAATGTCATAGGATTGTCATTCCAAACTCTTCGTATTAGTTGTTACAAGCTTTTAAAAAGGGCATAATAGTAGATATGCCGATAAAAAATCTAATAAAATATAATGGAGATCTTATCATGACCTACAATGACACTTTTATCCGCGCCTGCAGAAAGCAGGACACGGAGCACGTTCCCGTATGGTACATGCGGCAGGCCGGCCGTTATGATCCCGAGTACCGTAAAATTAAGGAAAAGTACTCGTTGCTTGAAATCTGCAAGCAGCCTGAGCTGGCGGCAGAAGTAACCATGATGCCCGTTCGCAAGCTGGGTGTGGATGCGGCCATTTTGTATTCCGACATTATGAATCCAGTTGCTTCAATCGGAGTGAAATTCGATATCGTTAAGGATATCGGTCCAGTGATTGAGAATCCGATCCGTAGTGCAGCTGATGTGGAGAGACTAAAACCCATTGATGTGGAGGGTGATCTGAGCCACATTTTGGAAACGATTGCTATTCTCGATAAGGAACTGGACGTTCCTTTGATCACTTTTGCAGGCGCGCCGTTTACAATTGCCAGCTATTTGATCGAAGGTAGACCGTCCAAAGGATATATTCGTACTAAAGAGCTAATGTACAGTGAACCCCGTGTCTGGGAAATGCTGATGGACAAGCTGGGCGATATGATTATCACTTACCTCCGAAGTCATGTACGGAGTGGAGGAAAGGCCTTCCAATTGTTCGACAGTTGGGTTGGTGCGCTTGCTCCACGCGATTTTGAAACGTATGTGCTGCCAACGGTTTCTCGTATTTTTTCTGAATTATCTGATCTTGATGTACCTAAAATATACTTTCCTGGCGTAAGCTCTGGAGAATTACTGCCAAGTCTTACGAAGCTTCAAGCAGACGTAATCGGGCTGGATTGGCGAGTTAGCTTGACTGAAGGCCGACGCAGAATAGGCAATAAATTTGCGATTCAAGGAAATCTTGATCCTTATTTGCTTACAGCTCCGATGGACCTCTTGAAAGAACGCGCGAAAGCACTGATCGATGAAGGGGTGCTCGAGCCAGGTTATATCTTCAATCTGGGCCATGGATTATTCCCGGAGGCCTCATTAGACAAACTTAGAGAATTGACGGAGTATATTCACGCTTATTCTCAGGAAGTATTACAAGAAACGGCTAAGCAACGTTCGTAAAAATATAAGAATTTATTTGTTCGGCTATTAAATTGTAAAGGGGACGGAATCCGTGACAGTAAAAATAGGTGTTCTCGTCATGTCGTATGGCACTCCTAAGAGCCTAGAAGATGTTAAAGCTTATTACACGCATATTAGACGGGGGAATCCGCCAACAGCGGAGCAGCTTAAAGAGTTAACCGACCGTTATGAAGCAATCGTCGGGGGGGTATTCCCACTGCGGGAGAATACAGACCGGCAAGTAGAAGCTTTACAAGCAGCATTAAATGCGGATAAAGCGGGAGCAGATGTTGAATTTGTCTGCTATCAAGGCTTGAAGCATGCCAGCCCCTTTATTGAGGACGGCGTTGAGGCTATGGCGAAGGATGGCATTACTCAAGCAGTGGGTATTGTTTTGGCGCCACACTATTCCAGTATGAGTGTGGGGAGCTACATCAAGCGTGCACAGGAAAAGGCTGATGCATGCAAGATTGACATGGGTTTTGTAGAGAGTTACCATATGCATCCTGAATTGATCGATGTGTTAAGCCAAAGAGTGTCGGCGAAGCTGGATCAATATATTGAAGCAGGCGCGACCCGTGATGAGATTCGCGTATTATTCAGCGCTCATAGTCTTCCAGAACGTATTCTGGCTATGGGTGATCCATATCGGGATCAGCTGCTGGAAACTTCGCAGGCAATTGCAGCTCAAACAGGCGTAACCAATTGGCAGTTTACTTGGCAAAGTGCTGGCCGCACAGCTGAACCGTGGCTTGGTCCGGATATTCTGGACACGCTGCAACAGCTTAGTAAAGAACAGGTGGAATACGTATTGGTGGCCCCTATCGGATTCGTATCCGATCATTTAGAGGTACTTTACGATCTTGATATTGAGGCAACAGCCGTAGCTTCGGAGCTTGATATGCGTCTTATGCGGATTGACTCACTGAATAGTGATCCCGCATATATGTCTGTATTGAGCGATGTAATTCGTAAACGACTGGAGCAGATGAAGGCCGCTCAATCATGATTGGCCCCACAAGAAAAATTGTTATCATAGGCGGAGGGCTGAGCGGACTCAGCGCCGCCTTTTATATTCGTAAATTTTATAAAGAAGCGGGTATTAAGCCTGATATTGTCTTGCTTGAGAAAGAGAAAAACCTCGGTGGAAAGATTGAAACCTTACATCGCGATGGATTTGTGATTGAAAAGGGACCGGATTCATTTCTGGCGGAAAGGGCGGAAATGTGCGAGCTGGCTAAGGAATTGGAACTGGATCACGAGCTGGTATCCACTAACCCTCTTGCTAAGAAGCGATATATCTTGCAGCGGGACAAGCTTAATCCATTGCCAACCGGTCTTGTACTCGGTATCCCTACCGAACTGAAACCTTTTTTATCAAGTGGGTTAGTTTCGTTTGGGGGGAAAATACGTGCGATGATGGATTTTATTCTTCCTCCGCAGCGTAATGATGAAGACGAATCGCTTGGTGAGCTTATTGAGCGCCGTCTAGGGTCTGAAGTGCTGGAGAACTTAACCGAGCCACTCCTCTCTGGCATGTACGCCGGAGATATACAGAAAATTAGCCTGCATGCTACTTTTCCGCAATTTGGACAATTAGAACAGCAGTATGGCAGCCTTATTCGTGGAATGCGCACAGGGCGAAAGAATAAAAAGACACAGGAAGGGACTACACAGAGTACCTTCTTGACGTTCCGCAAAGGGCTGCAAAGTCTCGTGCATAGTCTGATTTATGAGCTGCATGATGTCGAACAACGGACGGAGTCTAACGTAGTTTCTATTCAGGCTGCTGAGAGTCCTTCTATTTATGAGGTAGAGCTGGAGAATGGCGAACGGTTGCTTGCGGATGATGTATATATCACTACGCCTAATTTTTCGGCTGCTGACTTACTTCGTCCACATATGGAGGTTACGGCGCTGGAAGCGGTGGATTATGTTTCAGTGGCGAATCTAGTCATGGCTTTTAACAAAAAGGATATTGTTAACGAATATGATGGATCGGGTTTTTTTGTGCCTCGTAAAGAAGGGCGAAATATTACTGCCTGCACATGGACATCTACGAAATGGCCGCATACGGCTCCTGATGATAAGGTGCTTTTACGCTGTTATGTGGGTCGTTCTGGTGATGAACAGAATGTTCAACTGCCTGATGAGGCTTTGACGGAGCTTGTACTTAAAGATTTGCGAGAGATCATGGGCATTACTGCGAATCCAATATTTACGGAAATCACCCGCTTAGAGCATTCCATGCCGCAGTATCCTATAGGACATCTTGATAATATCACCGGATTCCGCAAAGAATTAGCGGCTTCGCTTCCTGGTGTGTATGTCATTGGCGCCGGATTTAATGGCATAGCCATGCCGGATTGCATCAAGCAGTCCAAGCTTATTGCGGAAAGCGTTGCTAAACAGCTAATGAATGAAATGTGAGTATGATGACTAAATAAAACAGTGAGGCGAAGCATGAGGCGCCTCACTGTTTTATTTAGTTAGTAAAATTTTCTATTTCTATCGACTCTCTTATTTGTAGGGTGCTGTGATAGATATGCTATAATAAAAACAATTTGAGAGTAGAGGAGATCACAGAAACCATGTATCCGCCGCGATCGCGTTCTAGACAAAAGAACAAACATAAGAGCAGACGCAAGCGCAGAACGGCCTGGGCTTGGATCAATGCAGGTCTTCTTTTGATGATTACCGTGTTATTGACTTATAGCTTTACGAATGACCCTGACAAGAAAAGCGCCTCACCACCTCCGGTAGCAGAAGCGACAGCTACGCCTATACCAGAGAGTAGTGATCAGCCTCAGACAGCACCTCCGGTGGTTGCAGTTGCAACGCCTGAAGCTACAGAGACGCCAAGCCCTTCTCCTACGGCAACTCCAGAGCCAACGCCTACACCGCAGGAGGAGCCCGAAGAGATCATTGAAACACAAGCTCCTGAAGCGACAGCGACCCCTGCGAAGGATGAGGACAGCTCGGAAGCTGCAAATAATGATCCAGTGTCTGGTCTGCCGTCAGATGATAACGCGTCTGGTAAGACGGTGACTTTGAATTTTGGTGGAGATGTTATATTTTCCGGGAAAGCTGGAGAACTGCTGGAGAAGAAAGGTTACGATTATTCGTATGCCGCATTGGATGGTCTGTTCAAGAAAGATGATCTTACGATCTTGAATCTGGAAACTCCAGTGACCACAGGTGGCGTAAGTGCCACTAATAAGCAATTTGTATTCAAAGGATCACCACTCGCTCTGGATGCGCTTAAGTCAGCTGGTGTGGACGCAGTAAATATGGCAAATAATCACACGCTTGATCAAGGAGAGCAAGGCTTGCGGGATACCCTTAACCACCTTGCTGAAAGAGGAATTCCTTATGTGGGTGCGGGGCTTAACAGTAAAGAAGCATATTCGGCGCAATATTTTGAACGTAAGGGCATTAAGATCGCTTTGCTGGGATTCACCCGGGTGATTCCTGCGTCGGATTGGATGGCAGGAACAAATAAGCCGGGCCTTGCCTCCGTATACGATAGTGCAGAGGGATTGAAGGCAATTGCTGCAGCTAAAAAGAAAGCAGATTTGGTGGTCGTAGTTGTCCATTGGGGTAAAGAACGGGTAGAACAATATGATAAAACGCAACAGTCGCTGGGCCATAGCTTTATCGATGCAGGGGCCGATCTTGTCATTGGTGGCCATCCACATGTTCTGCAAGGCGTGGAGCCATACAAGGGCAAATGGATTGCCTACAGCACCGGGAATTTTATTTTCACGAGATCTACAGTGCCTGCCACTTGGGAAACTGCGGTTTTTCAGGCGGAATGTAGTGTAAAAGGTCAATGCTCCTTAAAGCTAAAGCCTATGAAAGCCGAGCTAGCACAGCCTGTGCCGATGAACGAAGTGGATGGAAAGCTTTTGTTAAAAAGAGTAGAAGCTCTATCCGCAGGACGGGTAAAGATCAGCAGCGACGGTAAAGTCACTCAAGTTACCAAATAGGGTTCCTGGGAGGTCCTTATGATGAACAATTTGTGTGTAGCCCATCGAGGGTTTTCCGGTAAAGCTCCAGAGAATACATTGGCAGCCATTCGGATGGCGATTGCCATGCCCTATGTGCACTGGATGGAAATTGATGTCCAGCTCTCCAAAGACGGCGTTCCTGTTGTTATTCATGATTATACGTTGGACCGGACAACCAATGGTCATGGCAAGGTGAAGAACATGGACTGGGAATATATCCGGCGTCTGGATGCGGGGAGCTGGAAAGGGCGTTCTTTTCAGGGCGAGCGGGTGCCTTCTTTGGAAGAGGTGCTGTCACTAGCCTCCGGAAGATTGCGTCTAAATATTGAACTGAAAACAGTGGGAGATATGTATCCTGGCATTGAGAAGACGGTGACGGATCTTATTTCTGCAAAAGGTATGCGGGACGACGTGATCTTGACCTCTTTTGATACTGGAGCATTAAAAAAAGTCAAGGAAATTGATCCCCGTTTTCGCACCGGATTGATCTTTGATTCCAGATTTGGCAATCCTGCACGCAGGCTGCATGAACTGGATTGCTCTTTACTTTCGATTAGCTTCTCGCGTCTGAATCCTAGACTGGCTAAGCTTTTGTCCGAGCGTGGGGTGGAAATTATGGCTTGGACTGTGAACAAAGCGAAAGAGATGCGTCGCTTAGCCGACATGCATTCTGATATAATGATCTGTACAAACCGCCCGGATATATGGGGCGACACCTTTCTGAAGGTATAAATAATCCAAATCGATGGGAAAGAGAGCTGACTGTTTATGTGCGCTGCTGTTAATAATCTATATTGTGTTGGACGCAACTACAAGCTACACGCGGAGGAATTGGGTAACAATGTGCCAGTGGAGCCGCTCATCTTCATGAAGCCCTCACATGCGGCTGTTTCCCTCGATAAAGCAGTAATTAAGCTGCCAAAGGATGCGGGCCAGATTCATTATGAAGGTGAACTTGTACTGCGTATTGCACGTGATTATACACCAGGCATGAGCGTGGAGGATCTGGTAGATGTAATGGCACTGGGACTGGATTTCACGCTGCGTGATGTGCATAATGATCTGCAGAAGAAAGGTTTGCCGTGGACGCCAGCTAAAGGCTTTAAAAATGCCGCACCACTCACCCCTTACATAGCGTTTCCAGATAAGGAAGAGCTGGAGGAAACTGATTTTACAGTGGTGAAAAATGGGGTGGAAGTACAACGCGGCAATGTTAAAAACATGATTTTTTCACTTCAAAAAATTGTTGATTTTATCGCCGAGCGCTACGGGTTAGGGAAAGACGATGTGATATTTACAGGTACTCCGGCAGGCGTGGGTCCTACTGTAGCTGGCGACGCTTTCGAGCTGTACTGGGGCGACAAGCTGATGGGGACTTGCCTGATCGGTTAATAGATCTGTTGGAGATGAAGCTATGCAGTGGGTTATTGGCGCTTTAGGCGCTTTGATTGTTGCGGGAGCGGCATATTGGAAGCAGTCTTTAAGTCTCTCTGGCATGATTGCCGCGGTAGTGATGGGCACTATTTATTTTGGTGCCGGAAATGCTTTTTGGTTTGGGATATTGCTGATCTTCTTCATTACTTCAAGCCTGCTGTCCAAACTTCATCATGATAATAAAGCAGAATTAGAGCTGACGTATGCTAAGACGGGCCGCCGAGATGCCGGGCAGGTCTTTGCTAACGGTGGACTTGGCATGGTTCTGGTTCTCCTGAATGCGATCTTCCCGCATGAGCTGTGGGGGTTCCTATTTATTGGTGTAATGGCTACAGTAACCTCGGATACATGGGCTACGGAGATCGGAACACTGAGCAAGAAACCGCCTCGTTCTGTCCTTACAGGTAAAGTTCTTGCTGCCGGAGCTTCGGGAGGCGTATCCAGCTTGGGTACGGTGGCAGCAGCAGCAGGAGGCGCACTCATCGGTGCGTCAGCTTGGCTGCTGCGAATGATATCCGGCATGCCGGATCACTCTTTCGTGCTGCTTACCCTAGCAGGACTTGCCGGAGGATTAGTCGGCGCCTTTGCCGACTCTATCCTTGGTGCAACCGTGCAGCAGATGAACCGCTGTACGGTATGCGGCCGAGAAGTGGAAGGCTCACAGCATTGTGGGGCTCCAGCTGTACACGCCAGAGGCTGGAAGTGGATGAGCAATGATGCAGTCAATGCCATCAGCTCTATCCTCGGCGGTGCAGCTGCCTTACTGCTGAGCATGATCATTTAGCATTTGAATTTAAGCTTTGAACGGCACAGTTTAGGGAGGGACCGATGAGTAGCGCATCCAATCAAAAACATACTGCTATTCTGGATGCCGCATACGAGCTCTTCGGTTCAGGTGGATTTTACGAAACGAAGATGTCGGAAGTGGCGGAGCAAGCCGGGATAGCAAAGGGCACCGTTTATTTATACTTCAAGAGCAAGGAAGAATTATTCATGGCAGTGACGCGCCGCGATTGTGAGGGATTTCTCCTGCAATTACAGGAAAGGCTGAAGGCTAGTGATACTTTGGCCGGTAAACTGTCGATCATTGCTAAACATCACCTGAATTATTATTATGAACGCAAGCGGCATACGAAGCTTTTTTTCCGTGCCCCTAACAATAATCCTGAATTAGTGGCGTATATGACACAATTTATGGAGCAATACATGCAAGATGTGGTCAAGGTATTATTAGAAGGTGGAGCATCCGAGCCTGAGCTTATGGCACAGTCCTACATAGGGATGCTGGATCGTTTGAAGATGGATATCTTATTTGACCCGTCTTTTACGGAGGAGGACGCGTATAAACGCGCTGATTTCGCTGCTGGTCTTTTTATTAGAGGGGCCATGATCACCTGAATTTTGGATAGGATGATAAACCGGGTAAATAGCATTGGTTAGATGCGGCCGGTTTTATGAAAATATAAGGCAAGCGAGGAAATAGCATGAATATTATGACCGTGGAACATCTTTCCAAGAGTTATGGCGAGAAAGTACTCTTTAGCGACGCTTCATTTGGTATGGACGATCGGGATAAAATTGGCTTGATCGGTGTGAATGGAACGGGTAAATCAACCTTTTTACGGATTATTGCCGGTCTGGATACTCCGGATGGTGGACAAATTGCCATCGGGAATAATGTAAGAGTACAATATTTGGCGCAGAATCCTCCTTATGATCCTATGAATACAGTTTTACAGCAAGTGTTCGCCGGGGATGATCCAGACCTTGCTACCATGCGTGAGTACATGGAGACTATGTCTCTGCTTGAACAGCAACCTGGTAATGCTGAACTGGAAGGAAAACTAGTAAAGATTGGGCAGGCGATCGACGCTGCGGGAACATGGCATTTGGAGAGTGAAGCCAAAAGCGTGCTTACCAAGTTAGGCATCTTAAAGTTTGATGCGTTAATGGACACACTTTCTGGTGGACAACGTAAGCGTGTGGCTCTGGCAGCTGCACTGATTACCCCCTCTGAACTGCTGATTCTTGATGAGCCTACCAACCATATTGATACGGATTCCGTGGCTTGGCTGGAGCAATATTTGCAGAAACGGCGCGGCGCTCTTTTGATGGTGACGCATGATCGTTACTTCCTAGAGCGTGTGGCTAGTGTCATGCTAGAGCTAGATGGTGGCCAGCTTTATCGTTATGAAGCTAACTATTCACGGTTTCTAGAGCTTAAAGCCGATCGCGAAGAACGAGAGGCTTCTGCTGAACAGAAGCGTAAGAACCTGCTGCGCACAGAGCTGGCTTGGATTCGTCGCGGTGCCAAAGCCCGTTCAACGAAACAGAAGGCAAGAATCGACCGCTTCGAAAAGCTGAAAGAGAGTACAGGAAGCAGCTCGAACGGTTCATTGGATATTTCTGTGGCTTCTACACGTTTAGGTCGCAAGATCATTGAAATTAATGACCTGTCGAAAGCGTTGGATGGTCGTCAGCTAATCAAAGATCTCAGCTATATCGCTGTACCCCAGGATAGAGTGGGCATCGTCGGCCCGAACGGCAGCGGCAAATCAACACTCTTAAATATGATTGCAGGTCAGCTGCAACCCGATAAAGGTGAAGTTCAGCTTGGCGCTACGGTTAAGCTTGGTTACTTTACACAAGAGCATCAGGATATGGATGACAGTATGCGTGCCATTGAATACGTAAAGGAAGAAGCAGAAGTGATACGGACAGCAGACGGCAGTGTGATTACGGCTGGTCAAATGCTGGAACGCTTCTTGTTCCCTCCAGCGATGCAGTGGACACCGATCTCGAAGCTGTCCGGTGGCGAAAAAAGACGCTTGTATCTGCTTCGTGTATTGATGGGAGCACCTAACGTATTGCTTTTGGATGAACCTACGAACGATCTGGATATCGGCACATTGGCTGTTTTGGAAGATTATTTGGATGAATTTCCGGGTGTCGTCTTTACTGTATCCCATGACCGTTATTTCTTGGACCGTACGATAGATAAGCTGATTGCTTTTGAAAATGGCGATATCCGGATTCATGTTGGCGATTATACGGAATATGAAGAATGGCTGGCCAAAAATGTACCGTCACGCATTGGAGAATCGAACAAAGAAGATGGAAGCTCAAAGCGAAAAGAGGCCGCGGACACTGGCA
Source organism: Paenibacillus sp. FSL H7-0716 (assembly GCF_038002705.1). Classification (NCBI taxonomy): domain Bacteria; kingdom Bacillati; phylum Bacillota; class Bacilli; order Caryophanales; family Paenibacillaceae; genus Paenibacillus; species Paenibacillus sp. FSL H7-0716. The sequence continues at coordinate 52,074 of NZ_JBBODA010000019.1, forward strand.
GCAACCCTGCACCTTCAACGGCTCCCAAAACAAAACTCAAATTCAGCTTCAAGGAACAGCGTGAATATGAGGGCATTGATGAGCAAATTGAGCTTGCAGAGCAACGTTTGACGGATATTAGTGTACAGATGGAGGCGGCTTTTGCTGACTCAGGAAGGCTGCAGGAGCTAGTAGAGGAGCAACGCCTAGCCGAAGCAGAGCTGGAGCGTCTTATGGAACGCTGGACCTATCTGAACGAGCTTGCGGAGAAAATCGCTGGTAAGGCTTAAACCCGTTGGATGGCTTTGAATGAAAATAGGGGAGGGCTCTGTGTGGAAGATAAACTTAAAGCTGCCGTAGCCCTACGCAACGCTGGTAAAGCGGAAGAAGCCAAAATGATGCTGTTTGAGCTATATGAGCAGAATGCTGGGGACGCTGAACTTCTATATCAATTGGCCTGGACGCATGATGTGCTGGGTTTGGAACGGGCGGCAGTACCCTTTTATGAGAAAAGCTTGGCGTCAGGATTACCCTCTGAGCAGAGAGTTGGCGCTCTATTGGGACTGGGCAGCACCTACCGGACACTCGGAGAATACGAGAAGTCAAAAGGTCTTCTGATGCAGGCTGTTCAGGAGTACCCGGAGAATAAGGAATTTCCGGCGTTCCTAGCCATGACCCTGCACAATCTTGGAGAGCATAGTCAAGCGATGGAGCTGCTGCTTAAGCTGTTGGCAGAAACCTCTGCGGATGAAGGGATAAGAAGTTACAGTAAGGCCATTTCTTATTATTCAGATAAGCTGGAGCAAGTCTGGGATTGATGCTGGCTTTTAGTTCACAGTGATTCTTACGAATCACTACCCGGACACAGCGGACCTTAAACGCAGCATTATAACACATTTGGAATGTTTACGGACTCCGCAGTCACTATTAGCATAAAAGGCACCAAATACGTAGCTTTTCAAGCTGAATAACGTCACTGGGGTCCGAAGCAGTGCCCCATTGGCTGAAAATTGGCGAATAACATCATCTGGGTCCGTAAGCACCAGCCGTAAGAGATGACCACCGGAAAGTCCGGCAGTGTCTGTTGAAGAACGAGCGAACCACCAATAAACAAAAAAAAGAGTAGGGTCCTCCATTAATTGGAGAATTCTACTCTTTTATTTCGTTCCGTCCACAGCAATCATTTGCACTACAGACCGAGAATCGCCGGGTACAATGATTTCCTTCGCATTCATCTGGGAAGAACCATCTCCGTCCAAGAAGATGCCCTCCAGACCCTTAGCAGGCACTGTCTGGAGGATCGCTGAGCGGAACTCCGCCGCTGTTGAGAGTGTTGGGGTAACAATCAGCCAGAGCTTTCCTGTGTTGTCATACACCATGCCTGAGCGCAGGCGTTTCTCATCAGCGTAAGGAAGATGCTCTGCAGTTACTGCCGCTTCCCATAAGTCTTCGTGTCCCAGATTCATACTGATGCCACCTTGCGCAAAATAATGCTGGCGATCAGTAATCTTCAATTCTTCTCCAGAAGAGACAACTTGTACGGAGAAGTTGCGGCTGGCACCATCCCAGACAAGGGTTCCACGTGCGTATTTAGCATTGAACCAGCCAGACCCATAACCCTTCGGGGCTCCGTTGACTGGAGTATCATTCATGATAGCCATGGATAAAAGCGCATCTTGATAGAAAAAACCTCCGTTAATCCCATATGCATTAACTTGCCGTAAAGGGACACCCGCGGCCCTGAGCTTAATATCTTCAGGTGAAGTTGACATCATATAGAGCTGCACATTATCTGTACTCACTGTTTCCAAAAAGCTATAGGCGTGAGGAAGACCTTTAAAGGGATCTTCCTTGTGATTTCTAAATACCAGAAACAACGATAGCGCTAACCCCACTATTAATAACACCAGAAGGGAGAGGATAAGTCCCTGTCTGCGCCTCCAGAGCTGTTTCAGCTTGCCAGAGCTAACCTCAGTTTGTCCCCACATAAGCAGCGAGAAGCTTAGCAGTGTTCACTACAGCTTGCTTATGCGTACGTTCCATGGAGTGGGAGGCATGTACACCTGGGCCAATCAATGCTGCACGGATATTGTTTCCGCCTCTGAGCGCTGCGGAAGCATCGGAGCCGTACATAGGATAAATATCAACGGCATAAGGAATTGCGAGTGCTTCTGCCAGTTCAATCAAACGGCCTGTCATAACATAATCGTAAGGACCGGAAGAGTCTTTTGCACAGATAGATACATCGGTTTCTTTACAGCTGAGATCATCACCCATGGCGCCCATATCAACAGCAATCATTTCATTGATTTCACCAGGAATCCAAGCTGTACCGTGTCCCACTTCCTCGTAGTTAGAGATGAGGAAAGAGAGGTTGTGGAGAGGTTTCCAGCCTTCACGTTTAATACTTTCCAGCAATCCGAGAAGGGCAGCCACGCTTGCCTTGTCATCTAAATGACGGGATTTAATGTAGCCGCTAGGCGTAATCACTGCACGTGCATCGAAAGAAATGAAATCTCCGACGGAAATGCCAAGCTTGAGTACGTCTTCTTTAGAAGATACCAGCTCATCAATACGTACTTCCATGTTCTCCTCTGATCGTTTGAAGTCACGAGCGTCTGGATATACGTGAACAGATGGATGGCTGGTTAAGATGGTTCCTGTATAAGTTTTGCCGCTACGGGTATGGATCGTGCAGTATTCATTCTCAATGCTGTGCATGGCGAAGCCACCCACAGAGGTCAGACGCAGTGTACCATTAGCTTTAATCGAGCGGACCATGGCACCAAGTGTATCCACGTGAGCGCTGATGCCAATAGTACGAGAGGGATCTAGGCCCGGGACGTTAAGAATTACACCGCCTTTTTCATTCCAGCTTAAAGGTATGTTCAGCGCAGCTGCTTCTTCAGCAACTAGTGTCATTACCTGTGCGGTGAAACCGCTTGGGCTGGGGGTGTCGAGTAATTTTTTTAGGATGGAAAGTATGTAGTCTTCATTAGGTTGAATGGTAATCATTAGTTAAGCCCTCCTGTTAAGCCATCATTGTCTGTGTTAAAAGAATCCAGTGAAGTGTCGGCATCACGAAGCTTGGTAAGCTCAGCAGTTAAGCTTTTAATTTGCTTTTGTAGTTTGTATTGACGAAAAATGCCGTATGAGCCCACGATGATTCCGCCAATTAACGCGCAGCCAAGAATAACGAGTATAAGTGGTATATTAACCACATCAAAACCGAAATTGACTTGAACGGGATCAACGTTGATGACTGCGAATATGGCGGTTAGCAGCGCGAAGATTAGACCCGCAATTAGTGACCATTGAATTCTCATTGAATTCTTCCTCCTCAGGGGGATATAACAATATAAAATCCCCTGCCCAGTTAGGGCAAGGGATTAATGTAATACTAAGCTCTCTGCCTTATTTGGTCAACTGTTCCATTTGCTCGATAACACTTTCGAACACACTCATCGCTTCGCGAATCGGCTCAGGAGACGACATGTCAACGCCTGCTTTTGACAAAATATTGATGGAGTAATCACTGCCACCGCTCTTCAGGAAGCCGAGGTAACGATCTACCGCCGGAGTACCTTCTTCAAGGATTTGTTTGGCAAAGCTAGTCGCTGCCGAGAAGCCTGTTGCATATTTGTAAACATAGAAGCTGTTATAGAAATGCGGAATTCGTGCCCATTCCATCTCGATATCCTGATCCACAACCATTTCCTTGCCGTAGTATTTGACATTCAGGTCGTAGTAGATACTCGAAAGATCTTGTGGGGTAAGCGAATCGCCCTCTTCAACACGCTGATGAATGATCTTTTCGAATTCTGCGAACATCGTTTGCCGGAAAATCGTTGTCCGGAACTGATCGGCATAGTAGGTGAGCAAATACATTTTTTCCTTAGGATCTGTAGACTTTTTGAGTAGATAATCCATAAGCAAAGCTTCATTGGTAGTCGAAGCAACCTCTGCAAGGAAAATAGTATACTGTGCATCCCGATAGTTCAGAGCGTTATCTGAAAAATAAGAGTGTAGAGCATGACCCATCTCATGTGCCAGAGTAAACATACTATTCAGATTATCGTTATGATTCAGCAGGACGTATGGGTGTGTGCCATAAGGGCCCCAGCTGTAAGCTCCAGAGCGTTTATTCTCGTTCTCATAGACATCAATCCAGCCATTGTCGTAGCCTTTTTGCAGCACATTCAGATAATCTTCACCCAGCGGTTTGAGGCCTTCTTTGGTAATTTTCTTCGCTTCTTCGTACGTGATATCCAGCTTATATTCATCCACTAGTGGTGCAAATAGGTCATACATATGTAACTCATCCACACCAAGCAGCTTTTGACGCAACTTCATGTAACGGTGCATTAAAGGAAGACTCTCATGAATCGTATCGATCAGGTTGGTGTATACCTCTTTTGGAATGTTATCACCGTAAAGAGACATTTCCATTACAGATGGATACTTGCGGACGTGCGAGAAAAAGACGTTTTTGTTCACATTGGCGCTAAGCGTTGCTGCGATGGTGTTTTTTTGCTTACGATAGGTGTCATAGACTGCTTTAAAAGCATTTCTGCGAACCTCGCGATCGGAGCTTTCCAAGAACTTGATATAGTTGCCGTGAGTCAGCTCGACCTCTTTGCCATCTTCATCTTTAATCTTAGGGAATTTCAGATCTGCATTGTTCAGCATACTAAAAATGTTCTGAGGCGCTTGTGCTAGGTTTCCAACTTGGGCAAGCAGAGCTTCCTCGGCCTTGGACAATACATGAGCTTTCTCACGTTTCATCTCTTTTAAAGTGAAGGTGTAAGCGGACAGTTCAGGATCAGCAATAAATTGATCCAGCTTCTCAATAGGCAGTGCCAAGATTTCTGGGGTTACAAAAGAAAAGGCTTCGCCTGCTTCGATCCCAAGCTTCTTCGCTTTGGAGGACAAAGCTTGATATTCAGGATTAGCAGTGTCTTCATCCTGACGCATATGAGCATAGACAAAGAGTCGCTCAGTGGATACGGACAGCTTGTCATCCAGCTCAAAACATTGTTTCACAGCTTCTGCGGAATCAAGTTTACCTTGGAAATCAGCAGCTTTTTTGATCAGTGATTTAGCTGCAGCATATTCTGCATCCCAATCCTTCTGAGAGGCAAATATATCTTCAAGCTTCCAACGATTCTCAGCAGGTACTTCACTTCTCTTCAATAATTGTTCCATAGAAACCCTCCTAGAATGATGAGATGTAGTAGGCATAATCTCCCTCGGCAATACTGTGGATGATATTTCACCCGGTAGCAAGCTGAGCACAAGTAGAAGAGGGATGGACTTGAGTGTAATAGGCATGACGTCCTCCTCTTTGAAAAGTAGAGTCAGCTTATTATGCCCTGCTAAGTCCTGATTATTAATATTTAGTCTTCTTTATATGGTAGTTATGCCAACAAGCTATAAATAACAAAGATGAAAGCAAACAGAATCATTACGACCGCAGCCATGGCCATGCCCCGCTTTAATTTTGGCGGGACACGATCCTTGGTCATAATTAATACTGCGCCTAGACAGAGGACTAGGACAACATAAATCGTGAGATTTTCGTTATTCATTTCCTGTTATACCTGTTTGAAAGCTGCAATGATGTTTTTGTACTCTTCTTCATTGTCTTTATAAGATTCTTTGTTGAAGCGGTTATTCACCCATTGCATCATCGCTGGACGACTCAGGAAGGTATGTGTTTCTTCTCCCCATTGATCGGAAATTTCGCGGAGTACAATGTAGCGGCCTTGAACTTCTACCGTCATCATATTCCATTTGTCTGTTTTGTATATTTCATGTTTTTTGATCATTATCATTACCACCCTGGCGATTTTTGGCTTTTGGCTCAATGATAACGCACTGGAGAAGTGAAAAGCAAATTAAATCATATATTAAGGGTTGGGTTTGATTGATTTGATCAGAAGATTGCAGTATACTATAGTTATACGCCATATATGGCGGTTATTTTTAGGAGGTTGTTCAATTGAAAGGTACAGTAAAATGGTTTAACGCAGAAAAAGGTTATGGTTTTCTTCAAGTAGAAGGCGGCGAAGATGTATTCGTACACTTCTCAGCAATTCAAGGTGAAGGATTCAAGACTTTGGACGAAGGTCAAGAAGTAGAATTCGACATCACTGATGGTAGTCGCGGACCGCAAGCTGAAAACGTAGTAAAATTATAAGAAACAGCAGGACAGTTAAGCTGTCTGCTACAAATATATAATTTACTTGGCAAGCCCTTGCAAGAGTGGTTACCAACTTACAGAACACAGTTCTTTCGGGAACTGTGTTTTTTTACGCCCACAATAGATGTTATCCTAAATGAAAAAGGTCGTTGCACTCCCGTGAAGGGGAGTACAACGACCTTTTTGTATTATGGAATAATACCAACCTAATTATAGGGAGGCTTTTTTGTTCTTTTTTCTGAAATAATTGATCGGCTCCAGGTTGGATTTCAATAAATGCTGTCCCAGAAACCCTGCAAAAGCAAGTAAGCTGAAACCCGTAGCCACTATATAAAAAATATAACGCCCCGCCTCTTGATAAATAATGCCGCCAAAGGTACCGCTGAGCAGCCCAGAGGCACTTGACCAAACGACGGTGAAAATGGCAAGACCTGTGGCCCGCAGGCGATCCGGGATAATCCGGGTGATATAACGGACAGATGTTACATAAAAAACACCAAATGATATACTGTGCATGGCTTGAATGGCAATCATTGAGCCTGGATGATCCGCCAGGGACATCAAAAGAAAACGCAGAGCATACATCAGACTCCCCAAGGCCAGCAAGGGCAATTCTTTGAATTTGTCGCCGTATCTGCTGAGGATAAATAATACAGGGATTTCACTAAGAGCTGACGCGAGCAATGCCCAGCCAATGATTTCCTCGCCAGCGCCTAGTTGTTTTAGACTGATCGTCAGAAAGGCTTCGTTCATTCTATGGCCTAACGCGAGTACAAACACACAGCCGAAGAACCACAGCACCTCTTTTTGCAACAATATATCTTTAAGTCCATTTTTGCTATTATCAGCTTCAGCTGTGTCCTTATCTTGATTCGTTGTTTCTATAACAGCAGGTCTTTTAACATCCTTAAGACCTAGGGTAATTAAAAGTGCAGCAATAATGATAATGATACATAGAGTCAAGCTCCAAGTAGAACCCAATGCTCTTAATGCATAGCCAACGGTTAGAGCAAAGAAAGAATAGCCTAAGGAGCCAAAAACGCGAATGGTAATGAAGTTACGTCCGTGTCTTTCGGCAACTTTGATAGCCATTGTATCGGCAAGCGGAAAAACTGGGTAATAGAAGAAGTAGAAGAAGGACAAAATAAGCATGACAGATGAAAATTCGGTCGCTCTCGCTAATAGAAGACCAGTTACTAATTGACCCGCAAGTAGTATGAACATGATCTTTCGAACGGTGCCTAACTTATCGCTTATCATACTCCAGAATAGATTGGATAGGATGGAGATAAGGGGACCGAGGGAATACAAGTAGCCTATCTGAGAACTGCTAAACCCTAAATGTGTGTAGAATAAAGGAAAGTAGGAAACTACAAGGACGCTGGTACCATATATGGTAAAGAGAAAGGAACGCAGCCAGTTTTGATCACTGTAAAGGCTGCCGGTCCGTTTTGAAAACATGGATTGCACTCCTCCGAAATTGAAATATGCCTAGTATAGCATAAAGCAATGGGGAGATGTTTTTAAAAACTGCTGTATTTCTGAATCTTTCATGATTTTACGAAAGTGATTTTGTTGTTTGTACAAATACGCCTGATCATATTATAATAAGTGGTGATTTGGATAAGGAGACAACAATGTGGAGGCACTGTCATTGAGTGAATTAGAGCAAGGCCGTTACCTTAGCCCGCGTGGTCCACTGGGACTTATGAACAGGGTCTATAAGTACGTGCTGCCGGAAGTGAGAGAATGTCTCCATTTCTGGCGCCAAGATGCGAACGGGATTCCCGATCCCGAGCTCCGGAAGCAAGCACTTGCCAGCATTGAAACTAAAGAGTTTCATTGCATAGGCGGTGGTATTTATGCCGCCGGCAATTTATCGATGAAACATATACTGATTCCGCTAATTGTTGCTTATCAAACTATCAGTGATTATCTGGACAACTTATGTGATCGCAGTACTTCGCTTGATCCTGCAGATTTCAGGCTGCTGCATCAATCTATGCTGGATGCTATTGATCCAAATGCTGAGCCAGGTAATTATTATGCGCTTCGAAGTGAACAGAATGACGGCGGATATTTGTACAGGCTGGTTCGTAAATGCCAAGAAATGATTTCTTTGTTGCCAGGTTATTCCGCTGCTGCAGCGGAGATTCGAGAATTGGCTGTGCTCTATACAGATTTACAAGTGTATAAGCACATCCGCCCGGAACTCAGGGAAACAGCCCTGAAGGAGTGGTGGGAGGAACAGGGCAGTCGAGCGCCACATCTGCAATGGAATGAGTTTTCGGCTGCAACGGGATCAACGCTAGGTGTATTTATGTTATTTCTATCCGCATGTGATCCGAAGCTGAACCAAGCTTCTGCGGCTTCGATTCGAGCCGCGTATTTTCCGCATGTATGTGGTCTGCATATTATGCTGGATTATCTGATTGATCAGGAAGAGGACCGAGCAGGCGGTGATCTTAATTTCTGCAATTATTATGATGACACGGATACCATGCTGAGTCGGATCGCTGCAATGGTTGAGTGGGCCCGTAAGGATGTTCGTAATCTTCCAGAGTCTTCGATGCATCGTATGGTGATTGAGGGATTGCTGGCACTTTATTTATCTGATCCGAAAGTTAGCGAACAGCGGGAAGTTCGCTCTGTATCTAAAAGCCTGATGAAAGGCAGTCCGCTTACAAGACTGTTCTTCTTCGCTAACAGCCGTTGGATACGCAAACGCTTTTTGTAACCATGTCGCGAAGTTATTTTTATAAGAAGTATCAGGCTTCGCACAATTTTAAGGAGGAACAACAGAATGTCTAAAATTCAAAAAATCGCAGTATTGACTAGTGGTGGAGATTCACAGGGAATGAACGCCGCTGTTCGTGCGGTTGTAAGAAGCGCACTTTATTTCGGTATTGAGGTATTTGGGGTGCAACGTGGTTATCAAGGTCTGCTGAATCGCGATATCTTCCCAATGGATCTTCGCAGTGTAGGAGATATTATTCAACGTGGCGGTACTGTTCTGCAGTCTGCAAGATGTCTGGAGTTCACGAAACCGGAAGGACAACAAAAAGGCGCGGATATCCTTAATGAACTGGGTATCGATGGTCTAGTAGTTATCGGTGGAGATGGTTCTTATAAAGGAGCTAACAAATTAAGTAAACTCGGTATCAAGACTATGGCTTTGCCAGGTACGATTGATAACGATATCTCCTTCACAGACTACACTATCGGGTTTGATACAGCGGTTGGCGTTGTTGTAGACGCTATTAACAAGTTACGTGACACTATGTCCTCCCATGAACGTTCTTCGATTGTAGAGGTTATGGGACGCCACTGTGGCGATATCGCGCTACATGCTGGACTGGCTTCCGGAGCAGAAACAATTCTTGTGCCGGAAATGCCTTATGATTTGAATGAAGTTGCTGACCGGATGCGCGATAACTTTATCAGAGGTAAACGTCACAGTATCGTAATTGTTGCCGAGGGCGTTGGCAAAGGTGAAGATGTGGCTCAAGCTCTGAAAGACCGTCATGCTTCTCTGGATGCACGGGTTACTGTACTCGGACATATCCAACGGGGTGGAACACCAACTCCTGGAGACCGGAATCTGGCTAGCCGTCTTGGCGATTTTGCCGTACGTAAGCTAATCGAGGGTGAATCCGACAAGGCTTGTGGTATCATCAAAGGTGAATTAACCCTTACGGATATTGATCTCGTTGTAAATACGAAAAAGGGCTTTGACCTGGAGCTGTACGAGCTGGCTTCCCGTCTTTCCCAATAATTAGCGACCCTATATATAAAAAGGAACAGCTGCGAGATTCGCACTGTTCCTTTTTTGTGTAATATGGATCGTTAACTCTGTGGCTGTTCCTGTGTGTATTGTGCGGCATAACGACGTTGAACTTTGATAAGCCGAGACAATAGCAGGGTCGCACCGATGGCAAGACCGGTGATAAGACCAATCCAGTAGCCGAATGCTCCCAGATCTGTATAAGTTGCAAGTACATAACCTGTAGGTAAGCCAATTACCCAATAGGCAATAAAACAAATGATAAAGGCTGGGTTAACATCCTTATATCCGCGAAGCGCCCCTTGAGTAGGTGTAGCAATCGCATCTGAGATTTGGAAAAAGATTGCATAGATCAGGAAATGCTGAATTAACGAGATGACATCGGGTTCATCTGAATATAGACCAGCTACATGATTTCCGGCAAACAAGAGTAATAAAGCTGTGGCCAGCGAAAGGATTGCCGCCAGTCCGATACCCATTATGGCATATTGGCGTGCATCCTTTTGTCTGCCAGATCCGGTCTCGAAGCCAACGAGAATGGTAAGACTGATGCAAATACTGAGCGGAATCATATAGAGTGTTGTTGCAAAATTGATTGCTGCCTGATGAGCGGCAATTGTTACAGTGTCAAACCTGCTCATTAACAAGGTTACAGCGGAAAAGACAGCTGTTTCAAAAAAAATCGAGAAACCGATGGGTACTCCGATTTTAAGCAAATCTTTAATGCTGTTTAACGATATGAAGTAGAAATTACGGAATAATCTGAGATTTACAAAGGCCTGAGAACGATATATGAACAGTAGAGCAACGGCAAATATAACCCAATAGGTAATGGCTGAAGCTACCCCTGCACCAACACCCCCGAGACGAGGGAATCCGAAGTTCCCGAAGATGAGCAAATAGTTCAAACCTACATTTACAGGCAAAGCTATCAGTGTAATACACATGGATACGCGTGTTTGCCCTAATGCGTCTATACAGCTACGAAGAACCGTATATCCAAATAGGGGGATAATCCCAAACGAAATAGCACTGAGGAAGCGGAAAGCGACATCTCTTACACCAGACTCCAAGTTCATAAAATTAAGAATAGGTGACAAGGCGAAGCTGCCGATAAGCAAGACAATGATAGAAACAATCAGTGATAGCCAAATACCTTGTGTGACTTGAAAGGCAACATCCTTATCTTTTTTACTCCCGATGAGCTGTGAAACAATAGGTGTGATCCCCATAAGAATACCGCTGAGACCGGTTTGGATTGGAATCCAAAGACTAGTTCCTATCGCAACTCCTGCCAGATCGACGGTTCCGAATTTACCGGACATATTAGTATCAAAGAAGGTGATCGCGGATAAAGCAATTTGTGTAACAAGGATTGGGAATAAAATATGAAAAAATTGTCCTGCCTTTTGTTTTAAAGAGGTGGTCTGTATCATAATTATGTGCCTCATTCTTTATGGTTTTTCAAGGAATAGGTTAAATAGTTCAATAAGTTTCCGTTAAAAGACCCGGCAGACGCCGGGTCTTTAGCATACGTATATCAGATCAGCTATAAATAATAAGGGCTGTATTCATTGTTTTTCGTAATCAACATCGGCTGTATAGCGATTGTTGGCGTTCCAGAGAAGGAACTCATCCACGTTCTCATCTTTTAAAGCGCGGATTTGATCTTCCACCTGTTTTTTACCATATTTCACATAATGACCACTTCCGAGCCAACTTGCTGTAAAGTCTTGAATCCAAGGCCGAATAACGGGTTTGTAGCTGCCCAGTGGATCAAGCTTCTTATGTGTATCAACCATGGAGCCTTTGATTGTAGCATAAGGATCTAAGTCGGGCTCCTTCACACCAAACCATCCCGTTGAATAGTGGCTTGGATAAACCATTGGACTGATAACATCCACATTCTTGGATATTTTAACAAAGTCCTGGCCAATACCCTCAGCAGGGGCAGATGCGGCATATCCAAAAATATCTACGGACACACGGACACCAAGTGGAGCTAGCTCTGCTTTGGCATATTTAACAAAATTAGATACGATTTCTACGCGTGAATCACTGGTTTTAGTGTATTTAAGGGTTTCAGCACGTTTTTCAAATCCTTCCGGAAAACGAACATAGTCGAACTGAATTTCTTTGAAGCCGAGCTTAACAGCTTCTTTGGCAATATCCACATTGTATTTCCACACATCTTCATTATAAGGATTAACAAAGCTGTCGCCGCCCTTATTCTTCCATACAGTGCCGTCAGTATTAACAAAAGACATCTGCGGGTTCTTCTTGGCAAGAATAGAATCTTTAAAAACAACAATCCGGGCGATAGGATAAACATCATGTTTCTTCAAACGTTCCATTAACTTGCTGATATCTCCAATAAAAGGCTGAGGGTTACCGAGTTTCTGAAGGTCGGCATTATCGGTCTTATACGTGATATAACCCGCATCGTCCTTAATATCTATAACCATTGAGTTAAGTTCGGTTTGGTCAAGCAATGTGAGCAGCTTTTCCATTCGTTCCCCACCAGCACTGTAGGCGGTAACATAGATGCCTTTTACTTTGGGTGCATCTGGCTGTGGATCGGTGTGTAACATACTTTCTGAGTTTGTTGCTTCAGGTGAAGCGCTTGGAGCTGGAGTTGCTACATTCGAATTGTTGTTTTGTTGTGCAATGATGGGGGGATTCATGGCGGACTTCAAAGCGATCGCCACTTCAGCGTCATGTTGGTTCTGTTGTACGCCTACGCTTCCCAAGGCCATCATCAGTAGAGCCCAGGTGATGTTCATTCGTTTTTCTCTCCCTTTATGTACTTTCCCCTAAATTATATAGGAACGGTTGCTCCCAAAAAGAACAGTGTTGTAACAATATTAGCTCAGATTGGGAATAAAAAACCGCCTTTGTTGTTTATAAACGAGATGTATGGATTCGAAACGGTATGAAAAAAGTAAATGCCGCCTTAAATCGGCAACAGGGCCGAACCCAAGGCGGCAACTATCAAGACTTCTCTTGCGGCTTGCTCATTGAAGATACGCAGAATTCTGATGTTCACAGATGCTGTAATGGATAATATCCATGGCATCTGCAGGTTCCAGAATACTTAGCCCGTCTCGCAGAACGATTACTGAATTTAATTCGTCCTGTTTGAGAAACGGCATCATATCAGGATACCACCTCATGACGATTGCTGACAGTTTTACCGTTTCCATTTCCACAAAAATCACCCTTTCCTTTTTCGATAGTTCTGAATAGATTCAGTGTTCATCGGAAAACGAAGTGCTTTGGAAAAAAGAGGGGTAAATCTCAATCTTTATGAAATTGTTAGGGTTCTGCGTGTGTATAATATATCATAATTCTGAGTTTGGTGCATTTTCCAATACTAGGAATTTTTATTTCCTCATTTTGTCTTTCCGGAAGGAACCCATAACACCCACTGTTTCAACAATATTTACAAAAGCTTGAGGATCTGTCGTGCGGATGATACGTTGCAGCTCTGCAAGTTCGTAGCGGGTTGTTACCGTCATTAGCATGTCCTTTTCAACGTGAGAATAAGCGCCTTCTGTTTTAATCTTTGTGACACCTCGTTGAAGGCCTATTAGATGTTGCAGTAATTCATCTGTACGGTTTGTTACAATATATACGGTTACCTTTAAGTGGCTGATATGAATCATATCCAACACTTTACCTGTTACATATATAGATACCATTGATGAAAGTGCTAAATTCCAGTTCTGGTCAAGATAAGCGGCCGCCAGGATAACTAGTCCATTTAAACTTACGACTACATTTCCGACCGGGAAATCTCGGTATTTAGTGATAATTGAACCCAGGATGTCAAAACCTCCGGAAGAACCTCCTGCACGGAAGGAGATACCGCAGCCAATCCCAACGAGAACTCCGCCAAATACAGAGGACAGTAGCATATCTGTAGCCACCAGATGCTCAGGAATCACCGTTAAGAACCAGGTTGTAAACACAACGGATAACATGCTCATAATAATAAATCTCCGGCCTAACTGGAACCAGCCTGCAGCCAGTAGAGGAATATTAAAAAGCAAGTATAGGAGGCTTATGTTTAATGGAGTGAAATAACCCACTAACATGGAAAGTCCAGATACGCCACCACTTAGTAAACGGTGTGGAATTAAAAATAGATTAAATCCACTGGCGATCAGTGCTGCCCCTAAAAAAACAACCAAACAATTCAAAATCTGTCTTAACAAGTAAATCCACCCTTATCTATATATTTAAAAAAATAAAACATGAAAGCAATGAAAAGAAAGGAACCCACTGGTATTCTCACATGTGTTTGTGATATAATGTATAGGATATTCTTGAGTAGAACGTTACAATGGTATTTTTGCATTGCATCGGATGTAAAGCTACAGTTGCTCAGGTACAACAAGGTACCTGATGATTAGGGAGGCTTTTCGTCCCAAAAGCGCTATATCATGCAGAAAATAGAGCATGATTGGACAGCCTATAAATGTGTTTACCGCTACTTAAGAATACAGACAAGCATGTGGAATGTCCACTGTATAGAAGGAGCATGAATAATTTGAAAACATTCGCAGAATTTGGCTTGGAGCCAAAAGTGCTACAAGCAATCACAGAGTTAGGATTTGAGGAGGCAACACCGATACAGGAACAGTCGATCCCATTAGCATTGACTGGGTCGGATCTGATCGGTCAAGCTCAGACTGGTACAGGTAAGACTGCTGCTTTTGGTATCCCCCTCATTTCGAAGATTAACCGTGAAGACGAAAAAATCTTGGCCCTTATTATGGCACCAACTCGTGAGTTGGCCATCCAAGTGTCAGAAGAAATTGGCAAACTAAGCCGTTTCAAAGGTCTTCGCTCGTTGGCGATTTATGGCGGACAGGATATTGGACGTCAAATCCGTGGATTGAAAAAGAAACCACAAATCATTATTGGTACACCTGGTCGTTTGCTCGATCACATCAACCGTAAAACGATCCGTTTGGATGATGTTCAAACTGTTGTATTGGATGAAGCAGATGAAATGCTGGATATGGGCTTTATGGAAGATATTCAGACTATCTTGAAGCTCGTTCCTGTAGAACGTCAAACCATGTTGTTCTCTGCTACAATGCCACCAAACATTCAACGCCTAGCTCAACAATTTCTTAACAACCCGCAACATGTCTCCGTTATTCCGAAACAAATCAGTGCCCCACTGATTGATCAAGCTTATGTGGAAGTGCCTGAGCGTCAAAAGTTTGAAGCTCTTAGTCGTTTGATTGATATGGAATCACCTGAATTAGCTATCGTATTCGGACGTACTAAGCGCCGGGTTGATGAGCTTGCTGAAGCTTTGCAAAAACGCGGATATTCTGCTGATGGATTGCATGGTGACTTGTCACAGAACCAACGTGATGCTGTAATGCGTAAATTCCGTGATGGCAGCATTGACGTGCTGGTAGCTACTGACGTAGCGGCACGTGGTCTGGACGTATCCGGCGTAACTCACGTAATTAACTTTGACTTGCCACAAGATCCTGAAAGCTATGTACACCGTATTGGTCGTACAGGACGCGCAGGTAAAGAGGGTACGGCTTGGTCATTCGTTACTCCACGCGAAATCGATCACCTGCATTTGATCGAACGTGTTACTCGTCACCGGATTACTCGTAAACCTTTGCCAACAATGGCTGAAGCTATTGAAGGTAAACAACGCGTTACTGCTGAGCGTTTGCTTGAAGTGGTAGAAAGCGGAGAGTTGAACGAGTACAAAGGAATTTCTATTCAATTGCTTGAGCAATATGATTCCGTACAATTGTTGTCCGCAGCTATGAAGCTTCTCACTGGCGACAAGAAGGATTCCGCAATTGAATTGACGCCTGAAGATCCGATTCGCGCTAAACGTCGTGGTGGCAAAAACGATATCCGCAGTGGCCGTAAACCTAATGGTGGTTATGGCGGAAACCGTGGTACTTCCGGTGGCAGCGGTAGCGGTGGCGGATACCGTGGTAACCGTGATAATAACGGTGGCGGTAGTCGTGGTGGCTATAGCAGCGGTGGCAGCAACTACGGTAGCGGCAGTGGCGGCTATGGCGGTGGCTATAAAGGCAACCGTGATGGCGCACCAGCTCGTGACGGTGGTGCAAACCGCAGCGCAGAGCGTAAACCATACACTCGTCCAAGCAGCACGAGCACTCGTCCTGCAAAACGTGAAGATTTCGATAATTAATACTTCGTCAAGATAGCAAAGAAGACGAGATGCCGCATTGCGGTTCTCGTCTTCTTTTTGCTGAAATATAAGGATGTTTGGTGAATTGTTGTGTCCTTAGTAGGGCGCGAATTTGTTTTGTGTGATATTAGTATCCGAATGTACGAGTGATGATAACGAGCAAGATAAATAATACGAGGATCGTGCCTGTAGAGGTCCAACCGCCGAAGCCAACAGGTGTAGACATGAGATAACCTCCTTTAAAATGTGGGGATTTTGGTATTTCTTATGGTTACAATCCTAATATATGGACTATAAAGGCTTTACGTATAGACGATAGTCTATAATTCAGAAAGTTGGGCTATGGAAATGAGGAGGTCAAATGAGGTATAGTTAAGATATGTAGTATGTAAGAGACAGAGGAGGAAGGGAATTGGAGTTTAAAGGAGCAATGGGCGGCTTATACCGCGTCACAGAATGGATTTCACGTATCGCAGGAAGTAATATCTTATGGGCACTATGTTCCGCCCCGTTTTTGTTTTTTGGTGTTTTAAAGATGATTATGTTAGGGACAGGCGCAGGTGGAGCGAACGAGCAAATTACATTGAACTGGGCAATGGGAATTCTAGCGCCCTTTACGGTGTTTCCGGCTTCAGCCGCTTTATTTACTGTAGTACGTAAGTGGGTAATGGGGAATACGGATGTAGGAACTTTTCGTACATTTTTTCAGGGGTATAAAGAGAACTATGTAAAAAGTATGCTCGGAGGAGTTATCTATACATTGATGTTCGTTGTTATGTACGTTGATGTAACAGTTTACATGACACAAATGCCTAACTTTAGAATTGTTGGTATTTTGATGTTGGTGCTGATGATACTTTTGTCGGTATCCATGTTTAACTTCTTTTCCATTGTGGTTCATTACCAAATGGGCTTTAAGCAAGTGATGACCAATTCTATATTGCTGACTATAGCGCGCCCAATTCGTGTGTTCTCTACATTGATTGCAGCCGCGGTTCTTGTTTATATCGGTCTTAGATATCCGGCTCTGTATTTCATTTGTATTCCAACGTTGATTGCAATGGCGGCCTTCTTTAACTTCTACGCTACTTATAATAAGCTACAGCTGCAAGTAGAAAAGAAGAAACTGAAAGAGCAGGAAGAAGCAGAAGCAGCATTGAACAATCGGGCGGATGAATATGACGACGATGACGATGATGATGACTACGAGGATGAAATTGATGAAAAGGACACCAAACGCATTTAACAAAATGCTGGATTAAGCGTTGAATATTTCCAGGTAATTAATTCCTGTGTAAAAATAAAGCGCATACAGGTTTACTTTTTCGTTAAAACGCAATATAATAATAACAAATCCTGCGATGTACGTTACGGTTACTCGTTGTTTTGAACCAATGATAATGTCTTGGGAGATCTACACGAAGCGCAGCTGAACCGCCCTGTCTATATGACTTGGGGAATTCAAAAACGTTTTCTGCGATCACCCACCTGCTCTAGCAGGTTCAGAAGACACTGTAGCCGGACGGCATAAGCGGGTTTTCTCTTGTTTAAGCCAAGGCGCCCTGTTTCCCGTGAATAATGGGAGCGGGCGCTTTTTTGTATGTCTGGAATAAAGGGAAAGTGAGTTATACCCTTTTGTTCCTGAGACAAGAGTGTTACACTTAGAATAATGAACTTGGGATTTGTAGAGGGGGAAGAATTTTGTCGTTAAAAAGAACCTTGGTTGGCTTATTCCGCAGTCATGATGGAACAAGCGACCGCGCCAAAGATCCGACATTAAAAACGCGTTATTACAATTTAACTAAAGACAAAGCATGGGAAGAAGTTTCATCAACTTTAAAGAAAGTTCCTGGATTTAAGGTGCTTCACGAAGTGGAGTCTGTAGGTGAGATTACTCTTGAGAAGAGAACGGCATTTGGCCGTACGCTGGACATTACGGTATCGGTGCTTAATACGACGCCTGTTCGTTGTGGTGTAGATATGTATTCTGCATCTAGAGGTTCACTTGGTGATCTCGGGGCGAATTACCGTGTGATTCAACGCTTGTATGCATCTTTGGACAAAAAATTAGGAAAATACAAAGCAGACTGATTTTTAGAGGCCCGTCAAACCCTTCTTGCTTAGGGGTAGTATGAATGCGTTTACGTAAACGGTGAGCTGCTCAGTGTGTTATCGATAAATCTTTCTATTACAAAAAAAGCGGGAGAAGGATGGACCTTCTGCCGCTTTTTTAACAGAGATAATTAAGTATTGATGGAATAACCGCTACTGATTAAAGAATTAGAGCAGCTTCTTCACAGCAGCAATAGCATCTTCATAGTTAGGGTGCTCGGTCATTTCACTCAAATATTCAACATATACGATCTTGTCGTTCTTATCCAGAACAAAGATGGAGCGCATATCTAAGCGAAATTCTTTAATCAGCACACCATAGGCTTGTCCGAATGAAGTTGCTTTGTGATCGGATAGAGTAATAACTCGATCGATGCCGGCAGCACCGCACCAGCGAGCTTGGGCAAACGGCAGGTCCGTGCTTACAGTGAGAATTACCACATCCTCACCAAGCTCTGCGGCTTCACTGTTGAACCGGCGGGTCTGTGCGTCACATACCCCGGTATCAAGAGAAGGGACAACACTGATCAGCTTGATTTTACCGGCATAATCACTTAGAGACACGTCTTCCAGAAGATTCTTGCTCAGAACAAAATCGGGTGCAGGATCACCAGCTGTTAGCTTAGGTCCTACGAGAGTGATGGGGTCGCCTTTAAAAGTAGCTACGCCTGTTTTTTCTTGCGTCATATCCTTGTTTTCCTCCTCGAATTATAATATTGGATTCTTACTGCCACAATAAATTATAATCTTAATAGCAGGAAGATGTCCAACCGGACAAGATATATATGTAAAGGGATGGGTGTTATGATATTTATTCGGTACGAAAATTGGAAAAGTTATGTCCGGTATTATCCGGTAACCTGTCTGCTCATATTGGCCAATGTGATCATGTTTATCCTGACGGTAATTAACGGAGGATCAACAAATATTCAAACGCTTATTGATTTTGGTGCTATAGTTGATGTAAGTCCGTACAAAGAGGAACTGTGGCGCTATCTGGCCGCTATTTTTTTACATAATGGGTTTTCCCATCTGTTCTTTAATTGCTTCGCTCTCCTGGTGTTTGCACCGCCTCTGGAGCGATTGCTGGGCTGGTGGCGTTATGCGCTGCTCTATGTGGCGGGTGGATTTCTGGCAAATCTGCTTACAATTGCGATTAGCGCTCGTTCAGTAGTAGAGGTTGGTACGGTTTCGGTTGGCGCTTCTGGAGCAATCTACGCCATTTATGGTGCATTTTTATACATTGCCGTTATTCAACGGGCGATGATGGATGAGGGCTCGCGTAAGACTTTATACGGATTGCTAATGATCGGGATCATTATGTCGTTTGCTACACCGAATGTGAATTGGGTTGCACATCTCGGAGGTTTGGTTTCTGGCTTTTTCGTATATGGGCTAATTATTCGTATATTCAAAAAAAGCCTAAGACAGGGGCGATGATGGAGTGGAGCTAAGACAGCTGCAATATTTTTTAAAGGTAGCTCAAAAAGAACACGTAACAAGAGCGGCAGAAGAGCTTCATGTAGCGCAGTCTGCGGTAAGCCGTCAGATTCATCAGCTGGAGCAAGAGCTTGGGGTTGATCTATTCATGCAAAAAGGGCGCAATCTGCAGCTTACCCCGGTTGGGCAGCTCTTTTGCAAGAAGGTTGAGAGTATCCTTAAGGAGTTGGAGCATTCGGTAAATGAGGTGCATGAATTTCTGGATCCCGAGCGTGGTGAGATTCGGATTGGATTCCCTCATAGCCTTGGCACACATCTAATCCCGACTATCGTTGCAGATTTTCGTAAGTATTATCCTCATGTCAAATTTCGTTTTAAACAAGGGTCTTACCCTTCTTTGATAAAAGACGTATTGTCTGGGGAAGTGGATTTAACTTTCATTTCGCCTTTTCCGGAGAATGATGAGCATGTCTCGGGGGATATTGTAATGACTGAAGAGTTGTTTGCGATTCTTCCTCAGAATCACCGGCTGGCAGGAGAATCTGAAATCCGGTTGGAACAGCTGCAAAAAGAGAAGTTTGTTCTATTCAGCCAAGGCTATTCGTTGAGACCTATCGTTTGGCAAGCTTGCTTGCAGGCGGGATTCCAACCGCAGATTGCTTTTGAAGGCGGAGAGACCGATACCATTCGTGGTTTGGTGGCCGCAGGGATGGGTGTAAGCCTGCTTCCGGAGATGGCGTTCTATCAGACGAATCCTCTTCAACCAGCCCAGGTGAAGGTTGTGGAGCCTGCGGTGACAAGAACGGTTGGCTTGATCTACCGTACAGATAGTAAATTACCGCTGGTGGCACGTTCCTTTCGGACTTTTTTAATCTCCTACTTTAAAGCTAGGCAAAATAATACCCCGGTCGGCTCTTAGCCTTCCGGGGTTTTTGTTGTTTAGAGGTATGCGATATTAGTCGCGGTTGCCTAAAAAGACGGTGATCAAGCGAAGCAATTCAAGCAAGGATACTAGAGCAGCGGCAACATAAGTTAATGCAGCGGCGTTGAGAACCTTTGCTACTCCGCGTTCTTCTTCGTTGCGGATGAAACCTTGTTCTACCATGACCTGACGAGCCCGGTTACTGGCGTTGAATTCTACAGGCAGCGTTACGAGCTGGAATGCAACAGCGGCTGAGAAGAAAATGATACCCAAGCCTATAAGATTAAAGTAACCGAAGATGAAACCTGCCATCAGCATGAAAGGTGCGATGCCTGATGCGAAATTAACTACCGGGAACATCCGGTGACGAAGTGTCAACATAGGATAACTTACTTTATGCTGAATCGCGTGGCCTACTTCGTGACAAGCGACAGAAATTGCAGAGATGGAACTTTCATAATAGACAGGCTCTGATAAGCGTACAACTCTGTGGATGGGGTCATAATGGTCTGAGAGTGTGCCTCTTACAGGTTCAATCGGAACATCGTGTAAGCCATTAGCATCGAGCATACGTCTCGCGGCTTCATATCCAGTCAGGCCGTTCGAATTGGCTACCTTTGACCACTTGCTGAAGGTTCCTTTAACTCTAAACTGTGCCCACAATGAGAAAAGAAAAGCAATAATTACTAATAGGTACATAAACATAGATGCATTCCTCCACTGTATTGTAAATATGGTATTTACATTGGCGGTCCTTGCGTAAGCAATAGCCGGATCGCTTCCATGCAGGCTAATCCCTGAGGGAGCAGATTTGAAAGTACGCGACTGGCCTGTCCTGGCTTCAAACCACTAATAAGAGGTTCAAGGGCTTTTACTTCCCGTTCTAGCCGCTGCATTTGCTGCTCTAACTCAACTAATTTATCAGAGACGTCAGTTTCTGGTGTTGCCTCGTTCCATTTGCCTAGCATAGATTTGATTTCTTCCAATGAATACTTGTCATGCTTTAATTGAGTAATACGTTCTAAAGCGGCCAAGGTTTCATGGCTGTATAGCCGATAATTTTTGGTGCTTCTAGATTCCGGGGAGATTAATCCCAGTTTCGTGTAATAATCAATAGTTCGTTCACTAATGTGAGCAGCCTTAGCTAATTCTCCAATTCGATACAAAATCATATCCCCATTTAATCTCGCCTCACTAATTGAATACGACTGCCGATAAGTGGCGGTCATCTCCTAAATTGATGGTTTCTTATGCTATCTGTAATGATAACAAACTGGAAACCATACAGTCAAACGTCATACTTTCATAAAGTATATGCAGTAAAGAAGGGTTAATTCATGAACGGTGATCTGTAGTTTCTATACAATACACTCAAACTCAAAGGAATATCAAATTTGAAGAATGATTGGGGTTGAAAACTATAAGTCGCCCCAATACATAACATTTAATGTTATGTATTTTGTGGTTTTGGTAAAAGATGCGTTCAATTATCAGGTAATATAAATGAGATTGTACGCGTAGTTATTTTAATGAAAATGCAGCTGTAATCAGGCCTTTAGGACCTCTAGTCCATTAGTACTGTGAAAATTTCGTGTGCTCAAATAAAATAAAATAAAAACATTCCTAAAATAGTCTTGTCAATTTACCTGACTTCTGATTATAATGACATTAAGAGTTTCACGCTTTGTTAGAAAATATAACATTGGGGAGTGGGGTAAAAATGAAAAAGAAATGGTTGATGATGTTACTGGCCATGATTACACTGATGATTTATCCGGTAAGTGCTTTTGCAGCGGACGGTCCGACGAACGTTGACTTACAAGTCGGATTGGACACAGCGTTTACCTTCCTGGCATTCATTTTAGTATTCTTTATGCAAGCAGGGTTTGCAATGCTCGAAGCGGGTTCGGTTCGGATGAAGAATGCAGGGCACGTAGCAGGTAAGACAGTACTTACCCTGGCTATCGCAAGTCTTTGCTTCTGGGCTATCGGCTTTGGACTTGGTTTCGGTAACGGCAATGGCTTCTTCGGTACTACAGGCTTCTTGTACGGAGGAGATTCAACCGCAGCTTCTTTTGAATCACTTGCATTTTCTGATGTTACTTTAAATGTTAAATTCTTATTCCAAATGGCCTTTGCAGCAGTTTCCTTGGCTATCGTATCTGGTGGTATGGCAGAACGTGCGAAGCTAAGTGTGTATATCATTTTCGGAATTTTGTTCTCCGTCGTAATTTATCCAGTTGTAGCTCACTGGGTATGGGGCGGTGGCTGGTTGGCTGAGCTGGGTATGCAAGATTATGCAGGTTCCACGGTTGTCCATCTTACAGGTGCAACGGCAGCAGTGGTAGCAACCATATTGCTTAAGCCTCGGCTTGGTAAGTTTAATAAAGAAGGTAAACCCGTGATCATTCCAGGTCATAACCAAGTATTTACTGTACTCGGTGTTATTATCCTCTGGTTTGGTTGGTTCGGATTCAATCCAGGTAGTGCTTTGTCCCCAATGGGCGGTTTCTTCGGTCACGTAGCCCTAACAACGAACATCGCAGCAGCAGCAGGTGGTTTGGCAGCATTGATTGCTTCTTGGTTGTACTTTGGTAAGTCTGATATTCCAGCAATGCTGAATGGTGTTCTGGCTGCATTGGTTGCAATCACAGGAGCGTGTGCTTTCGTTGATCCATGGGCAGCAATCATTATTGGTTTTGTAGCCGGTGCTTTTACATTCATGACTTCCCAATGGCTGGAACGTGCAGGGCTTGATGATCCAATCTATGCTTTCTCGGTGCATGGTATTGCGGGGATGTGGGGTGCAGTTTCAACGGGTCTGTTCGCTGTACCTGAGCTTATTACTAAAGGCGGCTTGGTAGGTGAAGCTGGATTGTTCTACGGTGGCGGTTTCCATCAACTAGGGGTTCAAGTGCTTGGTGTGGTTGGAACATTTGTTTTTGTAGCCGTTCTTTCTTTCATCATCTTGTATGTAATGAAGGTAACTATCGGACTTCGTGTTACAGAAGAAGAAGAATTGATGGGTTTGGATATCAGTGAGCATGGTACCTACGGATACCCTGAGCAAATGAAATTGATCGCAGATTCGGAATCCAAAACCCTTAAACAATAACATTTCACCTCGGACAGGGAGGCGGACCGTGTGGCAGCGATGGAGTTAACAGATGAGTATAATGAAGAAAGCTTTAGGACCATCGTATTGGCCGGTTCGTCAGAGGAGCTTAAGGAGAGGCGTGTTGCCTGTCAAAAAGTACTTCTCGAAGAGTTGAATGTTATTCCTATAGAGGAATGGATGTTCCGTGTGAATACTATGCATGATCTTATTGCCCAAACCGCAGTACTCATATGTGAGGCACAGATGAAAGAGGCGGGCTATGGCCCGCCTCCCTGTGCTTATTCCTTTATTGTGTTTGGCAGCAGTGGGAGGCAGGAGGCAACGCTTTGGAGCGATCAGGATAATGGCCTGATAGTCGAAGGAGAGCCTGATGGGGAAAAAAATCGCTATTTCGAATTTTTCGGAACTTTATTATCCGATATGCTTGAAGAAGTAGGATATGAGAAATGTGCGGGGAAGGTAATGTGCTCCCAAGTCATGTGGCGTAAGACATTATCTGAATGGATAGAGCAGCTTGATAGCTGGAGAAATCAGTTGGAATGGGAGCCGATCCGGTATCTTATTATCTCTTCTGATATGCGTCATGTGGCAGGAAGCGTGGAGTTATCAGCGAAGTGGCAAGAAGCTTTCTATGAAGGCTTTGCGGAAAATGAGCAGCTGTCTAATGCTGTTCTTCGCAATACAGTGCGCCACAAAGCGACTTTGAATTTACTGGGACAGGTGTTAACAGAACGGTTTGGTGATTATGCAGGCGGATTTGATGTGAAGTATGGGGTCTATATTCCGTTAGTGAACATTGTTAGACGGTTGTCATTACTAGATGGCATTAGAGCTGGCTCGACATTAGAGCGGATTGAAGCGCTTGATAGGCTTGGGAAATATCAACATTTAGAGGATATTCGCAGAGCTTTCTTGTTAGCAATGCGGTTGCGAGTGAACACGCCATATAGTGTTCAGGATGGATTGTTAATCAGCAGTGATTATGTAGCTGA
Source organism: Paenibacillus sp. FSL H7-0716 (assembly GCF_038002705.1). Lineage (NCBI taxonomy): Bacteria > Bacillati > Bacillota > Bacilli > Caryophanales > Paenibacillaceae > Paenibacillus > Paenibacillus sp. FSL H7-0716. Next base: position 76,828 of record NZ_JBBODA010000019.1, read on the forward strand.
GAGTGAATTGAAGAATAAGCAGCTGCTGTCTGAGCTGCGTGAAAGCCTGCTGCTTGTCAGACGCCTTCATCGGGCGCTGCAGCGTCAGCTCCGCTCAGCGGAAAGGTGGCGGTCATGAGGGAGCCGAACAAAAGCGGAGGATTCTGGAGTAATCTAAGACAAGGTGGAATGCCCTCGGCAATTGCTTCGATGAGAGGTGGGGAAACTGCGCAACAGACTGCGCAGCAAATGGCCTTTATTCGATCTTTGATGCGAGAGAAGCGGCGGCCTGAGGTGCTGCATACCCCATTGTCTGAATTAGAGACAGTGATCTTTGATCTAGAGACTACAGGCTTTTCCCATCAGCATGGGGATGAGATTATGTCTTTCGGAGCCGTCAAGGTTGTTGGAGAGCAGATTAAAGAAGAGGAATGCTTTTATACACTGGTGAACTGTCAGACGGCTATTCCGGAGGATATTACAAGGCTGACTGGGATTACGGAAGAAATGACACAATCCGCTCCCTCCTTAATCGATGGCCTTCATAATTTTATGTCCTTTGTAGGTCAGAATGTGCTGGTGGCACATGCAAGCTCACATGACAAGGCTTTTCTTAATGCTGCTTTATGGAAAACCTCTAAAGTTCAGCTAACCCACCGTGTGCTGGACACGATGATGTTAGCGCGATGGCTTGAGCCACAGCGAAGTAATTATTCGCTGGATGAGCTGCTATATGTGCATGAAATTCCGATTCATGGCCGTCATCATGCCTTGGAAGACGCAAAGATGACAGCTCAGCTGTGGGTGATCTACCTGCGGGAAATTTCGGAGCGCGGCCAAGTGGATACCTTGGGAGATCTCTATGCTTATTTAAGTAGAACATGAAGCGGGGCTTGGGATAAACCGCGGGACAAATTACCGCACTCATCAGGCAAACGCTCAATATAAAATCCGTTCAGAATGGGATTGGCGCTGTCTTTGGTGTTGGGAGAACCTATAAGATAGAGCGCAAACTCAGGTCCTAGTGCTGTCAATCCTTTATAATCGGCAACTGAAGGGATAGGTGCTGAATGTGGGTGGGAATGAAATAGGCCGATAATTGTCGGTTCGTTGTACAGTATATTAATCCACTCTTCAGGGTGGGGAGTGAAGGTGTGCAGCGGGTCTGGCGCTACGTTGCGCAAGGGTACGTAAGTATCAATGAGCATGCCACCCGCTGCGGCAGCACCCAGCAGGACTCCACATGCTTCATACGGATAACAGGACAGCAGGTGCTTCCCCAGTGCTTGCTGTGCGGAATTTTTCAGTCTTATAGGCTGGACATTTCCCTGGAATGCTGCCATTTGTTCACCCCTCTCTCTTCATTAGGGTTTCGTCGCAGACGAAACCCTCTTTTTTTATTATAAAAGTATATATTATTGTGTAAAAAATGGATGGTTTGAAATTTAACCTATTGAGGGTACAATAGTAGAAAACTATTCCAATTGTAAAGGAACAGATGACTATGAAAGCAAGTAACAAATTAAATATAACAGTATTGCTCATAGTTGTATGTGTTGCTGTGTTTACGGTGTGGCATAATCGTGAGCCAAAAGCAGAAGCTGTACTTGCGCAGCAAAATGAGCTGCCGATGAAGAGCGGACCTAAGGCTGGACTGCGTGCACCTTCGTTTTCACTTCAGGGAACAGATGGGACTACCTATGTTGTTGATGGCCCCAGAGATAAAGCGGTAATCCTTAATTTCTGGGCTTCATGGTGTGATCCCTGCCAGCAGGAAGCTCCTGAACTTAATACTATGGCCACTAAGTATAAGGATGTACTAGATATTTACGGTATTAATGTGAGCAGTCAGGATTATAAACCCAATGCTGAACGTTTTATCAAGAAATACGGTCTTGTGTTTCCGGTTATGTTTGATGTAAAAGATGAGGTGTACAGCAAATATAATGGAGCTGTTTTTCCCACCAATGTGCTCATTGATAAGAATGGAGTGATCTCTGAGATTATTCTAGGTATTCTTAGTCCTGAAGAGTTGGAGGAGAAAATAATCAAGCTTACCGAATCATGAAGCAGGCTGTCCCATATGGAGACAGATCTGTTTTTTTCTCCAAACAGCAAAAGTCTACAGATCAGCGATTCTTCTTATTGGAGGATCGCTGATCTGCGTTTTTGGTCAGCCGCGATTTGCTATAGTAGACCCACAAGCAGTAATTTCACTATACCGTGGAGCAGAAATGGCTGGAGCCCCGAAGGAAGCCGAGTTAGAACAATTGGGGAATTTCTCTTTATTATTTCGAGATCTCGGGTCATTCAACGAATAATTAGGGAAAATATCCCTCTAATCTAGCTGTTTTGGTGGAAAATAATGAAGTCACCTTGATTTTGAGGGAGGAATTCCCTGTTTTTGTTCATTTAAAGCAAATATCGGCTATTTTCAGGGAGTTTCTCCCCAATTACTCTACCTCGCCACGAACCCGCACTCGTATCCCCCACATCCCGCACCCGAACTCTCACCCCATGCATCCCGTACATCCCTCAACGCCCACTGCCCACCGCACACCACCCACCGTCCATAGTCTATGGGCTAAAGTAATAGTCCTTTATATAGCCTATTGAATAAAAAGAAGCCGCCCTATAAGTAGAATTCTACTTTTGGGAAGCTTCTTTTTTGACTTACAAAAAGTTTATAAGTGATCAATTAATGATTGACCAGGCCTCTAGGTTCATTGCTGGTCGTCTTCTCATTGTCCAATGAGAGCTCATTGAGAAGCGCGTAGCGCATACTGTCAACAAGTGCCTCCCAGCTGGCTTCAATTACGTTACTGGAGACACCAACCGTACTCCAGGTGTCTGTGAAGTTCTTGGATTCAATCAATACCCTTACCTTCGCTGCAGTCTGATCCTGTTCATCTATTACACGGACTTTATAGTCGGATAGATGCATTTCCTTTAATTGTGGGAAATAGGTCTGTAATGCTTTACGAAGCGCGTTATCGAGTGCGTTGACTGGACCGTTACCTTCAGCAGCAGTATAAAGATTCTCACTGCCAACTTTCAGCTTAACGAACGCTTCAGATACTACTGGATGTTCTGCGGTTTTCTCAACTAACATCTTGAAGGATTCAAAGGTAAAGGTTTCATTCATCTCGCCGGTAGCTTCCCGAAGGAGTAGCTCCAGTGAGGCATCGGCACCTTCAAATTGATAACCTTGATGTTCCATCGTTTTGATCTTCTCGATTACCCGGCGAGCCTGCTCGCTGCTTGGATCCAGATTTAAACCCATGTCCTGCGCTTTGGAGAGTACATTGCTCTGTCCGGCAAGTTCGGAAACCAGCACACGCTGCTTGTTCCCGACAAGCTCGGGAGCGATATGCTCATAGGTCCGTGAATCACGCATGATGGCGGAGACATGGATTCCACCTTTGTGTGCGAAAGCTGCATTTCCGACATAAGGCTGATTTACCGGCAGATTAACATTAGCCACTTCACTAATATATCGGGCAGTGTTGGTAAGCTGCGATAATGAATCGCCTGGAATACAGTGATAACCCATTTTGATCTGTAGTGTAGGAATAATAGAACATAGGTTGGCGTTACCACACCGTTCACCGTAACCATTAATGGTACCTTGTACTTGCCGTGCTCCAGCTCCGATGGCGCTAAGTGCATTGGCAACCGCTAGCTCACAGTCATTGTGAGTATGAATTCCAAGATTGGCTCCGGGCAATTGTTGATTTAGAGCGGTAACAATCTCATGAATTTCGTAAGGTAAGGTCCCACCATTGGTATCGCACATTACAAGCCAATCTGCTCCGGCTTCCCGGGCTTTGGACAGAACAGCTGCTGCATATTCAGGGTTATTCTTGTATCCGTCGAAGAAATGCTCGGCATCAAAAATCACTTCAAGGCCTTGGCGTTTCAAGTAGGATATGGAGTCGCCGATCATGGCGAGATTCTCCTCAAGCGTAGTCTGTAATGCAGTGTGTACATGAAAATCCCAAGATTTTCCCACGAGTGTAGCAGCAGGAACCCCTGCGTCAATCATACGTTTTAAATTGTCATCGTTTTCGGCCAAGGAATTCTTCCGCCGAGTGCTGCCGAACGCTGTAATTTTGGCGTTCAGATGAAGCTCCTTGACTCTTTTGAAAAATTCAATGTCTTTATTGTTGCTTCCCGGGATGCCACCTTCAATATAGTGCACACCCAGATCATCGAGTTTCTTGGCAATCTTCAGCTTGTCGTCAGCCGACAGACTGATGCCTTCACCTTGGGTGCCGTCGCGTAATGTAGTATCGAAGATGGAGATGGACTTAGACATGAGAGTCCTCCTTATAGGGAAATGAATTTATATATTATAGCATTTTTACGCGGGAATGTAACAAAGAACTTTACAGCCTCTTAAGTTGACCTAACCGCAGCGGAGAGTTATTCTAAATTGGACAATAGAAAACCTGAGGATAAGAAGGTAGATATTGTGCAGAATGTTGATCAGTATTATCCAACGAGTGGCAGGGTTATCCTGCATGTCGATATGAATGCTTTTTACTGCTCTGTGCATGAGGCAGAGGACCCTGACCAATATAGAGGCAAAGCAACTGCGGTTGCGGGTAGTGTTGAATTGCGGAAAGGGATCATAGTGACTTGCTCCTACGTCGCCCGCAGAATGGGGATTTCGACGGGAATGCAGGTTCAGAAGGCGCTTCGTATTTGTCCATCGCTTATCGTTATTAAACCGGACTTCCATTTATACCGCAAATATTCTAATGCTTTTATGCAGATTGCATATAGCTATACTCCGTTACTGGAAGCAGTGTCCATCGATGAATGTTACCTTGATATAACTGGCTCCAGACAATTCGGTACACCCATGGAAATAGCGGAGACGATTCAGCGCCGTATAATGGAAGAATTGGGCTTGCCATGCTCAGTGGGGATCGCTCCCAATAAGCTGCTTGCGAAAATGGCTTCCGATTTAAAAAAGCCAAACGGCATTTCGGTGCTGCGGCTGCGGGATGTGCCTAAGATTTTATGGGACAAGCCCTGTAATGAAATGTTCGGCATTGGTGGAAAAACAGCAGAAAAGCTCCGCAAACTGGGCATTTACAGTATTGGTCAATTAGCAGCGGCTGATGAAAATATGCTGGTTGAGAATTTCGGAGTTATGGGCTCATGGCTAAAGCGTGCAGGCAACGGTATTGATCATGGGATCGTTAACCCTGAGCGGGAGCAGAGTAAGTCGATTGGCCACACCACAACATTGCCGCGGGATGTCATAGGTCTTGCTGAGGTACGACCGATTTTGTTGAATTTAAGTGATCAGGTAGCCCGGCGCTTGCGTAAGCAAGGTCTTGTTGCCTCAGGGGTGCAGCTGACGATTCGGACACCCGATATGAAGACCATAACCCGTTCGCGTCAGCTAGAGGCTCCTTCGGAGAGTGGGGAGGATATTTACAAGTCCGTCTGCGATCTATATGTTCGTCATTGGAATGGGGAGAAGCCTGTGCGGCTGCTGGGTGTGACCCTGCAGGGCTTGATTGCTAAAGAGGATTCCGCCATTCAGCTTGATTTGTTCGATTACGAACGTCAGCCTAAGAAAGAATCTCTTAACAAGACTATGGACATGCTACGTAATAAATTCGGTGAAAATGCAGTGTTGACCGCCGGGATGTTAAGCGATTCTCACTCTGCAAGGCTTCGCAATCATAAAGAACGTGGCACTTCGTTGCAAAAGGATAATCTTCTATCTGTCGAGTCTGATAAAGAGTAACAAGAACATTCTATAACATGTCAAAATAGATGCCGTAGAATGCGTCAGAAATGCAAACGTATTGAAAATCAATTGAAATTGTATTCTTTTTATATTAATATGAGAAAATATAAGACGCTGGTACAACAGCGCTGTATTGTTCAACGGGAGGCAGAGATAAAATGGCTAAGTACACTTGGGTCGAAAAAGACACTTGTATCGCTTGCGGTGCATGTGGCGCAACGGCTCCTGATATTTTTGATTACGATGATGAAGGTTTGGCTGAAGTTATTTATGAAAATGACGGAAACCACGGCATCACAGTGATTCCGGATGATTTGTTTGATGATCTCCAGGATTCTTGTGATGGATGCCCAACCGACTCTATTAAAATTGCGGATGAGCCTTTTAACAAAGAGGGCTAATTAGCCGGGATTTTGTAACTTCTAGCACAACATAAAGACATCTCCTGCGAACTTTTGTTCAGCTAGGGATGTCTTTTTTGCGATGTCTGACCGATATTAATGTAGGAAGGAATTATAAAATTTCGGAGGTTCCGATGAAAAATTCTCAGCACCTCAAAGCATATGTACAGATGCATCCAGACAATAAGATGGCATGGTACTTGCTGGGTAAGGAATACTATAAGAACGGTCAACAGGGGAAAGCTAACTATTGCTTCAATCAGGCTGGAGAAGTATATGAAGCTTTCGAGCATAGTAAGGTGCCTGCGGAAACGCTACGGGAATATGAGGAAGGGCTGCTTCAGGCAAGCCGCCAGCGGGACCGAAGGCAGCAAAGATTCCGCTACATTATGCTTGGGCTAATGCTTCTATTACTGGTTATGGTGCCATCGGCTGTGGCTCCGGGTCTAGATATTGCGGGAGATCAGGATACGGTTCAAGACACGATTACTTCTGAAGTTAAAGATCCGCTTGATCAAAAAGACGTTGAGAAGGAACCCGTTCTAGAGGCACGAAAAATGATGTATACAGCGCAAGAGAGTGGAGCTTCGGCTTCGTCAGGGAAGCTGATGGCAACTATGCTAATGCGCGAGGAACCGTTTCAAGCTGCTATTTTGGGCATGGAGCGGGAAGGGAAGTGGCTGCTGTGGAAAGAGAAGCTTCCGCTTAATTCCACACTGCAGAAGAATGGGAACGGACGGTTGGTTTACCAATCCTATGATTCAGCGGCATGTGCATGCGAACCGCCAGAGCAAGGGGAACTTGCGGTGGATGCAGCTAAGTGGCAGGGGGATCAAGAGGAGCTAGCTACATTATGGAGTGCAATGAGGTCTTATCAGAATCATAAAGGCAAGCTTCCGGCTTCTTTGGCGGAATTGACCAGACCTTTTCCGGAAAACTGGATTGGCGGGACGACACCAGTTATGAAGCGTGAGTTCAAATCTCTTAAGGAAATAGCAACTGCTAAGGCACTGGGTACACCGGAAGTTGCGGGTGAGCCTCCAAGCTCAACTGCTGAGGCGGGAATGGTCATACCGACAGCGTTAAGTGAGAGTGGAAGTAGTGGAAAGGGCGTTCCCTTTTTTGACCAGCCGCTTAGAGTGATTGTGGATAAACAAAAACACCGCTTGGCAGTAGTCAGCGGCTCTGTCATTCTACGAAATTATGAAGTAGGGCTTGGGGGAGACAAGACTCCGGAAGGCAACTTCATCATTACAGATAAAGTGGTCAATCCAAATGGTCATGATAATGGGGAGTTCGGAAGCCGCGGACTACAACTTTCAGATAGTAATTACGCTATTCATGGCACCAATGACCCAGAAAGTGTCGGCAAGGATGAATCCCTTGGCTGTATTCGGATGAGTCGAGAAGATGTGGAAGAACTATTCGCTATGATTCCAAAAGGAACAAAAGTGGTGATAAGTAAAGGGGTTCTGCCTGAAAAGCAGCTGCTGCCGGCGAAACGCTTCAACCCTGCTGCTCCGTATGATCAGACCAACCCCCACAAAGTGTACCACTGGCTGAATTAGTTCCCGGCAACTATAAACAGAACGATGATGAGAAGAATTAGTAAAGTTAAGCTTACGCCGATCCACATTAGCGCTTTACGATTAACTTCTTCTTTCTTTTGCTGCAAAGTTGGTGGTTTACGTTTAGTTGACATCCAGCATACCTTCTTTCTCTCTTAATCGCTGACTACCCCTATATTGTAATGCGTTTACAAGAAAATTACTATACTTTGGGTTAAGCTCTCTGCACACTTACAGGGTAAAATGCTTTTCTTTTGTTCAAGAAAAGGCTAAAATTAAGAAGAAACCTACAGAATCGGGTAGACACGTGGATTAGTGAAGTACCCCTTAAGGAGCGAGAACGGTGTTGTATCGTAATTTTGGTAAACCAATTTTCTTTAAGCTGGACCCTGAGAAGGCTCACCATCTCGTCATAGGTGGATTGGATAAATCATCATCAGTTCCAGGGGGAAGCGCGGCATTGCGTTTAATGTATGGCGTTCCTGAAACGGCAGATTTAGCAGTTGATCTGTTTGGCATACATTTTCCGACTCCAGTTGGACTGGCAGCAGGCTTGGATAAGAATGCCGAGGCCGTTTCTGGATTCTCTTCGATCGGATTCGGATTTATGGAAGTGGGGACGGTTACCCCTAAGGGTCAACCGGGTAATGATAGCCCGCGTTTGTTCCGTCTTCCCTCTGATGAAGCTCTGATCAATCGTATGGGCTTCAATAACGAAGGGGCTGACGCTATGGCAGAGCGTCTAAAAAAATTAAAAAATCGCAGAATTCCAATAGCAGTAAATATTGGACGGAATAAAATAACTAGTAATGAAGCGGCTCATGAAGATTATCGTCAGTGTATCCGTACGCTTTATCCGTACGGTGATTTTTTTGTGGTCAATATCAGCTCACCAAATACACCGGGGCTGCGCAGTCTCCAGCATGGCAGCGAATTAGCGTTCCTGCTAGCACAAGTAAAGGAAGAAATGGAGATTCAGCGTAAAGCCACAGGCATGAATAAGAGCTTGTTGGTTAAGATTGCTCCAGATGTAAGTGACTCTGAATTGGAGTATATGGTTCAATCACTGACAGAAGCTGGTATGGATGGTATTATTGCTACGAATACTACGTTGAACCGGGATGGACTTAGTCATGAAAAGGCTAATGAGACAGGTGGATTAAGCGGTAAGCCACTTCGTGACCGGTCAACGGAAATCATTCGTAGGATTTATCGCCAGACTGAAGGGAAGATGCCGATCATAGGTTCAGGGGGCATATTCACCAGTCAGGATGCGTATGACAAGATAAGAGCAGGCGCAAGTCTGGTCGAAATTTATACAGCACTCATCTACGAAGGACCGGAGGTTAACCGCAGGCTGCATGCCGGATTACGGCAGCTCTTACGGCGGGACGGATTCAGTCATATCTCTGAAGCAGTGGGTGCTGATCATCACTGATTGAAGGAGTCGAAAGGACAGGAGGACGAAGGCGATGGACGGCAGGGACTGGGGAACTTTTTTGCTTCCATATGAACAGACTGTGGAAGAATTGAAAGTTAAATTCAAAACAATGCGTTCGGAGTTGAAGAAAAGAGAGGAATACACGCCGATTGAATTCGTAACTGGCCGTGTAAAGCGGCTGTCAAGCATTTTGGAAAAGGCTAAGCGCCTGAATGTGAAGATGGAGGATCTGGAGACAGGCATTGAAGATATAGCCGGGATCCGGATTATGTGCCAGTTCGTGGAGGATATCCGCAGAGTGGCTGAATATATCCGGGCTCGTAAGGATCTTGAAGTCCTGTATGAGAAGGATTATATCACCAATTATAAAGAGAGCGGCTATCGCAGCTTTCATATGATTATTAAATATCCTGTGCAGACAGCTCTGGGACAAAAAATAGTGCTCGCAGAGATCCAAATTCGTACACTAGCTATGAATTTCTGGGCAACCATAGAGCACTCTCTGAATTATAAATATCGGGAAAGCTTGCCGGATGAAATGCGAGTGCGCCTGAAAACCGCAGCTGAAGCAGCCTCCATCTTGGACAGCGAAATGTCCAGTATTCGTGATGAAATCCTGGAAGCGCAAAAGACCTTCGAGGAAAACTCGAATATGACGACTCAAATTCTCAAATCTATTCATCAATTGTATTTCTATCACTTGGTGAATGAGGCTATAGATACTCAGGCTCGATTTAACGAAATATGGCAGGCTCAGGATATGGAAGCGATGAAGGAGCTTCTGGATCATGTACGGGGACTTCTCTCCGCAGCTAAAAAGGATAGTTTGCCGGATGGCTTATGATCCGTTGTACTTGGCTTATCTAGTGTACTTTAATCGTGACCGGGATTATTTCGAATGTCACGAGGTGCTCGAAGAGCTATGGCTTGCCAAGCAACGCGACCCATTGTACAAAGCACTTCTCCAAGTAGCTGTTGGGTTGTACCATTGCCGTAATAATAATATGCGTGGTGCAACGATTATGTTAAGCGGGGCTGCTGCCAAGCTGGAAGAATATTCAGCAGTGACACTCGGCATTAATTTGGCTAAGCTAGTGGTGGAAGTGAAGGATTATGTTCGCCGCATGGAGTCTGAGCAGCAGCCATTTTCGTATTATGATCTGACTATAGAAATCATTGATCAAGGTCTAGCGGATGAAGTGAACTCTGCGGCTAAGGTGATCACACCGAATAATCCTCAACGACGAGGTCCTCAAAGACCGACCTCATCTCATCGTAAATAATGATCCTCTATAAATGAGTATTGCCAAAGGGGCACCCGTAAGGGTGTTCCTTGAATCTTTAAACACCTAAATTTTAGCAGTACTATCAGGAGGACGGCATCATGGCGGCACAACTGCCCAGTTCTTTCAGCGAGCGTATGATGGACTTGCTGGGAACGGATTATAATCAATTTGCGGATTCGTACAAGGAGACCCCTAACGTAGGCGTTCGTGTTAATACCTTGAAAATTTCAGTGGAGAAATTGCAAGCTCTTTCCACTTTAGAGCTGGAACCCATTCCGTGGTGTCCAACCGGATTTTATACAGAGGATGGGGCCAGACCAGGTAAACATCCACATTATCACGCGGGATTGTATTACATTCAAGAGCCAAGCGCTATGGCACCTGTGGAACTACTTGATGTACAGCCAGGAGATCGTGTCCTTGATTTATGCGCTGCACCTGGGGGCAAATCCACACAGATTTCTGCCAAGCTCTCAGGAGAAGGCTTGTTGGTTACCAATGATCTTCATCCAGAACGCACGAAAGCCTTAGCCAAAAATCTAGAGCTGTATGGGGTGCGCAACGGTATCGTACTAAACGAAAGTCCAGATCATATTGCAGCGGCATTCCCGCTTTATTTTGACAAAATCTTGATTGATGCTCCATGCTCAGGTGAAGGGATGTTCCGTAAAGACGAAGACATGGTGAAGCAGTGGGATTCAGGTACACCTGCCAAATATGCTGCCATGCAGCGGGATATTTTACGTTCTGCTGCAACAGCGTTGGCATCGGGAGGTACACTTGTCTATTCGACCTGTACATTTGCTACAGAAGAAAATGAGGAAATTATAGCGGAGTTTATTTCTGAACATCCACAGTTTTCGGTGATTACAGTTGGAGGCACTGGCTCATTTGCTCCTGGTTTCGGAGAACTATCAGGGACGGCAAGACTATGGCCGCATAAAGTAAAAGGTGAAGGACATTTCATGGCTGTGCTGCAGCATGTGGGGCCAAAGGTATCTGCGGAGGAACGTGATCAAGCCGAAGTTAAGTTGAGCGCAGTTACACGGAATACGAATAAAAAAGGCACTGCTCATATTAAATCCGCAAACAAACCAGAAGCCAGACGAGGGAAAGAAGGTAAGTTCTCTAATAAATCTGCTGCTGGGGCTGAACGTGGCCGTCAAGGATCTGGAGAAGAGCAAGCCTTGGCTGCATATGGAGATTTTATAAAAGATCAGCTTGGCTGGGAGCCAAAAGGGTATCCGATTTTCTTCGGTGATCATCTGTACATCTCCCCACTACCTAAGGAAAGATTAAATGGATTAAAGGCGATTCGTCCAGGATGGTACGTAGGACATGTCCGTAACGGCAGATTTATCCCAGGACATCCAATGGCTACCGCGTTACACCCTGAAGAGAGCTGCCGAAGTGTCTCACTTTCCAGTACGAGTAATGAAGCTATTTCCTATCTTAAAGGAGAGACATTGTTGATTGGTCAAGAACGTCTCTCTATTAAAATAGGAACTACCCAAAAAGGATATGTTCTGGTCTGCATAGATGGTTATAGTGCAGGCTGGGGGAAGTGGCAGGACGGTGTGCTCAAGAATGAATATCCCGCAGGCTGGAGGTGGATGTAAGAATGAGCCTATCAGGGAAAACTGCAAAAAAGCAGCGTTTAGATAAAGTATTGTCCCATATGGGGGTAGGATCCCGCAGCGATATTCGTAAACAAGCCAAGCAAGGTTTAATTACCGTGAATGGTGCAGTTGTCAAGGATAGTGGATTTCATGTAGACCCTTATCACGATAAAATTGTGGTTGGCGGCGAGCTTGTTACCTATCGCGAATTTATTTATCTTATGATGAATAAGCCACCGGGAGTCCTCTCGGCAACAGAGGACAAGCGGGATCGGACCGTTCTGGATCTTTTAAAACAGGAATATGTACAGTTTGAACCTTTTCCTGTAGGAAGGTTAGATAAGGACACAGTAGGGCTGCTTCTGCTCACCAATGATGGAAAGCTTGCTCACGAGCTACTATCGCCACGCAAGCATGTCCCTAAGACGTATGAAGCTACAGTTGAGGGAGACGTAGATGCAGACGATGTAGCGGCTTTTGCGGCAGGTGTCGAGCTGGAAGATGGATATGTTACTTTACCTGCACAGCTAACTATATTGGGAAGAGAACGCGGCAGTAAAGTAATCTCACATATTTCGCTGATCATCACAGAAGGAAAGTTTCACCAGGTGAAGCGAATGTTCCAAGCTGTCGGCAAAAAAGTCACTTTTCTGAAACGAGTATCTATGGGAGAATTGAAGCTGGATGAAAGCCTGCCACTGGGAGCTAGTCGTGAACTTACGCTAGAGGAACTGGCACTCTTAAGTACAGAAGCATCAGAATAATAATATATAGAAAAAATGGTATATAAATTGAATTTGGAAACTTGGGATAAGGGAATGGAGTGACGGAGGGGAAATTTGGAACTGTAAGAGCGATAGCGACCGCCTTTGTTTCCGGATTTCAACCACTATTAAACGGTATAAATCAAGAAATCTGGAACCAACAGCGGCTGGAAGTCCAAATATTCACCGCAGTTGCGACTGAAACTTAACTCAAATAGCCAGGTTCAATATATATAGAAAAAGAAAGACAAGGATGGTGGGAGTATGAGATACAAACTGATTGCACTAGATGTAGATGGTACACTGTTGAATGATGATCACCACTTGAGCGCTGAGAATAAAGAAGCCATTGCTGAGGTTACGCGTCTTGGCGGGCAAATCGTGTTATGTACCGGCCGCAGTCCGCAGAACTCGATTCCTTTCATGGAGGAAATGGGATTATCTGGTTATGTTTTGGGTCATAACGGAGCTGCTACGGTTCGTGTGAAAGATCGGGAAGTGCTGCACCAATACGGTATGGATGCTCGTGGTCTTGACCCTTATATTGATTATTGTAGAAAGCATGATATTCATTATGATGTGAATACGGCTTTTGATATGTATGTAGATAATGTAGAAAACCTGACCAAAGAAGCCAATTATATGTATGAACACTTCCGTATCGTACCGGCTACACTGCCTGCATGGGAAGATTTCCGAGAACCGGTTGTTAAGTTTACTGTATTTACACAATCAGAAATCCTTGACGAAGCTGAACGTGAATGGCGTACTTGGACCCATGAGTACAATATTTTGCGCAGTGGGGAATTTTTCGTTGATTTGATGCATCCGGAAGCCTCCAAGGGCAATGCCTTGAAGAATCTGGCTGTGAAGCTGGGAATTCCGCAAGAGGAAGTTCTTTCGATCGGTAATTATTTTAATGATATTTCTATGCTTACATACGCGGGTATGGGTGTTGCGATGGATAATTCTCCGGTTGAGGTCAAAGCGGCAGCGAATGCTGTAACGGGGTCTAACAACGAGCATGGTGTGCGAGATGCGCTGGTTAAATATTGTTTATCTTAATAATGGAAAGCATAAAGCGGACTTGAGTCCGTTCTATGCTTTTTTTGTTGTGAAGGAAATAAAAGAGATACATAAACAGAATTGATTCTATTAAAAATAATCCGCCCTTAGATTAACTTCCTGTATTAAAGTTTAATTTCCTCGTTCCGGCTAGGATCGCTATATTTATAGATACCAGGGTTCAGTTCGATTTTTTCGTCGAAAGGGATATCTTTGTAGCTATCAATATTAGTTCCTGTAGATATCATGCCCTTAGGTGTAATTTCTGGCACAACTTCTTTGCCATTAATCCGTAACGTAGTTTGGTTAACGCTTTTGAAGCCAGAAGATTTGGATGTTGATTCGACAATCAAATTTTCCCCCTCAGTATAGTAAGTGAATTCAATTTTTAACCCATCGACATCAAGTGAAGTGAACTGCTTTTCTTCTTTAGGTTTGTTTATAGTGATCCAATTCTTAGTAGTATCACGTTTCTCAATGACAGCATCCTTTAATATAAGTTTCATTGGAACATCGGACCAGTCGTTATACCATTCCGGAGATTCGAATTGAAATAAATGCTGGTAGCTTTCGGAATGATCTCCCTTCAAATTCCAACCCCCAGTGATTGTTTGATCACCTATAACCAACTGAGCGGTATTATAGTGGACAATTCCTTTTTTAAGAGAATCATTTTCATCTATTAGAATTTGGATATCCAAAGGGGTAACGACTAGCTGATCTAAGGTTATACCGGTCTTTTCTTGAAATTCAGGATTGTTATACAGTTTCTTAGTGTAAATCGCCTCACTTGCTTTTTGTCCATCTGCTTTAAAATCGAACTTCCACGTACCTGAAAATCGTTTCGCTTCTTCAATGTAACTAAAATGAAGACTAGCTTCCTTCCAATCTGATTCAGTTATATTGAAAACCTGTTCAATAAATAAATCCGATCCTTCGTTAGGCATGATGGTTGGAATTGCTTCATTCTCTTGACCACCAGTACTAACTACCAAATGGGGGTTACCCCGTCCTAAGTCAGATGGTGATGCAGCGACTTTGTAACGGATAATGGTTTGATTGGAAACATGTCGAACGGATTCGATTTGAATGCTTGGATATTGCTTAACTCCAGTATCGATAGTTTCCCCTGCTTTATGATTAGATTGTAAGGGAATATTCCGATCACGGTAAAAAATGAGATTCCGAGCTTCAAACCTGTAGTCCTTTTTATCATCCTTTAATGTATCAGGTGTCTCATATACTCCAATGAGTTTCTGGCTTTCAGGATCGTATTCTAAATAACCGTATACCTTTGCCTTGGCACCGGATTCACTAGTCATGAGGTTTTCCTCTGTAGCAAATCCAGTATATTGGGATAGATCAGAGTTAGTATCAAGTGATAACAGCATTTTCATTTTTTCTCCATCAGTTACAACACCGTTCAAATTCATTGTTACTCCTGAACTGGAAGTTTGAAGATTATACTGTTGACCGATGCCGTTATTTAATGCATTGCTCACACTTCGACCACCAATTTTATCCCAATTAATCGTCATACTAGCGAATACAGGAATGGCTACAAGTAAGAGGCAAGAGAAGACAATACTGATAGGAACAACCTTTTTATTAGACCTAGGAGTATTCTGGGAGGCATACAGATTTCTTTGACGTTTATATGCTTCTTGTTCTATGGCAGTCCACATCAAATCATAATCCGGTCGGGGAATATGTTTATCTTTTTCAAGATAGAGACTCATTACTATTCAGCTCCTTTAGTTGGGTTCCACCCATTCTATTTAGTATTTTAAGTCCCTTGTTCAGTCTGGATTTTACAGTTCCTTCGGGTATGCTCATAACTTTAGAGATCTCGGGTACAGTCAATTCGTTGATAAAACGAAGGACTACTACCATTCTGATTTTGTCGGGAAGCTGACTGTATAACCCTTGTAATTCTTTTTTAGTTTCTTGTCGATCCAAACGTTTTTCTACAGGGTTTGATTCCTCAGACCTGGATAGTAAATAATTACGTACTTCTTTCATCCACCCCTTCTTACGCCTTTTGATCACACTGTTGCACTCATTTGAAGCAATTCGTAAAATCCAAGATTTCAAGTTTCTTACCTTCGACTTATCCGCTAAGATAACTTTTACAAATACCTCTTGGGAAATATCCTCCGCATCTGCCTGATTTTTCATTAAGTAGTAACAAAAATAATATACTTGTTCTTTATAGAGCTCGAAAATTTCCCGGTCACTCATTTTGCTGCACCCCCTGTCTTTGCTGTTCTCATTAATAAGACTTATAAGCGTATGTAATCGTTCATTTTTCATTTTGATTGTAGTATTTCTTCTGAGTATCATAGCGAATTCGAATGGAAGATAAGTCGTTTACAGGTAATTATAACCATGATAAAATTAGCGGTGGGACATGCGTCCGTAATCTAATTAAAACTAATTGAATGTCCGCGTTAAAGGTAAAATCATCGAAAGATGATGACACAAAGCCATGGGTCTAAAGCCTTTCGACAGAAGGAAATGATCGCCAGGCCGCCATAGGGATGTCTTATGAAGCATAAAGGATTGCTCTAAGAATATGTAGTCTATTTTGAGCTCTTTTATTATTTCGACCTATACGGCGTTACATTATCGCAAGGGGCCGAAAGGGGAAGTACATGAACAGTTTTTTCAAAACAATAGGTACTAGTTTGGCAGTAGGTGCTTTATTGCTGTCCGGAACGATCGGATGGATGTCTAATCCTGGAGTCGTGTCTGCAGCTACAACATCAGCAGTAACTGCGGATCAAATGATCAGCAAAGTAACAGCAGCCTCCAAAGCAATAAAGAATTTCCATCTGGATGTGACCAAAAAACAGGATATTCAAAGCGGCGGGGTGCGTGTCAGCAACACCAACACTCTGAAGCTGGATATCAGCCGTCTGCCGAATTTTGCCGCAGCAGGCACTGTCGCTAGCAGTCTTTTAGAAACATCTTACAGCTTGTATGCTAACGATAAGGAGTTTTACTATCTTGTAGATGGAAGTGAGCTTATCGATGAATCTGAAGACGATTCTTCAGGTTACGACGATGACGGGGAGCCGATCGATCCTGATGCACAGTATTGGCTTGGACTGGAGAAAACGGAATGGGAGTCCTTTTACTCTAAAGGCCAATACGATCCTGTTTCAATGCTTGATTCGGTAAAAAGTTATAAAAAATCCATGAAAGTCAGCACTGCTGGCGCACAAACGGTCTTACAATTCACGGTAACCGATCCGACAGCAGCTAAGGGGATAATCAAACTCTATGACCAGGAGAACCTCTGGGATGGTGAGACAGTTCAACCCAAAAGTGTAACGTGGAAATTATTCGTCAATACTAAGACCTGGCAAACAGAAAAGCTGACAGTCGATCTGAGTTATGTGTTGGTAAGTGATGGAGCAAAAGATACATACACCACGAAAATCGAAGCTAAATATTCCAAGAATAATAAAGGTACAGCCATTGTAAAACCGGCTGAACTAGAATAATAAAGACGATTCATATCGAGCAAAAAGCGCTGTTCCGCTGAACAGCGCTTTTTGCTGTATTCAACAGCAGTTCTTTATTAGTTGACAAGAATAAATCATTGCTGTAATTTATATGTATGCGCATGTATATAATATTCTGTTTAAATATAATTTAATGAAAGTTGGGAAAAAGATGATAGCACTAGACACAGCATTAACTTTTCGCAGAGGACTGACACTAAAAAACCGAGTGGTTATGGCTCCAATGACCACACGAATGAGCTTTTATGACGGTGTAGTAACACAAGATGAATTGAAATACTATTCGCTAAGAACGGGCGAAGTAGGTGCGGTCATCACTGCGGCAGCAAATGTACAAGAGGGTGGAAAAGGATGGGAAGGTGAACTTAGTGTTTCCTCCGATGAATTTATTCCTAGCCTTAGCCGATTAGCATCTACTATTAAACGAAATGGAACAAAAGCTATTTTACAATTATTCCATGCAGGAAGAATGACAGATTCAAAAATATTGCGTGGCGTACAACCCGTTTCCTCCAGCGCCATTGCTGCCGAACGTCCGAATGCAGAAATTCCAAGAGCATTAACAGAAGATGAAATTTTCGGTGTAATTGAGGATTTTAAAAAAGCGACTCAACGTGCTATTCAAGCTGGATTCGATGGGGTAGAAATTCATGGAGCAAACACATATTTAATCCAACAATTCTTCTCTCCACACTCCAACCGTCGTGAAGATCAATGGGGCGGAAGCTTAGAGAAAAGATTTAATTTCATTAACCAATTAGTGGATGCAGTTATTGCTGTCGTTGACAATTCAAAGGTTAAGGATTTTATTGTCGGTTATCGTTTTTCTCCAGAAGAATATGAAGAGCCTGGCATTAAAATCACAGACACCCTTTATCTTATTGATAAATTAGCTGATAAAAAGCTGGATTATCTGCATATTTCATTAGGGGATTTTAAGAAAGTTTCTGCATCAGAAGATTTTAAAGAAAAATCAATCCTGCAATATGTACATGAGAAAATCAATGGACGTGTACCTTTAATTGGGGTAGGAGATATCCGTACCAAACAGGACGCAGAGGAAACGTTGACAAATGCTGAATTAGTAGCAGTAGGACGATCTCTTATCATTGATCCTCATTGGACAAGTAAAGTGCTGGAGGGTAAAGAAGATATCATCAGAAGAGTACTTGCTGATCAAGATAGAGAAGAACTCGTAGTAGAGAATGGTATTCTAGAATTCCTTAAATTAATGATGCCTGATCGTTTACGCTAAACCCAAACACAGTTTTGAGCGCTAAATCTATAACGTTCCGCGGTAAATTTCGCGGAACGTTATTTTTGTGTAATGACTTCTATTCCCTCTTTAAAATTGTTGTCGTATGTTTCAACATTCGATTCATGAGATTTCGCCGCTCTGTTTTTATGTCGGTGTCGCTTCTCTTTAATGCGTCGCGGATGGGGATGACCTCTGTAATTTTTCTGCCGCTTTTTATTCTTCGATCTACACAAGTCGGGATGTAACCTACGTTGGTTATACTCGTGTGTCCTTTTTCATCCTTCTTTATTTTAAGCGTAAGAATGACACCGCTTTGTGTATAAGGAATATTCATTAGTTTAGTCGAAACAAAATTCCCCAATGAGTAAATAACGAATTGTTTTTTTCCACGAAGCTCTAACGGTTGAAGAACATGTGGGTGAGACCCCAGTATGATGTCGGCGCCATTTTTAAAGAAGAGATTGACCAGTTCTTTTTGTCTCTTGTTTGGAGTGTAACGATATTCGCTTCCGAAATGCAGATAAAGCAAGACTAGATCGACTTTCTTTTTTAAATCTCGAATCTCCCGAATGATCTTGGGCGTAGAAATCCGGTTAACGAGCCATGGCTTACTCACTGGTACAGGAATTCGGTTGGTTCCTGCTGTGTAGGAGAGGATGCCAATCGTAATTCCTTTGACGTTTTTAATAAGCGTTCTCTTGGATTCTTCTAATGATTTAGCTGTTCCCGTGTGGTCGATTCCATTACGGTCCAGAACTCGTAACGTCCGTACCAGACCCGGGGCACCATAATCCATGCAATGATTGTTGGCCGTTACTAATACGTCAAATCCGGCTTCCTTAAGTGCAGGGGCCAGTTCGTCTGGACATTTGAATATCGGACCGCCTGATCGTGGGCTTTTCCGGCATTCGGGGCCACTTCCAGCAAAGGTGGTTTCGAGATTGCCAATCGTCAAATCAGCCTGTTTCAGATAAGGAGCTACTTTTGCAAACAGGGGGCTGAACGAATAGGTTCCGTCAGGCTGTTTAGCATCCGAAATAATATAACGTTTGACCATTAGATCTCCCACAGCAGCTATTTGTATTTCAGTCATGGATATCCACCTTTTTATTATTTTGATTAGGATATGGCATAAAGTTGTTAGGGGTTATTCTTTCTTTAAGGCGAAGTGCAAACATTTGTATGGCTTTTTATTTAAAATGTGACTCAACGCATAATCACTTTATTTAGATCGTCTAAATTTAAGGTATTCATTTTTTTCAAACTTTTATAATTTGATTCAAATCCTCTTTTTTGTTTGGCAGCCATAATAAAATAAGGTTGTTGATAAACATTATCAATCAAACATTGGAGGTTAAAGAAATGAGTACACAATTCAAAAAAATCGCCGAGGATACTTACTGGATAGGCAAAATCGATAACCGCCAGGTTCCATTTCACCGCCTGATTCTGGCAAAAGGAACTACCTATAATTCTTATTTATTAAAAACAGGTAAACCAACTGTCATTGATACCGTAGATATGGAATTCGGACGTGAATATGCCGAGTGTCTGGGTGAAATGATTGATCTTCTAGATATCCATTACATTGTAATTAATCATACAGAGCCTGATCACTCTGGTGGACTGGCAGCTCTCGCTGCCAAGGCTGCAAATGCCACGATCGTATGCACCGAGATTGCTGTTCCCGAATTGCAGGAAATGTACAAGCTTCATAGCCGGAACTTCCTGGTGGTTAAAGACGGAGATAAGCTGGATATTGGCGGGAAAACGCTGCTGTTTAAAGAAACACCGTATCTCCATACCGCCGAAACGATGATCACCTATTGTATCGAAGATCAAATCTTATTTCCTTGTGATATTTTCAGCACGCATGTTGCGGTGGAGAATCTATTCAGCGATGAAGCCGGGTTTGATATTACGGAAGATTTCGAGGGCTATTACGCAGCAATTATTCATCCTCACAGAAGATATGTAAGAACCCTGTTAGAGGCTGTTAAGGATCTTGAGATCCGGATGATCGCTCCTTCCCATGGGTTTGTGATCCGGAAGGACATACGTAAATATATCGGGATGTACGCCACATTGAGCCGTGAAACGACGCAAGGAAAAAAGGCAACCATCGTATATACCACCATCAAAAACAGTACCAAGAAGATGGCCAAAATCATACAGGATTGCTTGCAGGAAAATAATATAGAGACAGAGGTCTGGGATGCAGATAAAAGTAGTGCCACTGATATTCTGAACAGCATAACGTCAGCGGACGCGGTCTTTATTGGCAGCTCCACTAAATACGCGGACATGATTGGGAACCTGGAGAACATTCTGAAAGAATTGCACAATATGAATCTGGAAGGTAAACTTGCTGCAGCCTTTGGCTCCTACGGCTGGAGTGGTGAAGCCATTGAAGTCATTCAGGATTATCTGAATGGAACAAACATGACGGTGCAAAGCACATCTGAGGTTATTAAAACCACGGGGATGACACATGTAGAGTTCCCTGTACGAATCAGATTTTCCCCGAAAGAGCCTGAGAAAGTTCAAAAAATTAAAAATGCGGCTGAATTTGTTTCGGATTTGCTGCTGAGTTCATTTTAGGGAGGAGGAACATAGGATGACAAAACATTACGTTATTGTTGGCGGAGGAGTAGCCGCCGTCCATGCCGCCAAAGCCATCCGTGATCAAGACGCAGAATCGGAAATTTCGATCCTAGGGGAGGAAAGTCAACTGCCCTATAACCGGATTAAGCTGACCAAAGGGCTGTTTACCGACCTGCACAGTGAGAAGGTGCTGATTAAAAAGGAAAAATGGTACCGCGATAACCGTATCTCCGTAAAAACCTCGACCCGAATCCGTTCTGTCCACCCGGACCGGCAAATAGTTGTGACAGAAGATGGGCAGAGTGTTTCTTATCATAAGCTTTTATTGTGTATGGGAGCGAAGAATCGTGCACTCTCCCTTGAGGGCTTCGCCCTGAACAATGTTCATACCCTCCGGGATATGAACGACGCGGACAGATTGAAAGAAAACCTGCAGGATGGCAGCCATGTAGCCGTAATCGGTGGGGGAGTGCAGGGAATCGAAACCGCTTGGGCGCTGCATGTAGCTGGATATCAGGTAACGGTGATCGAAGCTTTTCACCGGTTGATGGGCAGACAGCTTGATGAGAAATCCTCAAAGCTACTTAAGGAGAACCTTGAACAAGCAGGTGTGAAGGTTATTCTTCAAGCAGATGTGGCGTCTATTACAGGAACAGAGTTTGTTACCGGAATTACGCTGGACGACCAATCTCATTTTTCCTGTGACCATGTGGTCTACTCCATTGGTATTGTACCGAATACGGAACTGGTAAGTGGCTCGAGTATTCAAGTCCGGCAGGGCATTATCGTAAATGAACAAATGCAAACAAATGATCCACATGTGTACGCAGCCGGAGATGTGGCTGAAGTTAACGGGCATGTGGAAGGACTGTGGGGCGGAGCGATTGAGCAGGGCCGGATTGCCGGCAGTAATATGGTTGCCAATCTGACTGCGTATCGTAGAGCTGTTCCGGTTACCTTATTTAACGCCTTTGGCATCTCTTTATTTTCGATAGGCAACGTG
This sequence comes from Paenibacillus sp. FSL H7-0716, assembly GCF_038002705.1. Classification (NCBI taxonomy): domain Bacteria; kingdom Bacillati; phylum Bacillota; class Bacilli; order Caryophanales; family Paenibacillaceae; genus Paenibacillus; species Paenibacillus sp. FSL H7-0716. Next base: position 99,116 of record NZ_JBBODA010000019.1, read on the forward strand.
GATGAACGGTATTGCGATACGGTGGTAAGCGGAGAAGAAAATGGGGCGTATACGCGAATCTATGTGAAAGATAACACAATGATTGGTGCGATATCCTGGCAAGGAGCAGCTGCTTCACTGGGGTATAAAACCGCTGTAGAGCAAGGCATCCCCCTTGAGGGGATCGTTGTTAACGGGAGCAGCATCGAGGAGATTATGGCTGAAGTACAAACCAGGTTGAACTAAACTATTAACTTTTTAGGAGATGATAAAGATGAAAAAATACATTTGTCTACCCTGTGGTTATATCTATGATCCGGCATTAGGCGATCCCGATGAGGATGTTGTTGCAGGCACTGCATTTGAAGACTTGCCTGAAGATTGGGTCTGTCCGGTATGCGGTGAAGATACCAGTCATTTTGCGCCGGTTGAAGACAAAAAAACTTCTGTATCCTAAAGGAAAGTAGGAGTTGTACAAAAAAATGAACAACAGGGGGGACAGTTATGAAGGAGTATTCTTGCCGATACGCTGCTGAACCTTGTACCCGCAAGGTGCCTATTTTTGCTGCGTTAAGCGATGACGATCTCTCCCGGATCAGCGCTATGATCAAGCATCGTAAGTTTACTAAAGGTCAACCTTTAATTCTGGAAGGGGCGCCGTCAGATACGCTGTACATTATTCAGCGAGGGCATGTTAAATTATCCAAAACAACTCCTGAGGGCAAGGAACAAATTTTGCACATCTTGACGAATGGAGACTTTTTCGGGGAACTGAGCATTTTTAACAGCGATGAGCTGAGTAACTTCAGTGCTTATGCTCTGAAAGACACTAACATTTGCATGCTGACCCGAACGGATATGGAGCAGCTGATGAGGGATAATCCGGATATTTCGCTCAGGCTACTGAAGAGTGTGACTAAAAGACTAGCCCATACGGAAAATCTGGCGCAAAGCCTGGCGACCAAAGATCCCGAAATACGAATTGCTTATATGATCATGGAACTCAGCGACAAATATGGTAAGCAGCGTGGAGCTCATATTCATATTGACCTTCCGTTGTCTCGTGAAGAGCTGGCCAGCTATGTTGGGGTCACCCGCGAAACTATTAGCAGAAAATTCTCAAGGTTTGAGGATTCAGGTCTTATTGAGCTAATCGGAAATAAGCAAATGCTCATTATAGATCTAGCCGGTTTGGAGAGTTATATGGGGTATTAAGAGGATTACGGTGTATTGACCGCTCTTTATGACACCGTGGGTGCAGAACATACGCTATATGGCGCCAGACTCCGATACTTGTCGTTCCCAAAGGATTTAAGTATGATGAATACTATATAAACTTGTCCCTATGGGCTCGATTAATCGGAAGATGGCGAGGAAACCCAATGCAGAAAAGGAATAGCAGAAAATTTTTCCGTATCAGGCTAGAGGAAATGATTCAAACCTTGCGACATGAAATTCATTCGGGAAGTATAGCGATCGGCAGTTATCTTCCTTCAGAAAGCGACTTAGAGGTGCGCTTCGGACTTAGTAACGCATCTGTGCGCAACGGGCTCAAGGTGCTGGTGGATGAAGGCTTAATTGAGAAAATTCCGCGTGTTGGCAATCGGGTAATTCCCCCCGTAGAGGAAGGCAGAACGACGATCAAGTTCGGATATGTGAACACCATCCCCAAGCTTGTAGAGATGCAAGAGCTACTGAATGAGTTCGGTAAACGCTATCCGCATATCGACGTTCAGCCGCTCGAGTTGTCTTCAGGAAACTACTCGACATCTTTGAAGGAATATTTGCAGTCGGAAATCATGGATGTCGTACTGATGAATAATAACAATTATCAGGATTTTTTGGAGCAAGGCTGTACGGAGCTGCTGGAGCCGATGGAGGAACAGCCGGACACGTATCGTTTTCTTTCCGACCCGTTCCGGTATGGTGACCGTAATCGCGTTCGCCCCTTCATTTATTCTCCAGTCGTGCTTTGTTATAATAAACAGCACTTTAAGGAAGCCGGCGTATCACCACCAGACAGTAGCTGGACCTGGGACGATTTATTCGCTAATGGTCGAAAGGTAGCTGAAGGTCATGACTGGTATGGTTTTTATTTTTATTTGCCTTCTCGTAACCGGTGGCCGTTGTTCCTGCTTCAGAGCGGTACGACGTTTGCGGCAGAACAGGATGATGAAGGCAAATTTCGGTTCAGTGGCTCAAAGCTACTCGACAGTTTAGGAACCATTCGAAAGCTGATAGGCATGAAGGATGTATTTCCAGCTGTATTGTCTGAGAGCGATGCGGATGCGGAAGCCTTGTTCTTGCAAGGCAAAGTGTCCATGATAATGACGACCTATTACTTCTTGAATCAATTGCGTCAATCCGATTTGGCATTCGATATTGCTCCATTGCCTCGGCTGCAAAATGCTGATACGCTGCTGATTATAAATGGACTGGCGGTTAACAGCAAATCACAGAACAAGGATGCATCCATGCTGCTCGTTGATTTTCTCACCTCACACGAGGCGCAACTGATCATTAGGCGTAAGACACTGAATATTGCAGCCAACCGTTTGGTGATGGATTGGGAAGGTGAGGAAGTGGGTTATCGTCCGGCCCGTTTTCAGCTTTACCGTGAGATCTTCCCTACCTATCGTCTGGTTACAGAGCTGGGTTTAAGCAACCTCCAGTTGAAAGAGATTCAACGTGATATCATGATGTTTGTTTCAGGTCTACTGGACAACGACGAGTTATGCCGCAGACTTGAGGAAATATTGAATGCGGTAAATCAGGAGACTCAGCACTCTTGAAGACTGAAAGTTTATGTGAAAATCCCGGCACAGGTTCAATTCTGAATCTGTGCTTTTTGTTATGTTAAAGTATTTGTTTGATGTACAAGAATTGACTCATATATGACTCATGATATCAATAAAAACATATTGACTATGCTTTTATTGCTATTATATGATGCAATAGAAGTCAGATATGAGTTAATGCGATTTCGAATTTATTAAGGTGGTGTAGCTGCAACGATGGAAAAGGAGGGTGTTTATTTTCACAATGTTTCGGAGCTGGTTCATAAACCCTATCAATCTGGATTGCATCTCCAGCGTTTTCCGCAACATGTGCGCAATGGCTTGTCAGAGAAAGGAAGAACCAAAGCTATACAATCGAACGGCTGCGAATTGCGGTTTGTCACCGAATCCAAGCATGTTAGGGTCACTGTCGGATCGAATGATAGTAACGGCCGCGTTGTGGTATGCAGAGGGGATTTTTTTCATTCTCAGCATTTTCTGCAGGCGGGTACGGTAACCACTCTGCACTTGGAGGAGCCGGAACGTTTTACAGAGGTATCAAGTGAGCGGCTGAATCAGTCTGGATTTTCCTCTAACGTATGGCGTTTGCATTTTGATCGTTTCGGAGCTGTTTTCTACGATGTGGATACTTTTGGTTGTGAAGTACGTGCGCCTAGACCGGATGAGCTACCTAAGCTTACGATGCTCGCCTATGGATCTTCCATCAGCCAGAGTGCGGGATCCACGCATCATTTCAATGGTTACTTACAGCAGACAGCGCGCAGACTTGGTGTGGATGTGCTAAATCTTGCGCTTAGCGGATCTTGTTATTGCGAAGACGTAGTTGCCGATCATCTGGCTGAACGTGAGGATTGGGATTTTCTGTTTCTGGAGCTTGGTGTCAATATGCGTGCTGTAGTATCTCCCGAGGAATTCAAGCGTAGAGTGTCTTACATGCTGGACCGGGTTATCAAAAGTCATCCTGACAAACCTGTGTTCGTTACTACGATTTATCCGAATCGTGCAACGTATTTTCTTGATGCAGGCCATCTTCTTCATGTCCAAGAGGGGATTTTTAACGAAGTGCTGCTTCGTTACTGTGAGAGCAATAAACATCCACAACTACATCTGCTGGATGGCGCATCAGTCATGCGCGATCTTACCTCGCTGACCTCCGATCTGATTCATCCTTCCGATTATGGACACATGCTAATGAGCGAGCATTTAGCAAAGCTGTTGCGGCCCATGATCGAGCCCCTCCGAACTTCTAGTCATTCTAGTGCCGTGTCCTAAATTTGGTAATAGGGAGTTGATGAAAATGAAGCGTTGGATGCTTACCATGGTGGGAGTTTCATTATTAGCCGTCTCTATAAATGGATGTTCCTCTTCTAATAAGGGGGGAGAAGAGCAAGCGGGGGAGAGTCCAGAAAAAACCACTGCTTTCTCCATATCGTTCCGGAGCGGAAACATTTCGTATGCAGACAATCATCCGAATATCAATGATGACAAGTGGGTCAAAAAGCTGGAGGAACTTACGAATACTGATCTTAACATCCGTTTGATGCAGCAGAAAAATTTTGATTCGCAAATGATTCAAATGTTCGCGATCAACGACATTCCGGATGTCGTGCAAGCAAGCTCTGGGCTGACGAACCCTCAGTTGGCAGGTTCTGTGGAGGCCGGAGTATTCATGCCCCTAAATGAATTGCTTGAGCAGTATGGGCAAGATCTTCTCAAGAGAGTCCCGAAGGAGGCATGGGAAAAGGAGACCGATGCGAAAGGTAATATCTACGCGATTCCGGAATGGCTGTCCAATCCGTCACGCCGGGCAACTTGGATACGTGCGGATCTTTTGGAACAAACAGGACTGCCAGAGCCTAAAACAGTAGATGACTTCCTGAATGTCATGCGTGCTTTTAAGAAGCTGGGTGTGGAGAATCCTTATATGGGCCGGGAGGACTTTGTATATTCGGATATGTTCTTCGGATCTTACGATACCTTTGCTAATTTCTTTATGAAACAAGGGGATCAAATTGTCCCGAAATTTATGAATATCGAGAATATGCAAAAGACGATCCAAACGTACAAGACAATGTTCGACGAAGGACTGATCAACAAGGAATTCGTCACAATTAATCCCACGAAATTTAAGAATGATATTCTTGCAGGCAAGGCGGGCATCTGGAACATGAATGCCAACCTGTTGATCCAATGGGATCAGCAGCTAAGAGAACAGGTGCCTACTGGTAAAATGAAGCTGATCGCCTCGCCCACAGGACCTGACGGTAAGGGGGGACTTCGTCTTGTCGGTACGGTGCCGCGAGCGTATTTAATTAACAAAGATGCGAAAGATCCTGCCGGGATCGTCAAGTTTTTCAACTGGATGGTTAGTGACGAAGCGGAAAAGTTTTTTACCTTCGGAATTGAAGGAGAAAACTACACTGTAGAGAACGGAAATATTAACTATAACAGACCGAAAACAGCCGATGAAGTTGATGAGGAAACGTTCCGTCAAATCCTGCTGTGGTTCGTACAGGATACTACCTACAATAAAGGTGCGCTTAGTCTCACACCCGAAGGAAAAGATTTGATGAAGCTCTACGATACAGTACTTGCGAATGAGGGACGCGACGGGATTCAATTTGAACCGCAAGTAAAGGGCTATCAGAAAAACCCGGACATCACCCCAGGTGGAGATAAATTGCCGCCAGTTATATTGACGCATGTAATCAATATGGTATACGGCAAAAAGCCGATCTCCGACTATCCGAAGGTGGTGGAGGAATGGCTGCAGAAAGGGGGAAGTGACGTCGTCAAGGAAGCAACAGAACGTTATAACAATAACGATGGTGTGATTTTGTCCCGACATTAATAAGCTGCATCTCAAAAGAGGTTTGAACTCCATAATGCTTGTGATTACCTATACCATGTCAGGGAGGAATTCATTTGAGAAACGGACTATATAGGAATGCTTTTCGAGTGGGCATTAGAGTACTGTTGTCTTTGGTACTGTTGTCTTTGGTTTTGTTATATTCGCCCTTGGAAATGAAAGCGCTTACCGAAGTTTATGCAGACGGAATGACTGATGACTATGTTACGCTCTACGAGGAAAACTTCGATGACCCTGACAATTTTGGATCTACCGGTGGTATGGCCATTCCGGGGCCTTGGCTGCAGGAAGGCGAAGGAAACAGCATGGCGAAAACTTCGGTTTCGTCCACGGCCCCGTCCGTACCGAATCTGGTGAAAATCGATGGCAAGGATGCATTGGCGCTGCCAGTGAATTCGACGGGGTACCGCAATCTTCAATTGAGTTATTATACACGGGCATCCTCCTACATCGGAGGAAGCGTCATCGTAGAATGGTCAAGTGATAGAGGGATAAATTGGACAACGTTGGAGGAATTTAAGCTGTCCCCAGGGACGCAGGAACAAAAGAACAGTGAGCCGAACCAACTCAAAGTCCACAACTTGGGCAGCGGAGCTGACAACAATCCGAACGTCAAAATCCGGGTCCGTGTGGGTGAATTGATGAGCGCGAATATGTACATCGATAGTGTCGCCCTCAAAGCTCAAGCGATTCCCGGAATACCACCCGCAGAGACACCGGTGCCAATCCCTACACCGGCTGAACCTAAGCCGTTTGTGGTTCCTGAAGGCGTTAAGCTGTATGAAGATGTGCTGATTGGGAATGCTGGAACGCGGCCGATTTATACTTCGATTGCCGTACCTAAGATCCCGCCTCAAGCACCCATGCCAGTGATGGTATACATTCATGGTGGAGGCTGGAATCACGGAGACCGTAAGCAAGCCCTTGCCAGTATCTGCAACTATGTAACCAAGCGAGGGTATATCGGAGTATCGCTGGATTACCGTTTAACCCCGGAAGCGCCATTCCCGGCGCAAATTCAGGATGTGAAGCTTGCTATTCGTTACTTGCGCGCGCATGCGGCAGAATTCCATCTAGATCCGAGCCGGATCGGTGTATGGGGTTCGTCGTCAGGAGGGCATCTGGCCTCACTGCTCGGTACGACTGGGAACATCAAGTCAGGCGAGACAATCACATTGGATACAGGACATACCGTAAACGTTCCGGATTTGGAAGGGAATGGCGGTTGGCAGCAATATTCTGATCAAGTGCAAGCCGTTGTCGATCTCTACGGTCCAGCGGATTTTACAACAAACTTCGCTAATAGCTATAAATCTGTGAAAGCGCTTTTGGGCGGGAACGACGCGTTCTCTGTGCCAGATCAGGCAAGGTTGGCCATGCCTGGCACTTATGCGTCACCGGACGATCCGCCTTTTTTCATCCGCCATGGGGATGTGGATGCAACGATCCCATATACGGACAGCATTACGTTCTCCAATCAATTGAAGGATGCGGGCGTGAAAGTGGTCGATGTCAAAATTGTACCTAAACAAGGTCACGGCTTTATCGGCGAAGCGGCTGAGCAAGCAAGCGCCGAGGCTTGGGCTTTTATGGATCAATATGTAAAGAATCGAATGGCAACAACACCTGATGATGATGAGGTTGTATACCGCGATCTAGCCAGTCTGACACCGAGCGGCGATGCAGTCATCGACAGCAGCAAGCCCACTGTAAACTTCAATAGCGCGACGGGCAGCAGCAATGGATTGTTCAGTATTTCTTCTGGCGCCGAGAACAAGAAATATGTGTATTTTAAATTTGATGTCTCTTCATATAGCAATCCTGCAAACAGGTACATTTTTAATGTTGCTGCCAAAAAGGGTTCATCCAATGCGGACCTCGAACTTTCGTTATTCGGCCTAAAGGATACAAATTGGACTGAATCGGAGCTGACTTGGAGCAATGCGCCTGTCACGGATCTGACCATTGCTTCGTTAAGTGGGAAATTTACCGTAACGGCAGACAAATCAGGAGCTCCACAGGTTTACAGCATCGATGTGTCCGAGTTTGTCAGAGAAAGATTGTCCGCATGGGGCGGTAATATCGCTTTTCTGCTTGGTGATGCGTCAAGCACTGGAATTTCTCTCAATGTCTATTCGAAAGAAGCTAATGGCAACAGCAACCCCCGTCCACAGCTTGTTGTTCAAGAAGCGGTTGCACCTTCAAGCGACCATGAGAAACCTTCCTGGCCGGATGGAAGTTCTCTGAAAGCTGTCAATATAGGTACAGAGTTCATTCAACTTTCATGGCCGGGCGCCAGCGATAATCAAGGTATCGGCTCCTATCGCGTATACCGGGATAACACCCTGTTATCTAATGTTACCGATGCAACGTATACAGCCGTTGGGCTTAGCCCTAGCACGGCTTACAGTTTTAAGGTTGAAGCGGTGGATCAGTCGGGCAATACATCCGTACCGCTTTCTTTTACCCGGTCAACGCTTACAGAACCCATCACTCCTTACCCGATTGCAAACGTGACAGCCAGCGACAGCGATGGCAATATCGCAACGAATACCATCGATAATAACTTGTTCACCCGCTGGTCCGCCGCAGGTAACAGCCCGTGGATCCAATACGATTTAGGCGAACGGAAGCAGATCAGTTATTTAGGTATTGCCGTTTATAAAGGTGACACGCGCACGGCTCAATTGAGTATCGAAACCTCAAATGACGGTTTGGCTTGGACTACGATATGGACTGGTGCAAGTATGTTCAGAACCATAGAGATGCAACCTTTTGATCTTCCTGACACAGAAGCCAGATATGTGCGGATCGTGGGTCTTGGGAATTCTGATGGCAGCGCGTTTACAAGTTTATCGGAGGTAAACCTCTATGCGCCGTTCGCAAATGGCGATACACCTGTAGCCAACATCCCGAACTACACGCCTAATCCCCCCCGGGAACCGATTCCATTCACAGCTCCCGGATTAACCGAACCTGATGGTACGGTGCATCCGGTTCATTCCTCACCTACAACCACTGGGCGCATCTTGAACGTGCTGGACTATAATGCTGATCTCGCCGATAACGACACAGATGACGGTATTGCTATTCAAGCTGCCATAAACAGCGCTGAGTCCGGCGATGAGGTCTATTTGCCGTCTGGGGTTTATAATCTGAACTCAACATTGGATACCCTTGTCAATTTGAAGCTCAAGTCAGGAGTAAACCTTCGCGGTGAGGATCAATCAACAACCATCCTTAAGACATCTCTCCATAAGGTAAAAAACAGCGCCCTGATGAAAGTATCCGGACAGCATGATCTGTCCATATCCAACCTCACATTGACTTCTACCTGGAACGGTGTCTACACGACGGATCATAAAGTGAACAACCCGGACGCAGGTGGTCCCGACAGCATGATTACCATCGCAAATTTTGGTGAGGTTCCGTCATACAACATCACGGTTGATGGGGTTACTGTAGAGAAGTATTCACGTATGGGTGTGCGTATCGACAACAGCCGTGATATTGTCGTACGCCGCAGCATGTTCCGAAATGCGACAGATGTAGGGCCGGGTGGTGCTGGCTATGGTGTGTCGATTCAGGGCATGGCCAAACAGGACCGCAACGGGTATGAAAACGACACGGTTTGGAATGTTGTGGAGGACTCCCATTTCGAGGGCCCTTATTTGCGGCATGGGGTGCTGATCCAATTTGTTGCCCATAACAATGTCCTACGAAACAATCAGTTTATGAATACAAAGCTGGATGCCATCGATCTGCACGGAGAACTCGAATATTTGAACGAGATATACGGTAATGTGATTAGCGACATTCCCTACGGCGCGGCGATCGGACTGGGAAACACCGGGGGTACAGCACCTAGCAATCACAGTAAGTCAGGACCGCGCAACTATATCCATGACAATATGATTCGTAATACAAGAGAAGGAATCAATGTAACTATGGGCACCCCGGATACAGTCATTGAGCGAAATGTGATTGAGAATACAACTCATATAGAGGACGCCAAGGGCATTCAGATTTTGAACGGGCCAGGTACTATCATTAAGGAAAATATCATTCGCAACAATACCGCGTCGAATTATTGGGCTGTATCCCTTGAGCATGATCCCGGCGACAGCAAAGCAAATGATATCGGAGCGGGCGACCCGCAGGACGTTCAATTGATCGCAAATTCGCTGATTGGCAATACGAACGGTATTCGACTTCTTGCTGGAAAAGGGATCATCCTACAGGGGAATCTTATTGACAGTATAAGTAGCAATTATTTCAAAAATGATCATGTGGGAGTAGAGGGTTGGCCGTTACCGATTATACCCTAAAGAAAACACAAGCTCACTCATAGAAACTCCATATTGCAAGCGCTTTATTGTAGGTAGAATGAGGTTAGATTCATTCACTATTCAAGGAAATGGAGGAAGGCCGATGCCACATATTGAGATTAGGATGTACGAAGGCCGAACGAGTGAGCAGAAGGAGGAGATAGTCACCGTATTCACGCGGGAGTTATCCCGAATAATTGATCGGGAGGAACGATATATTACCATCGAATTTCAAGAAATTCCCCTAGACGAGAATGCTCCGGCGAACCTGCTGAAAACAGGACCTATAGGAAACGGTTATGAAAGCTAAGTTAACTGGGGTTGACCTTATTAACTACAAAGCTGACACGAAAAGATCCTTGCTTTTAAACATGTGGAAATTCAGAGCACTCTATGTGATTGCGATTCCCGGGATCTTGTATTTTATCATTTTCAAGTACTTGCCGTTGGCTGGTTCAGTTATTGCGTTTCAGAACTATAACATTTTTAAAGGCTTTACAGGCAGTGAATGGGTGGGACTTGAGCACTTTAGGACGATGTTTCAATACCAGGATTTCGGAAGAATCTTAAGCAATACGATTCTGTTAGGCTTGTATGATCTTATATTTGCCTTCCCGGCTCCAATATTGCTTGCGCTTCTGCTGAATGAAATTCGGCTTGTGTTTTACAAACGGTTTTTGCAAACGGTGGTTTATATGCCCCATTTCCTGTCTTGGGTAATTGTCAGCGGTATCGCCTTGGGTATCCTCTCTCCAGGAACAGGGATTGTGAATCAGGTTTTACAAGCTTTCGGCTTTGAACCAATTTATTTTCTTGGTGAAAATTCATACATTCGCACGATTTTGATCAGTTCCGGTATCTGGAGGGATTCCGGGTACGGTACGATCATTTATCTGGCCGCGTTGGCAGGAATAAACCCAGATCTTTATGAGGCTGCTGAAGTAGACGGAGCCGGGCGCTGGAAACAAACCTTAGCCATTACACTGCCGTCTCTGATACCGACGATTATGATTTTGTTCCTTCTCCATATCGGGAGATTTCTTGATCTTGGCTTCGAGCGGGTATGGGTATTCCTGAACGCGCTTAATACCGGGAACGGGGAGATTCTGGACACTTATATCTATAAGGCGGGGCTGCTGTCTCAGCAATACAGCTATACAACAGCAGTGGGGCTATTCAAGTCGGTAGTTGGACTCATTCTGGTGCTCATCGGCAACATTTTGAGCAAAAAAACAACCGGTGAATCGCTGTATTAATCGCTCTTTATGGAGGTAGGGATGATGAGAGTACGCTATACTCGCGGCCAGAATCTATTTAATGTGTTCAATCTTTTGTTTCTGACCGCTCTCGCTTTGGCTATGTTTCTGCCGTTTCTGAATGTGATTGCCCAGTCCTTTAGCAGCTCTGAAGCAATTATTAATGGCAAGGTAGGGTTGTTGCCAAAGGAATTTACCGCAATCAATTATCAGTACGTTTTCAGCGATCATTCCATTTGGCGGGCGTTCGGTGTCTCCGTCTATATTACGGTACTGGGCACCGCCATCAATCTGATTGCGACAGCGTCTCTCGCTTATCCGGTGTCCCGGCCGGAATTCGTAGGACGTAAATACATCGTGATGATGGTATTGTTCACGATGGTATTCAGCGCCCCTCTTATTCCAAACTTTATCCTGATCAAAAATTTGGGGCTTATGAACTCCTTATGGGCACTTATGATTCCGGGCGCCATCAGTGCATTTAACTTTTTCGTGATGAGAAGCTTCTTCATGCAGCTGCCTCAGGAGCTGATAGATTCCTCCAGAATCGATGGGTGTGGCGAGCTGCGGATCATAGTCAATATGGTACTGCCGTTGTCTAAACCGGTAATGGCCTCATTGGGGATTTTCTACGCCGTCGGGCACTGGAATACGTACATGAGCGCTCTGTATTATATCAACAAGCCGTCATTATGGCCTCTGCAGGTGATGTTGAAGAAGCTCTTCGAGACGGACGATATCAGCATTGATCCGGCTTCCTCAGTGTATAGCTCTTTGGCCCACACCTCACCTGAGGGCATCAAAATGGCTGTTATCATTGTCGCTACTATTCCGATTATCATGATTTATCCGTTTCTTCAACGCCATTTCGTTAAAGGAATGATGGTCGGATCCGTCAAATCCTGATCTATCATATTGTGGTAGAATAGGAACGCGTTAAGCGAGACGAATCGGAAGGTGGTATCCATGGATGAGATGTGTATTAATCGTAGACGACGAGCCCATGATTCGAAAGGGACTTTCTATCATGATCCAGCAATGCGGCGAGCATCCGTATAACATTAAGCTGGCCCAGAATGGCGAAGAGGCCATCCAGCTCATTATGGAGGAGCATCCGGATTTTCTTTTTACAGATATCCGTATGCCCAAGGTAGACGGACTGGAGCTGTGCCGGCGGCTGTCGGAGATGGAGACGGATATTCAGACTGTTGTCATCTCGGGTTATGGGGATTTTGAATACGCCCGCCAATGCGTGTCCTATGGAGTGAAAGAATATCTCCTGAAACCCGTGAGCAAAGGGAACCTTCAAAATGTGATCGCCAAACTGGAAGCGCATAGAGAGAAGTTAGAGAGTTTTGTCTCTGTCGCTAAGCTCGATGAATGGGTCGTGCGTATGGATGATGCCATCTGGACCTTGGATAAAGAAAGGCTGTACCTTGTACTGAAGGAATGGGAAACTGACTTCCTCCAGCGTAAGATGAGCCGAATTCAGCAAAAAGAGCTTCTGGAAGAGGGCTACGCTTTGCTCGTGAAGAAGCTGCTTGTCAATTCAGTTACACCCGGTAAAAGCGTGTTAGACTTGTCCCCAGCAGCTGGACCTGAGCAGTTATTTCACTGCTTCGCAGAAGCGTCAGCAGCTATATTGGAAGAGCTTCGTAGAAAGCGCAAGGGTAAAGCGAAGGATCCGATAGAGGAAGCTAAAGCATTTATTGAAAAGCATCTCGCCCAGGAAGTATCGCTGGAAGAAGTGGCGGAAGTGCTTGGGCTAAATGCCTCTTATTTCAGCCAGATGTTTAAGCACTCAACGGGAGAGACCTTTGTACATTACCGCATAAAACGCAGGATGGAGAAGGCCAAAAAATTACTTGCTGATGCAAGCTATCGGATCACCGATATCTCCTATGAAGTCGGGTATGCAGACCATCCTCATTTTACGAAGACGTTCAAAAAGTTCACCGGGCTGGCTCCTTCTGAGTATCGCAACCAGCTGGGGATCCATTGATGAGAAAGAGTCTGTCGAACAAGCTGTTTGCCTCCTTTCTGACCGTCATTCTTTTATCCTTGTCCATGGTTGGATTTATCTCTTATTTTCAGGCTTCGGCTGAGCTGGATAAGTCTTCAGAGAAGTCCATTGCCCAAGTCATCAGAAGTGCGTCTTATCAAACGGATCTGTATTTGCAAAATTATGAAAAGGCTAGCGATTCCATCCTATCCTACAATCAAGTCAAGGAGTTCTTGGATATGGACCCGGAGGATAGCTTCTCCTACTATCAATATACGAATGACATTCAGAAGTATTTGTTTCGTTCTTTGTTTATTCTGTATCCCCAGATTAATCTGATGTACGTCATCGGTGAACACGGTAAGGCCATTAGCGACGATAACTCCTATCAGGCGCATAGCCTGCAGTTTCATCCTCAGGAACGCTACCGTTTCTTAAGTGAACATACGCCAGAGAGCGGCCGCATCACCATTCTCAACACGAATGTGATGAATGAAGGGGATAAGAACATTATTACGATGGTCCGCCGAATCAGAGGCGTCTCTTCCTATCGTCCCAAAGGTATAGTCGCCATTGAATTCAAGGCAGAGGATCTGGCCCGCATATGGGAACCTCTTGATCTGGGACAGGGCGGGTCCTACTTTATCATGGATGAATTCGGCAAACTCCTATATCGGGCGGAAGGGAATAATAACCACCCTGGGTTATCTGCTGAGCATATTCAGAACGTATTTCAACACCCAAATGACTCTGTGGTGGAAAAAGTAGACGGGAAAGAGTATTTGTTCGTGTCGAGAAAATCTGAATATTCCAAATGGCAGCTTGTAGTATCCATACCCGTTGGTGAGCTGCGCAAGCCTATTTCTACCATTCGTACGACCACGCTGGTGGTGGGAGCTCTCACGCTTGTCGGCACACTGCTCCTTGCCACCTGGTTCGGACGATCCATCACGAAGCCCATCCTGATTCTTAAGGAGGGCATGAGGGAGACGGAAAAAGGCAAGTGGCGCAGGCTTGAGATGAACGGCCGTCAGGATGAGCTGGGGGGATTGATGCGCAGCTACAATCTCATGGTGACCCGGCTTTCCGAAATGATTGAGCGGGTATACGAAGCGGAGCTTACCACCCAGAAGGAGGCTCTGGAGCGTCATCAAGCTGAATTTCAGGCACTCCAGCTGCAGATTAATCCGCACTATCTATATAACACATTAGAGACTATCAAATGTTACGCGGTCGTTCAGGATTCGGACGAAATCACAGAAATAGTGGAGGCCATGGCCTTCATGCTTCGCTACTCCATCCAAACTAATCTGGAGGAGATTACGATTGCCAATGAGCTTAATCATGTACTGAGCTACATGACGATTCTCAAGCACAGGATCGGCAGGGAGTTCGAAATTGACGTAGTAATTCCGCCGACGCTGCTACTGGCTAAGATGGTCAGGCTTACACTTCAGCCCTTGATCGAAAATATTTTTCAGCATGCATTTCCCGAGGGAATTGAAGACAAGCACTATATTAGAATCGACGCCAGAAAAGAGGGAGATCGTTTTCTAGTTCTTGTAGAGGATAACGGCGCAGGGATGTCCCGCGAACGGCTTGATAAGCTACGTGAGAAGCTGAATCTGAATCAGCTGGCGGATACGGAAGGAGACTCCCTCTATCATAGAGGTGGAATCGGGCTCATGAACGTGCACCGGAGAATTCAAATGGTGTTCGGTGAACAATACGGGTTAAGTGTCGAAAGTGTGGAGAATGAGGGAACCCGGTTGATCTTATCCATGCCTGCGGAGTGAGAAAAAGATGTTTTCAGAAAAAACTATTACTAGGAGGAAATGGGAAATGAAAATTGATATGACTGGTAAAATAGCGCTTGTTACAGGGTCCAATGCAGGGATAGGCCGACAAATCTTGGAGACTTTGGCTGCTTCCGGCGCCAAAGTGGCGGTAAACTATTTGTTCGGTTCTGCGGAGGAGACGGTGGACGCGATCCGTCAGGCCGGAGGAGAAGCTTTTGCTTTTCAGGCAGATGCAACAAGTCCTGCCCAATTGGACAATATGGTGAAGGAAATTGAGGGGCATTTCGGCGGAACCATCGATATTCTCGTCAACAATGCAGGCGGTATGGTCAATCGGGTTCCCAATACTGAAATGAACGAAGAGCATTATAACAAGGTGATGGACGTCAATTTTAAATCTTGCGTGTTTGCCTGCAAAGCCGTATCAGCAGGAATGATTGCCAAGAAAAGCGGTAAAATCATCAATGTATCTTCTCTTGCGGCCCATGACGGTGGCGGACAGGGGGCTTCCATTTATGCAGCGGGCAAAGCTGCGGTATGGTCTTATACCAAGGGACTTGCCAAAGAGCTGAGTCCTCACGGGATTAATGTAAACGCTATCTCTCCCGGTTTTATCGGTCAGACCGCTTTCCATGCTACCTTTACTGCGGATGCGGCAAGACAGGCAACCATTGCGAAGATTCCGCTGGGCCGGGAAGGTGCTCCACAGGATGTAAGCAATGTGGCACTCTTCCTCGCTTCAGAGCTGTCGGATTATCTGACAGGCGAAATTATTGAAATTAACGGAGGCTTGTTCATGCGATGATGAACCTTAAGGAGAAAGCAGATACTTTTTCCTGGGTTGGTCTTGCGGTGGATAAATTGAAAATGGAGCTGGATGCCTTCCGGAGAGAAGAGATTCTGCTCCCGACAGAACCTGGTGGCTGGTGGCACCAATATGTATGTCCCCAGCATCATACTGAGCTAATCTTCGATGTTATGGAGCAAAATGCGGTTGTCTTTTCTTGTCCGAAGGGCTGCAAGCTGGAAGGTGAGCCCTACCGGGGAGCATGGCTGGTATACCGTCATCAGGCAATGGCGCGATACGCCCTGCAAGCTGCCGTGATATTCGCCACAGACGGAGAAGAATTCTATAGCAGCCTAGCCCGGAAGATTCTTGTCGGTTATGCGGAGCAGTTCCCCTTGTATCCGGTTCATCCCGATGCTCAACCCTGGATGCTTAGTGGCCGTGCCTTTCATCAGGCGCTGACAGAGGCTATCTGGTCCACCACGCTTATCCGGGCCTATCTGCTGCTTGTGGATCATGGAGTAACGTTCACTGGGGAGGAAGAGGTAAAGCTGCAAGTGTTCTTCTCGATGCTGGAGGAGAGTATGGAGCAATACCGCCACATCCTCATTTACGAGAAGAAGAATGCAGAGAACAATTATACCGCATGGCTGAACGCTAGCTTGGCTTGTGTATATGCCGCCAAAGGTACCAGAGAAAAGCTTGCTTCTTTGCTGGAGGGAGAAGGCGGATTCTATCATCATCTGTCCATTGGCGTGAAGCCAGATGGTTTTGAATTTGAAGGCAGCACGTACTACCATATTTTTGTATTGCGGGCTTATCTCATAGCAGCCGAGATGTACGGGCGCTTCGGAGTTGACCTCTATGCTGCCAAAGGAGATCAGGGACAATCCATCCGTGGCATGTTTCAATTGTTGGTAGAGCTTAGCGGCGATAACGGGGAGCTTCCAGCCGTGCATGATGGTCCTTATGCGCGAGTTCCTTTCGCCCGAGAAATTGCTGAAGTATTTGAAATAGGTATTGCGGTTTACAAAGACCCGAGTCTCCAGCCAATACTGGCGAATGCGTATAGGTATCTATATGGACAGGAATTAAGGACTGGTCTGGAGGCAGTGTTGTATGGAGCTGGTGAGAGTAAGGAACTTCAGACCAGTTACAGAGTGAGAGACTCTGTCCTACTGCCGGATTCCGGATTCGCCGTGCTCCGCCACCCGGGCAATCCGTTGTCCGTTCTGGCGGATTTCGGAGAGCATGGCGGATCACATGGGCATTTCGACAAGCTTCATATTACGATTATGCACCGATGGGGCGAGGTTGCTCCCGAGCTGGGTATGGTTCCTTATGGATCTGTTTTGCGCAAGGAATGGTATTCCGAAACCGCGAGCCATAACACGGTCACCATCGGAGGTCGCTCCCAATCTCCACATACCGGAAGCAGCTGTCAATTCCGCCAGGAAGGCAACGCTACGTACTTATGGATTCGCTCAGACGGCGCCTATGAAGGAGCTGTTCTAGACCGGCATCTTGTATTAGCCGACGGTTGGCTGCTGGATTGGTTTCATGTTGAGCAGGTGACGGAGCGGAGTCAGGAAGTAGACTTATGGTTTCATCCGACGGGACATTTGCTGTTACCGTTCGACCCTCACCGTGTCCAGAAGGATTCTCCGACAGTCCTTGGACTGGAAGCGGGTTATGGCTCAGTAGAAGTACTGTCCGCAATGAAAAATGAGACGGAATGTACGTTAAATACGGAGTGGAATATCCGTTATGATGGAGTGAGCACCAGCCGGGAGTATGAAGTATCCACGAGTACCCTACTGGCGCCCGGCTCCACTATGTATGAAATCCGCACACCGGGTATTGCCGAAGACCCGAGTAGATTGCTACGAGGTATTATGCTTCGGCACAAAGGCCCGTCGGTTGATTTTATTATGGTTTATCGGGACGGTCACGAACCTGCTGTACTGAAGCTAGTGAGTCAGGTGGGCAAACCGCCCCGAATCCAAATAGCAACAACTGGGCAAGTAGTGGTCTATTGCCTTGACCCTAAAGCGGGACTGATTCAGGAAAAGTCCCGGAATACGGAGGAGTAGAGATGTTAGAACCTTTATTTCAACCTACCAGCGGCGTACTCGACCTGTCATATGGGCCAGATGAACATACAGATGTTGGAGAGAATCCTCCGCGGTTTACTTGGATGCCTGCATGTCTGGAAGAGAGTATGTATGAGCTGCAGATCTCCTCAAATACTGAATTTGAGTCTGAAGGTACGTTGACCTACAGTAGAATTCCCTATAATTTGTTTACCCCGGATAAGCCATTGGCGCCCGGCCCGTATTATTGGCGATACAGTCTTATCGGGGAGAATGATATCCGTTCCGAGTGGAGTAAAGTAAGAGCTTTTGTGGTGGAGGATGAATTGCCGCTAACGCCACTGCCTTCCCGTACAGAACGATATTCAATTGCTTCCGCCAACCATCCACGGCTTTGGCTTCAAGCGGAACAGCTACCGTCTTACCGGGAAGTTGTCCGCCAAGACCCGACTTCAACTGGCTGGGAAGACTTCCTGAAGCATTCCGTTCTACCCTGGACAAAGCGCGAGCTTATTCCCGAGCCTGCACCGTATCCAGATAATAAGCGTGTTGCCACACTATGGCGGCAGATGTATATGGACTGTCAGGAAGTCTTCTATGCTATCCGGCATCTTGCTATAGCTGGAGTTGTGTTGGAGGACGAGGCGCTTATCGCCAAAGCTAAAGAGTGGTTGCTTCATGCTGCAAGCTGGAACACAGATGGTACCACCAGCCGGGATTACAACGATGAATGCTCCTTTCGCATAGCCGGAGCGTTGGCATGGGGCTATGATTGGCTTTACGGCTCTCTGGCGGAAGAAGAACGCCTTAAGGTAAGGCAGGCGCTACTGCGAAGAACCGGGCAGATCGCATTCCATGTCATCGAACGTTCCCGCATCCATCAAGTTCCTTATGACAGCCATGCGATCCGCTCTTTATCCTCTGTACTCGTACCCTGTTGTATTTCCATGTTGGGTGAGGAGGAGAAGGCGCAGGAATGGCTTGATTATACACTGGAGTACTTCTCCGCCATGTATACTCCATGGGGTGGCAAAGATGGCGGGTGGGCCGAAGGTCCGATGTATTGGACCACTCAGATGGCATTCGTTACAGAGGCGCTCAATCTAATTCGCAAATACATGGCAATCAATTTCTATGACCGTCCTTTCTTTCGCAAAACCGGTGACTTTCCGCTCTATTGCTTCAGTCCGGATACCGTGAGGGCCAGCTTCGGCGATCAATCGTCACTGGGAGATCCGGTCAATCTCAAGACGGGCTTCAATATCCGCCAATTCGCCGGTTTAACCGGGAATGGCCAGTACCAATGGTATTTTGAGCAAACTAAGGAACTGAACCCTGACACCCAGATGATCTTCTATAACTACGGCTGGTGGGATTTCCGGTTCGATGAGATGGTTTATCGCACAGATTATCCGCAGATTTCTTCAGAGCCACCGGTGGCTGCAGAACCTCTGAAGTGGTTTAAGGATGTGGGATGGGTGGCCATGCATCATCGGATGGAGGATCCGCAGGAACATATCATGCTGTTGACTAAGAGCAGCCGTTACGGCTCTGTGAGCCATAGCCATGGGGATCAAAACGCCTTCCTGCTGCATGCCTTCGGCGAGCCTTTGGCTATCGAAAGCGGTTATTACGTTGCATTCAACAGTACGATGCATATGCAGTGGCGCAGGCAGACCCGCTCCAAGAACGCAATTCTCATTGACGGCAAAGGCCAATATGCTGGCACGGACAAGTCGAAGAACATGGCAGCCTACGGCAAGGTGTTGAAAGCATATAGTACGCCCGGCATTGACTACACGCAAATGGATGCCACCGAAGCCTACCGCGAGAATGTACCCTATATCAAGCGGTATGTGCGGGAAATATTTTTCTTTGATAGCGCTTACTTTGTTATCACAGACAGTGTCGAGCTGCAACGTCCGGGAAAATTGGATTGGCTGTTTCATACGCTGTATTCCATGAAGTTGAAGGATCAATCTTTTAAAGTAAATGGTAAAAAAGCTCAGATGGAGGGCAGATTTGTCTATAGTTCCTCGGGAGAAATGACTCTTAGCCAAAGCAATCAATTTACAGATGTAGATCCGAAAGAATGGGAAGGGCTGCCCGAGCATTGGCATTTGACTGCCTCTACCCAAGAGGCTGTAAGCCATCGGATCGTCACTCTTCTGATTCCCCAAAAAGCAGGAAGCCGGGATTACGTATCGTACTTTATGGACGATCAGGACCATGGGGTTCATGTCTACTTTACGAATCAGGGAATTACCCACCGGGTTGAGATCCCAAAAGCTTATTAGTCTTAAGATATCTTCATTTTACGTATACACCCCATTGTACAAGGAGAGGGTTATATTATGAAAAAATGGATTGGCATCTGTCTGGTTACCGTAATGGGTGCTACCGTTATTGCAGGTTGCTCGAACAAGGACAAAGAAGAGACTGCCGGAGGGGCGTCAAATACGCCGCAGAAAACTGAATTCTCGATCTCGATGCGGACGCTGGCTTTTAACTACGTTGAGAAATCACCCGACTTGAACAAGGACAAATGGGTGAAAAAGCTGGAGGAGATGACAAACACAGACTTGGATATAGTGTTGGTTCCTCATAAAGAGTTCGAGCAGAAAATGGTGCAGATGTTCGCCACTAATGATATTCCGGATGTCGTTCAAGGCTCGGGCGGTGTAAATGGCAAGGAAATGGCTGGTTCCGTTGAAGCTGGTGTGTTCATGCCACTAGATGATCTGCTGCAGCAAAACGGCCAGAACCTTTTGAAAGTAATCCCGAAGGAAGCTTGGGAGAACGTCACCTATCAAGGGAAAATTTATGCTATACCGGAGTTTCTGTCCAATCCCTCCCGCCGGGCGACTTGGATTCGTAAGGACCTGCTGGATCAGACCGGCTTGCAGGTTCCAAAAACGGTCGATGAGTACTTGACTGTGTTGCGTGCCTTCAAAAAGCTGGGGATAGAGAACCCGTACATGGGCCGTCAAGACTTCAAATATGCGGATGCTTTCTTTGGCGCTTATGATGTTTTTCCGTATCTGACTATGTTCGAGGAAGTAAACGGCCAGGTTCAGCCGAAGTTTATGGATAGCGAAAATATGATGAAGGCGTTACAAACCTACAACACCATGTATACAGAGGGTTTGATCAACAAGGAATTTGCCACCATTAACCCGACCAACTACAAAAATGCGATTCTCTCAGGAAAAGCGGGCATGTGGACGATGAATGCCAACGAGCTTCTGCAGTGGGAGCAGCAATTGAAGGCTACGACGCCGTCCGCCAAGCTGGAAATCATTCCTTCGCCAGTGGGACCCGATGGAAAAGGAGGCTCCTACTTGTACGGCTCCGCTACGCGCACCTACTTTATTAAGGAAGGTACGAAGAATGCTGCGGATATCGTGAAATTTTTTGACTGGATGCTGAGCGAAGAGGCAGAAACCTTCTTTACCTTTGGGATTAAGGACGAAACCTACAAGGAAGAGAACGGCAAAATTGTATACACCTCTCCTGCGGATTCCGCCGCTATAGATGAGGAGCGCTACCGCCAGTCATTCCTCTGGATGGTGCAGGATACTACTTATAATAAGGGTGTCCTAAACATGACAGAAGAAGGCAGAAGCTTGATCAATGTATATGATACTATCCTGGCTAACGAAGGCCGTGACGGAATTCAGTTCGACCCGCGGCTAGATGCCTTGGTGAAGAATCCAGACATTGCACCTAACTCGGACACGGCTCCTCCGGTACTGCTGACGCACATGGTAAAGATGGTATATGGCAAGGAACCTATCAGCGACTGGCCGAAGGTTGTGGAGGAGTGGCTTTCTAAGGGCGGTAACGATGTCATCAAGGAAGCTACGGAAAAATATAACAACAAAGCAGGCGTCACCATGCCACGCAGATAAACTTATCCTCCAGGGGAGTTGGAATTCAATTTAAGGGCTGCCGAGAGGTAGCCTTTTTAGTTAGGGCCAGTTTTCTTTAATGTAATATCCAAAGTATGGATTATATGGTAAGTTAAATAGAGACATTCTAATGAACTATATAAAAAGAAACGGAGTGATTTCATGAAGATGCGGAATTCAAAATTTTTATATTATCTTGTCTGGATCATAGTGGGGGCGCTCTTATTACATTATGGAAACTCGCTGATTAGTCATTACACTGAAGAGGCACAAAAGAACTATCAATTAGAAAATACTGTATGGATCACGGCTATTGTCCCGTTTGTCTATGGGATCTATCTGGCGTTATTAGAAGGATTACCTAAAGCTTTTATTGTTAATTGGCCGCTGTTGTTTATTGCGTTTCTTCCAAGTTTTCTTCTGCTTATGTATCCAATTTTAGTAATGTATTTTAACATTTCGAACATAGAGATCTACAAATTTGCAAGCATACATGATGGGGTAGTATTTGGTCTGGTTAGTGGAATGGCACTAGTTAAATCTCTAACGACAAACCGTTAACGAGATTACAGCATTGCTGTTACAGAATTATTGGAGCAGTATAAAATAGTTATATGTATAATCACCCTTTCAATTATTTGGGTTTTATTGCAAGATATTTATGCATCATGTATTTTATTGAATAATAAGGGGGAGTGCGAATAATGTTATCATCCACAGAGCTTAGCAAGCTGAACGAAGTGAATTACAGGGAGGACCGATTAGAGGCACTTAATCATTTTTATGAGGATCTCTGTAATAAGAAAGTAGCCGATGGCTATATTTATTCTCTTAGTCGTTATGGAAAAATATTTGCTAATGGAGCGGGGGGACGCTTCAGTTACGAAGAAGATAGCGACCAAGAATTGAAAACGGATACAATTTTTCGAATCGCTTCTATTACCAAGCTGTTTACGGCAACAGCGATCTGGCAGCTTGCAGATGATGGAAAAATTTTTATGGGACAACCAGTTAGTTCTATTCTTCCAGAGTTTGATGCCGACCCTTTTAAGCCGATTACAATTGCTCATTTACTGACTCATACCTCCGGCATCGCACCTGATCATGGCACTATAAGTGATACTTACTATAAAAGTGCATGGTGGTATATTTATGAATCAGAGCTTGGAAAAGAAAACTGGATTAAAGCTGGACTTTCCTATGGCATTCGTTTTCCGGTAGGGACTCAATGGATGTATTCCTCGTTCGGATACGTGGTTCTTGGTGCAATTATTGAGAAAATAACAGGTGTTTTTGCAGAAGATTACATAATGGACCACATTGTAAAACCGTTAGGCATGACAGATACTTTCTTTGATATACCGCCTGAGAAAGCTGGTAGGATCGCTATTCGTTCGGAAGAAGCCAAGGAATATCTTCAGAAGCTGCAAAACGGGGAAATTACGGATGAAGAACAAAGGTCTGAGGAAGAAATCAAGACTCCCGGAACTGGTGGGGGACTGTATTCAACCGTTAATGATCTACAAAAGTTCGGAATCATGCTGCTTAACCATGGGGAATACGAAGGGGGTCATGTCTTAAGCCGGATGGCTGTTCAGAGAATGACCAAGCGGTTCAATTCTGAAAAAATTCCAAACTACGCATGGGGAGATGGAGGAGCGGATAGACCATACGGTCTTGGGCCAGACCTTCGATATAATGAAAGTACATCTTATTCTGAAGGCACTTTTTTTCACGAAGGATGGGGGTCTTGTTCTTTGGTCGTTGATCCGGTAGAAAAGCTGATTGCCGTTTGGTATATCCCTTTTCATAAAAATATATGGGACGGTAGAGGGATTTTCGGTACAAACAATGTGATCTGGTCCGGACTCGAATAAGAATAAGATTATATGTTGTGAGATATCAAAGATAGGCAGGATGTGACTTATGTTTGAGATGATAAAGCACCGCTTTCGCATTATGAGGGCGGTTGCTTTTGTTACTTATAAGGAATGGAGTGCGTACAGGACGCATTCGATGGTTTCTATTTTTGTTGGCCCAGTGTACTTTTTAGTGCAGTATTATATATGGAGCGCTGTTTATAGCGGGGAATCTTCTATTAACGGGATGTCGCTCTCTCAGATGCTCTCTTATTTTTGCGCCACGATGTTGATCAACTATTTGACTATGGATTTTGCCGATTGGAATTTACAAATGCTTATTCGTACCGGGAAATTCATAACGTTTTCGTTAAGACCGCTGAATCATATGTTCTTTGCTTTGTCTCAAAAGGCAGGGCATAGGGTACTTGGGCTTTTATTTGAATTTTTACCCTGCTTTATGATCTTTTTCTTTATTTTTCATATTGATGTCTTACCCGCAAATTTACTATACGCGATTCTTTCGATAGCTATGGCGTTTATGATGAATTTTTTCATTCATTATAGTATTGGAATGGTCGCTTTTTGGATGGTGCAATCCTCTAGTATTCGTAATTTTTTTAATCTTTGCGAAGGGATATTTTCAGGATCGCTGATTCCATTGGTATTTTTCCCAAAATCCTTACAAATGGCGTCCTTTTTCTTACCCTTTCAATATACGGCCTTTCTTCCCGCAATGGTCTATACAGGTAGCTATACTTTAGCGGATATAACCTTACCTATTCCTCAAGTATTATTGCTGCAGCTGATAGCCGTCATTATTGCCGGAGTTGTCTGCCGGGTGCTGTATGCGGTGTCGCTTAAGCATTTTACGGGGGTGGGCGCATGAAACGTATGTATCAAATATATAAAACCTGCATGAAGGCGAATATTGCTTCTGCTATCACTTATCGTGTTAATTTTATTCTTAATAGTCTTATCATGCTCATAGGGAATGTGCTGTTTCCTCTAGTAACGGTATTCATTTATAATTCGAATGCTTCATTTGCAGGTTGGACCTTTAAAGAGGCGCTGTTAATTCAATCCGTTTTTATTCTGTCTACGGCTTGTGCCGGGATTTTTTTTAACGGAATTATGTGGAATACGATGTCTCATGTTGTAGAAGGGACTTTGGAAGTGGTATTAATTAAACCGGCCTCGAGCCTTTTTCTGCTGTTGGCCAGATCTTTTGAATTCGAAAGTATCGGGCTTTTAGGTGGAGGTGTAGTTATGTTCGTATACGCACTTAGCGGAATCGATGGGATGACCATCGGCTCTTGGTTATTATTCCTGTTGTTGTTTGGTGCAGGGCTGCTTGTTATGTTCGGCGTGGCGCTTATTGTGGCAGCAATTTCCTTCAAATGGGTGGCGAATTCCCGCTTGCCGGAGATGTTTGAGAGCATTAAGTCTTTTGGACGTTATCCAGGGACGATTTTTCCTAAAGCAGTCGTAGCCGTGAGTTCTTTTCTGTTTCCGGTTTCCATGATTGCTTACTTTCCAGCTTCTACACTGATTGGCCGATGGGAACCCTATTTTTTTATAGCGATTATTCCTTGTGTGTTATTTGCTGCCTTCGGAATTTGGCTCTATACATACATGCTTCGCAGTTACAAAAGCGCTGGAGGATAAAAGATTAGTTTAGCTCTAAGAAGGAGAATTTCACTTGGACATTATTACCGTCAAGAACTTAACCAAGCAATATGAAACCTATCACCGTGGACAAGATGCAAAAAGCGTATTTAAAAGTCTGTTTTACCGTGAAAAATCGATCATTACCTCTGTAGAAGATCTTTCGTTCAGTGTTGGAAAAGGAGAAATCATTGGGATTCTGGGTCCAAACGGTGCAGGGAAATCTACGACTATTAAAATGCTGACAGGCGTTCTTTATCCTACCTCGGGCGAAATAAATGTTCTAGGGTACAACCCTCATAAGCAGAAAAATCAATACGTAAAACAAATCGGGGTATTGTTCGGACAGAAATCGCAGTTAATATGGGACATTCCCCCATTGGATAGCTTTTATATGAACAAGGAAATTTATGATATTCCTACGAACGACTTTCGTACAAGACTAGACCGATTTGTAAACATGTTTGAGATTAGCGATATTATTACTAAGCCTACGCGCACCCTTTCCCTGGGAGAACGAATGAAATGCGAGTTTATTATGGCGATGCTTCATTCACCACCTGTGGTTTTTTTGGATGAGCCGACGATCGGGCTGGATGTGATAGCTAAACAAAGAATCAGAGAATTCATTAAGCAAATGAATCAGGAAGGCACCACATTTATTCTGACAACACATGACTTGGAAGATGTAGAGCGTTTGGTTCAAAGAGTACTTATAATTCATCAAGGGAAAAAAGTATATGACGACAAGTTCTCTGAACTTCGACTGCATCTGGGCGCCAAAAAAGTAGTCAGGCTTTCAGCCGCCACAACTATTGGAGATATTGATCTACCTGGAACTTTGATATCGGAAAGAATATCGGATTACGAAGTGGAGCTGCTGATCGATACCGAGCAATGTAAAATGGGTGAGTTTCTGCATATTCTTAGCGAAAAGGTAGAGATCCTTGATATTTCTATTAAGGAGATTCCCATTGAAAAAATCATCAGTTCCATTTATGAGATGGATACGGGAGAACATATTCAAGCTTGAGAACCGATCATCTGCAGATTTAGATCGAGCATGGACCATAACTTTTCAGTGATCTCTTTTGCAGAGCAAGGATTACTATGGGTAAACCACCATTCAATCACTCCGACAGTCGCCGAACTCAAAAATTGCACAGATATATCTTTACTCAACTCATCCAGGTTAAAATTGTTTTCTAAAAATTGTACCTTAATCTGCTCATTTATCATTTCTTGTAATTGGTTTCTAAAGGAGAGCAAAGCTTTGTTCCTTAATAAAGTCTTATAAAAGAGAGCATTCTCCTCCAATTGTTCCAGCGTGCGGAGCAATGACGCCTTCGAGGGATTAGGTTCGGTTTCATCCTCCACTGCGGAGCAGCTTTCGATTAGTTGCTGGAGCTGAGCCTCCAGACATTTATCCATCAGATCGTATTTATCCGCATAATGGGAATAAATCGTTCCGCGGTTTACATCAGCGCGCTCTGCGATTTCGTTGATCGTTATTTTTTCAAAATCTTTTTCAGCCATCAGTTGAATTAATGCATTCATGATGGCTGTTTGGTTTTTTTTAATTCTTCTGTCCATGGTAAGACTCCCTTTTTTTTAAACAATGTATTGTATTCTGTTGAAAAATCAACAAAACCGATCAAACTAACGATTGAACCCTACCAGAGATGTGATAATCTGATTTTATCGAACAGTTGATCAAAATTCAACAAATGTCTAAAAAGGGATAGAGGAGTTAAATATGAGAGTTTTAGTTTTTGGAGCGGGAGTATTGGGCAGCTATCTTGCACATGTTCTAGTCCGTGGGGGAAATGATGTCACCATGCTTGCCAGAGGAAAGCGAGCTGAGCAATTGACGAAAGACGGACTTGTGCTTCGCCATTATTTTCAAATTAAAAACACTGTGGATGAAGTAAAGATCATCTCCACGCTTCCATCTGATGATCTCTATGATCTTATTTTTGTTGTTATGAAATATAATGATTTTCCAGCCGTGTTACCTATTCTAGCTAATAATCATAGTCAGAATATAATTCTTGTGGGGAACAATGGCGATGCACATGGAATGCAAAAAGATTTACAGGAAATGAGCAATGTGAGGAAAATTATACTCTTCGGATTTCAGCTGAGTGCAGGAATTCGTGAAACGAGCGGCCGTGTTATCAAAATACATGCAGGAGGGCAAATGGTACTTGGCAGTCTTGACGGTGAGGTCCCAATAAAACACTTACTGGAAAAAGCGTTTGAGAACGCTAAGTATAAGCTAAGTTATCATGACGATATGGATGCTTGGCTCAAAAGTCATATCGTGCCAATAGTGGCTTTGAACTCCCTTAGTTATCTTCATGACGGGAATTTGAAAAAGGTATCCAAAGATAAGAAGCTATTAAAACAAGCTATTTCAGTAATGGACGAGGGGTTTCAAATCATGGAGAAATTAAGCTATACTGTTACTCCAGCAGGTCAAGTTAACTTTGTTCGAAAGCACAAGCAGGCTGTATATTATGGTCTGACAATAATTCATAAATTACCGTTTATGAAATTAGTGGACGGTTCTTTCAGCGAAATAGCAGCTTTGTTTGATTCATTTGATATTTTGAAGCAACAAGCAAACATTGCAACGCCCAATTGGGATCAACTAAAAAAACAAACGTTTTCGAAGTTTAATGCAAATGTATAACAATCTTGTTCAGGAGGTATACAATCGATGGCTATATATTTTATAAGGCATGGAATAGATGATGAAGGCTTTCGTGGGGGGTGGAGTCAACGTGGACTTGTAGTAGAGGGATATAGACAAGCCGAACGTCTTGGATATTATCTTAAGGGAAATCAATCTAGCTTTAACATAACCCGTATTCTTTGTAGTGATTTGCAACGTGCGTTAGATACAGCAAATGAGATCGCCAGAGAGCTTAATTTGCCTGTTGAAAGCAGCCAGTATTGGAGAGAAACGAACAATGGTGTAATCGCTGGAATGCCCCATGAAATCGCAAATGAACGATACCCGGGTCTTTATTTCTCGGCTTTAAGAATGGATGAGAGATTTCCAGGAGGAGAAAGTCCTCAGGAATTTTTTACACGAATAAGTTCAAGCTTCTCAAAACTATGTAATGAACTGGAGAGTACTGATCCAAATGAAAATGTAATTGTGGTGACTCATGGTGGCGTAATTAATGTTATATACCATATTTTAAAAGGGCTACCGTGGACGAATAAGAGTGCCCATTTCCCGACTTCATATACTAGTATTCATAAAATAGAGTATCAAGCAGATAAGTGGGCAGTTACAGCAGAAAATCTTACGGAACATATATCAAGTGATCAGGCTGCGGGCATGGCCAATTGATTGGGAGGTACAAATATGGGGTTATTGAATGCGCTGATTGAGCAAGCCAAAAATCCTAGAGGGTTCGTGTCTGAAATCGGGCTTTCAGATGGTAAATATTCACGAGAATAACAAATGGAGATGTTATGTCGGAAAGAAATAAAGCGGCCGCACCGCCCCAAAAAAAGGACGACACAGCCGCTTCGTTTCACCAGCTAATTAAGCCGGGAAGGTATTAAACAAACAACGAACGGGAAATGATGACCAGCAAGATGAAAAGTACCAAAATCGCTCCGGTCGAAGTGAAGGCTCCTCCATGAAATTCACCCATGATTTATTCCTCCTCAACTTATGTCTTCTTCTCAATTGCTGTGACTGATGTCGCAGCTTTCTGAGATAATGACATCATATGCCGAAGAGGGCCTGTTGTACTGGTCTATGGCCTATTGCTCGTCAATATGGGCTTTTAGGATACGTAATCCTTTAGGGAGATGATTTTTAAGCTGGCCTAAACTCGCCTTGCCCCAACTAATCGGCAAACCATCTAAAGTTACAAGCGTCCATCCATGTAATTCGCTGGGGACAGGCAGGCTTTCACCACGGAGCCAAGCATGTATTTCCGGACCCTCACTGCTGAGATCAAAGCTTCGTGATGCTTGTAAGGGCTGAAGTGCCATAGCTAATGCATGAGCAGGTTCAATCCGGTTTTTCTTCAAATGGGCAATATGTAGTCCAGCTCGTGGAATACGCAGTCCGTCCAGCAGCCCGGTGTGGAGGTTGCCATTAAAGGATTCTGGCAGCAAATAAAGGGATTCTCCGAAGAGCAGTGGCACACCTTGGCATGAAAGACCAGGCAGCTCTACCGCAGCCCAGTCTTGAAAAAGCTGGTAGGCATCGCATACAGAAGAATTAGTTTTTGGGTTGTTTTTGCTTCGGCGTTTTTTGGCGTTGCGGTTGGCATCAACATTCACGGATGCAGTGTCAATTTGCTTACGCAGGAGTGCTACAAAGTGACCTTCGCCCTTTTCTAAATGCGGCCAAAGGCGTTTGCAGGTGAGTAGTTCCATATCGGGGTAACTAGCCGTCAATCGAGCAATGGTTTCTTCATTCTCTTGACGGTTAAAGGTGCAGGTAGAGTAGGCTAAAGTACCCCCTGGTTTAAGCATAAGGTAGGCGTCTTGCAGGATATCCCATTGTCTCGCTGCGCACATAACTACATGAGCGGGAGACCATTCTTGAATGGCTTTTGGATCTTTTCTGAACATGCCTTCTCCAGAACATGGAGCATCCAGCATAATTCGGTCAAAAGCTTGCGGGAAACGCGCAGATAGCTGTTCTGGAGTTGCACAGGTTACGAGGGTATTTTTAATGCCCAGGCGTTCAACGTTCTCTGCTAGAATTTTTGCGCGTTCCGGATGAATTTCATTAGAGATTAAGAGGCCTTGTCCCTGCATTAAACCAGCGATATGCGTAGTTTTACCTCCAGGGGCTGCTGCAAGATCGAGGACGGTTTCACCGGGTTCAGGTGCCAGCAGTTCAGCTGCGGACATTGCGGAAGGCTCCTGAATATAATATAGTCCAGCGGCATGGTAAGGATGTCTGCCTGGTCGAGCGGGCTCATCATAATAAAACCCGCCCTGGCACCATGGGATAGGTTTCAAATTAAATTGTGAGACTGTACGGTCCACCGCAACTTGGCCTCTGGCTGAGGTGCTTTTTAGCGGATTAAAGCGCAGTCCTTGCGTTCGTGGTGCTGAATAACTTTCTAGAAAAGCATCTGCCTCTTGCCCCAGCATTTCTTTAATAGATGCGGTGTAAGAGGCAGGCAGCTGTTCTTCCTTCATAGCTCATTCTCCTTTTTCTTAGTTGCTGTTTCATGTTTATACCGATAAAATCAAGGTATGGGGAACGTAATCGTACCTGAAATTCTACATATATTCAACTATATCATAATTGCCAAGTCTTACAGTACACAGGGCAATTGTAAAGGGGATGTACCATATGAATTTGCTGCAAGCGCTCTTCTTCCCGCCGGAGCAACCCGGTGGGGTATCATCTATGATCCCTTATCTTCAGGAAAGATTCCGTTCAAGCCGTTGGGAGATGGATTTATTTTGGCTGCCTAAGCGGATTCGCAATAAGGGGCATGAGGAAGTAATATTCGAGACGTTTGATTGGACGCAGTATGGAGAAAGTCCGATCGTTCAGAAATATATTCAGACCTATCGTGATTATTTATGGTGGACTAAACTGCGGATGAGTAAGCCCTATGATCTAATTCATTCTCATCATCCGATTGCTGGCTTAGCGATGAAAAAAGTGTTCCCTGATACTCCGTTAATTCATACCCTGCATTCCAGTTACGAGCGAGAATTGATTTTAAATGGAGCGATTTCAGAGGATGGCTTGGAGCATCGTTTTCTAGTCTCACTTTATCGTGAACTTGAGCATGTTAGTGATCGATTAATGACGGTGTCGCGATCTTTTGCAGATTATGTGGCCCCTTATATTATTGATCCTTCTAATATAGGTGTTATTCCGAATGGTTTTGATGAAAAAAGATTTAAGCCTGTTCCGCATGATAATGCTATTCCGCAGCTAGTGACCGTGACACGTCTGGTTCCGGCTAAAGGAATAGATATATTACTCAAAGCTTGCGCGGAGCTTAAAAATCGCGGTCATGAGTATGTACTGCATATTATTGGCGATGGTCCTTCACGTGCGGATCTGGAAAAGATGGCCCAACATTTAGGGATCTATAATGAAACAATTTTTTACGGATATACGCTGCACCCTGAAGAATTCATGCCTTTCTTTGATATTTTCGTATTGCCCTCTCGGGCGGAGGCGTTCGGTTCAGTGTTTGCGGAAGCGGCACTTAGCTGCCTGGCTTTAGTGGGGACAAATGTGGGCGGAATACCGGAGCAGATTGAAGATGGTGTGAATGGTCTATTGGTCAGTCCGGACGATGAGATTGCTCTTGCTGATGCATTAGAGAAGGTGATATCTGATCCGGCTTATCGTTATGAGCTTTCACGTTCCGCATGGGATAAAGCCAAAAGCCTATATTCGTTGACACGAGTTGCTAATGAACTTAAAAAAACCTATTTACAGTATCCCTCAGGAACGAAAGGGTGAGCAGCTATGATACCATTTCGCTTTCTGCATACTGCTGATTTACATCTGGATAGCCGTTTTGCCGGGCTGGCGCATATTTCGCCAGCCATTCGTGCTTATTTACGTGAGTCTACCTTTGCCGCCCTCGGGCGGCTTGTCCGCGTTGCGATCCAAGAGAACGTTGATTTTATTGTCATTAGTGGAGATGTATACGATGTTTCAGATGCTTCATTACAGGGACAGCTGCGATTTCAGGAAGCGCTCAAAGAACTCGGTGAGCATGGGATTAACGTGTTCCTGATTCATGGCAACCACGATCCGCTTGACGGACTGCGTCTGACAACGGAAATGCCAAAGCATGTTACCGTATTTGGCGGAGAGAAGCCGGAACACGCTACAGCTTACCGCCGTATAGATGGCCAAGAAGTTGCCATCGTTAGTGGAATCTCTTATCCAACGGCGAAAGTGACGAACAACACTGCTGTAACCTTTTCTCGTAAACCTGGCAGCCGCCTGTTTCATATTGCGATGCTGCATGGCAATGTAGATGGTGATTTGCTGCATGAGACCTATTCTCCTTGCAGTCGTAGGGACCTTATCGAACGGGGGTTTGAGTATTGGGCGCTTGGACATATTCATAAACGTAGTGTGCTGCATGAGAAGCCTGTGATTGTGTATCCAGGCAATATACAAGGGCGCAGCATTAAGGAAACCGGAGCTAAGGGTTGTTATATTGTGGATGTAGATGAGGCTGGAAGATCCACTCTGCAATTTCATGAACTGGATTTCGTCCGCTGGCAGGTTAGAGACTTATCTATAGAAGGGTTAAGCAATGAAGCAGAATGGATACAGAAAGTGGAGCGGGTTATTGAAGACATCCGCGCGGAGCTCCCGGAGCTCATGTCGGTGGTCAGATTTCGTCTGAGTGGGCGAGGGGACGTACATAAAGTATTGGCTGAAAAAGGGGCAGCAGAGGATCTGCTGTCTGAACTCCAGCGCCGTGAGGCGATTAGGGCTGAGCGTAAAGATTACAAAGGGCTTGTCTGGACCGAAGGGTTCGCCATCGAGTCCGGCTTAGCTATTGATCGCCAACGCTTATTGGAAGAAGATAGTTTTCTTGGAGAAATGCTGCGCATTGCAGAGCATACGGAACATTCCCCGGAAGCGCTCGAAGAACTATTAAATAGTGCGCTCAAACCGTTATTGGAGAATCAGGAGCTGCGAAAGCTGTTGTCTATGACTAGTCAAGAAGAGAAGTTGAGCTGGCTACGTGGTGCAGCAGAGCAGGGAATCACGATGCTTGGTGAGATGGATGATACTGTTGAAGCGGCGGAAAGTCTTTCGTATCAACAATCCGGAGGGCAAAACGATGAGAATTGAACATTTGCATATCAATGGCTTCGGGCGTCTTCACAATCGAGAGATTCATTTAACGCAGGGAGTGACTGTACTTTATGGGCGTAATGAAGCAGGAAAAAGTACGACACTGCAATTTATACGCTCTATGCTGTTTGGAATTCTAAGCCGTGGAAATCCCTTGGAAAGGTATGAACCTATGCAAGGCGGATTGCATGGGGGAACCTTGAAGATACGTGACAGTAATGATGGTTTGTGGACCATTCGCCGTTTTGCTTCAGGTGCTGAGGGATCAGGAAGAAATGAAAAGCTGAACATTACAGTAAATCATCCAAATGAAACGACTCAAGAGCTGGGACAAGCTGAAATGGAACGACATTTACTTGGGGGGATCTCTAGGAGCATGTTCCAGCAATTGTTCGCAGTTTCACTGGACGAGCTGCAGGAGCTTGCTGCCCTTCAATCTGAGGAAATGAGCAGCTTTCTTTTTCATGCAGGTATGGGCGGTGGCGGTACAATCATGCGTGCGGAACGCCGTTTGGTACAGGAAGCTGAGAAACTGTACAAACCTCGTGGCAAGCTGCAAGAAGCAGCAAAAGTTGTGCAAGCTATAGAAAAGCTTGAGCGACAAATGGTTGAAAGCCGTTCTTATCTTCCGCGATATAACGATAATATAGTTGCATTGAGGGCAACGGAGTCGGAGCTAGATGAATTGGAACAACAGCGCAAGCTCACTGGAGAGCAGCTAGTGATGTTTCGAAAAGCAGAGGAAGTCCGTGAGCTGTGGCTAAAGTGGAGCGAGGCTCAGCTAGAGCTGCAAGGATTGCCATTGATTTCAGCCTTTCCTGAAGAAGGGGCAACTCGCTTTCAGGCATTTGAAGGAGAAATTCGTAATGCACAGGGAGCAGTAGTGCGTTATGAACGTCTTCTAAGCGAGCTTACTATTGAACTGGCAAAGAACCCTCCAGATGAAGTATTAGCAGCGCAGGGGCCTGCTTTGGAGCGGCTGGACCGGCATCGGAGTAGTTACGAGAACCGTAGAACGGAAAGACAGCGGCTTGAGGGAGAATTAACAGCGCTGAATGAGCATTTGCGGCGAATTCTGCGCGGCATTGATGTGAGCTGGGGCTCTGCAGAGCTGACTTCATTCTCCGGTACAGCGGCGGATCGTGAAGCTGCACGGAAGTTCGCGGCGGCGTTCGCTAGTTATGACCGCCGCATGGAGGCGGAGGGTGCAACGCGGCAGTCGTTGCGATCCCGTTTGGCCGCTGCCACAGCGTCGCTCCAAGCAGCGGAACGGGCGCTGGCGCGTGAGCACGCTACCGGTGCGGAATCTTTTGCGCAGCTGGCTCCCCGCAGCGCCCGTGAAGTGCTGCAGCTGTGGGACGAGCTGCAGCAGGCGGCCGAACGCTGGCGCGAAGCGCAGCTCAGCGAAGGGCCAGCGCGCGGCGCCGGAAGTGACGGCCTTGGCGCGAAGCGCATGGCCGCGCTCTACCGGCGCCTGCTGTGGGCTGGGGCAGCACTAACCGTGCTGCTGCCCGCAGCGCTGTGGCTGACCGGTGCTCCGCCGGCTAGCGCCGTGCTTGCGATCGGCCTGCTGGG
>NZ_JBBODA010000020.1:0-133020 GCF_038002705.1 Paenibacillus sp. FSL H7-0716
AACTCAGGTCCTGCCTTTTTATTATACTAATGCTTTACGCTTCAACATCGCAAGTCCATTCACCGCTAGATTCAATAGGGCCGGAGCTGAAAGACCTGTTTCCAAGTCTGTGTATTCCGCTCCATCCAGCTCTACCGTTTGCGGACTGCCGCTGAAATTTTGCACAAAAACATAATCACTTTCGCCATCTGTGCGAAGTTGTGCAGTCACCCCTGCTGGGAGCTCACGCTCCATCGCACGGGTAATTCCTGCCTTAGATGTGATCGCTGCGTATAGCTCAACATAGAACGAAGCGTCTTTCACACGGGTAGCAAGATGGTACGCATTTCCTTCACCAAAACGATTGACTGTAAGCGCTGGACGGCCCGCATAGAAATCGTTGCGATAATGCCCCAAAGCCTCTGCACCTTCCAAATGAATCAGTTCGGCAATCTCATGCGCATCGTAGTCACCGCTTAGCTTAAGTTTATTACCTGCCTCCATCACTAACCCGTTCAGATCACGGCTGTGCAGCCCTTCAGTCTCCTCTGCCCAAATCCCCAGTGTTCTGCGCAGTGGACCAGGGAATCCTCCCAGATGACATAAATCCGTTTCGTTAACTACTCCTGACCAATAGGTTGCGAGGAATGTGCCGCCTTGCTCCACATATTTCTCGATACGCTTTCCATTCTCTTCACTAATCAGATATAACATAGGGGCAACAATCAGCTTGTAAGCAGACAGATCATCTCCAGAGCCTATAATATCAACTGGAATGCCCAGCTCCCAAAGTGCACGATAATGCTGTAGCACCGTCTCCTCATAATGTAATCCGGAATTACGGATGCCTTGCGCATCCTTTATCGCCCAGCGGTTGTCCCAATCGAAAATAATCGCCGTCTGCGCCGGAGTGGACGTACCCACTACTTCCGTCATTCCCGCCAGCGTCTTCCCTACTTCCGCTACATCTTGGAATACTCGAGTCTCGGAGTGGCCACTGTGGTCTACAACTGCCCCGTGGAACTTCTCACTTGATCCGCGGCTTTTGCGCCATTGGAAATACTGCACAGAATCCGAACCATGCGCTACCGCTTGCAAGGAAGACAGCTTGTGCATACCTGGACGTTTCAGCTTACTGACCGATTGCCAGTTCGTAAGGGATGGCGTGCTTTCCATCAGCAGGAACGGTTTCTTTTTAAATGAACGCATTAAGTCGTAGTGCATCGCCGTCCATGCAGCCAATCTAGTATCGTCACCATCTTCGGTATAATGCCAGTCTGGATAAGCGTCCCATGAGACCACATCCAGGATTTTGGCCAGCTCGCGGTAATCAATGCCATCGATCATATGCATATTCGTCGTGATAGGCAGCTCTGGATTGTAAGGACGAACCGTATTGATCTCGTGCTGGCAGAAATCAATCGTCCGTTCACTAACAAAACGCCGCCAGTCAAGATTCAAGCCGTGTACTTGTGTCTCACCATGTGGAGCTGGGGATTCAATCTGTGACCATGAAGTGTAGGTATGACTCCAAAAAGTAGCCCACCAAGCATGATTCACCTTATCCAAACTGTTATTATATTTCACCTTCAGCCATTCTCTAAAAGCATCCTGGCAGAGCTCGCAGTGACACTCCCCACCGAACTCATTCGAAATATGCCAACCGATAATGGCTGGATGCTGGCTGTACCGTTCCGCTAGCTTTGCGTTCAGAATTGCAGTTTTCTCACGGTACACTGGTGAGGTAAAGCAATGGTTATGACGGAAACCATGCAAATTGTGAACACGGTTACGCTCCACTCTTAAGACTTCTGGATATTTTTGCGACATCCACGCTGGGCGGGCACCACTTGGCGTTGCCAAGATAGCGTAAATCCCATTCTCCGCAAAAGAATCAAGTACACCATCCAACCATTCGAAAGTGAACATACCCTCTTCAGGTTCAAGAGATACCCACGAGAAAATGCCTACGGACATGACATTGCAGCCCGCCAGCTTCATTAACCGGATATCCTCACGCAATACTTCCGGATATTTAAGCCATTGTTCAGGATTATAATCAGCACCGTGCAGCATGACTCCAGCTTTACTGCTTATCGGGGAATGTTTTTTATTCATTGTGTATGATCATCCTCTCAATTCTGCCCATTTATAGAATGGGACTATTCTCTGATGATAGGCTAGATACTTATGCTATCTAATACAGGAATCATCATTTATACTATTTATAATATAAGAAAAGTCATTTCAATCAGTAGGAATATAGTCTCGAAGTGATAGCACAAAATGAAGATGAGGTGATTAACCTGCTGCCTTTTTCTCTGATTGAATTACCACGCGACTCTGGAACGTTGCCCCTATCCCCCTACTCTGTAGGTCGTCATATCCAATTCCATCATGTGCGCCCAGCAGGATTTCCTGTGTATCAAATCTTTTTGATCCGGACCGGGACCGGGTTATTTCGTGATCTGGAAAGTGGTACAGAAATCATACTGGAACCGGGGATGGCTTTTGCCTTCCCGCCAGATCGTGGTCATGAATATTATCCTACCTCTCATGAACCGTGGCATGTTGGCTTTATCGGCTTTCAAGGCAGTCAAGCTCATGGATTGCTGGAAGCGCTTGAACTGCTCCCTTCTGTTCCTTATCGAACGGATCGTTTTGAACAATGCTGGGAAGAAATCGGCCAAATCTGGCATACGGTGAATTCTCCTGCCCCCAATCGACAGGACGAGATGTGGATGCAGGAGTTGTCTATCACGCTCTATAGACTGCTCTTAATGCTGCGCCCTGCCAAGAGTTCAGAAGGCTCCGGTAATCGTCTAGCCTTCGAGTCGGTCCGAAATGAAGCCTTAACTACAGCCGTCGGGCTGATCAACGAGCATTACACAGAACCGCTTCTGATCTCCAATCTTGCAGCAGCAGTCGGCTACTCCGTGCAGCATTTCCAGCGTTTATTCGTGCAGGAATATGGGGTCACTCCGCATAAGTATTTGCAGAATCTGCGGCTGGAGCGGGCGCTGCAATTAATGACGGAGGATATGGAGATCCCCGTTCAAGATATTGCGCTTCAGCTAGGCATGGAGACTAATTATTTTATACGTGTCTTCCGAAAAAACTACGGCTGTACACCAGGCGTAATGAAAATACGTTTGCTACAAGGGGAGCAAATGAAGTAACGCTTCCAAGCCTAATGAAGATATTGTAAAATTAAGCAGATGATAGCTTGTAAATTGGGGGCACCTTAATGAAAACATTATCTGATATTAACTTTAGAGATCCCTATATCCTATCTGTTCCCGAACTTGGACAATACTATTTATTTGGCACAGATGGCCTAACAGCTTGGAGTGGCACACCTCACGGCTTCGATGTATATATCAGCTCAGATCTTCAGGAATGGTCCGGACCCATTGCTGCCTTTCGTCCAGATGCTGATTTTTGGGCTGATCATCATTTCTGGGCACCAGAGGTTCACCGCTACAACGGAAAATATTATATGTTCGCTTCTTTTAAAAGACATGGCGTTCCACGGGGGACACAAATATTAAGCGCGGAAACCCCTGAGGGTCCTTATCTCCCTATCAGCAATCATCCAATTACCCCTGCTTCTTGGGAATGCCTTGACGGAACGTTATATGTAGATAAAGAAGACAAACCTTGGATGATCTTTTGTCGTGAATGGATTGAAGTGACGGATGGAGAAATGTATGGCGTTCGGCTGAAGGAGGATTTAAGTGCTAGTATTGGTGAACCCGTGCTGCTTTTCCAGGCTTCACAAGCTCCTTGGACGTTAGGTGGCAAAGAAGGGCAATACGTAACTGACGGGCCTTTTATGCATCAGACTAGCAGTGGTGAGCTGCTTATGTTGTGGTCTAGCAGTGGAGCTAGTGGTTATGCCATGGGTTTAGCCCGATCCGTCAGCGGTGACATTAGTGGACCTTGGCTACATGATCCTGAGCCTCTTTATGCCAAAGATGGCGGACATGGAATGTTGTTTCGTGATTTGACGGGCAGACTTATGCTGGCCATTCATGCCCCAAATCTCAACCCACAAGAACGGCCGCTGCTTATTGAAGTCCAGGAAAGCTCCAGAACGATTTCGATAAAATCATTGTAATGTAGAACGGAGTAGAACCCTTGGAACAAAAGATTAAGTCCTTATTTAATGACCAGATTGTAAGTGCCGCCTGTACGAAATATGGTATCCCCATAGATGAGCTAACGTTCATTGGCGGATTTCAAAATTTTGTTTATGAATACCAACTTAGCAATCATCAATATATTCTAAGATTTACTCATAACTCGCTGCGCAGTATGGAATTGTTAACGGCTGAACTTGAATGGATTCTATACATAGCAGATCATGGCGTTTCCGTATCAAGACCCGTAGGTTCTCTTCTGGGTAATCTAGTTGAGCAAATAGAGATTGGTGACTCATGCTTTAGGGTATCTTCCTTTGAAAAAGCACAAGGGAAACGAATAGGTTACCCAGACTGCCTGAAGGATCTAGACCTCTATGAGCAGTGTGGCATGATCACTGGACAAATGCACAGATTAGCAAAATCTTATAAACCACAGTCCAAAAGACATGCGTGGCATCAGAACTACTACCTGCAGAATGTAACGAAGTTTATTCCTCCATCCCAAAGTGGCGTTTTAGAAAGCTGTAAGGCGCTTATGGATCGGCTAAAGCATCTCGACGCTGATATAAATACCTATGGTCTCATCCATGGGGATATCAATGTAGGCAACTTTTTGGTCGACAATGGTAAGCTGACTTTGTTTGATTTTGATGAAGCTCAGTACAGCTGGTTTGTAGAAGATATCGCCATTCAACTGTATTATCTAGTCTACGTTTACGGGGATGATAGTATGGAGGACAGGCAGCTTCAATGTCAGCGTTTTATGGAGCATTTTCTAAAAGGCTACGTTAAAGAGAACAGGATTTCAGAAAATGAGCTGAAGTTAATTCCTCTTTTTCTTCGATTAAGAGAGATTATTGTTTATACGGGGATGTACCGGAGTTTTGATATGTCTAACCTAGATGATTGGACCAAAGATTATTTAACGCAGAGTAAGGCGAGAATCGAGAATGGCGTTTCCATCATTGAATCTTATTTCTGAACAAACCTCCAAAGCATTTCATATGATGTGTCTCTCTTACAAAACCCACAGCTATCACTGTGGGTTTTGTGTTTTTTAAACAAGTCCATTTTTGCTTTTAAGAGGTTGATATGCCGTTACTCTATCCTAACTTGGACATATCGTATTATGAGACTTTTCCCAAAAATGCATATGAGGGGTTGGTTAAATGAGTGCTGTACCTCACTACAAGGCGAACCAACAAGGTATTTCCATTATTACCTGTACCAATCGCCATAATTATTTAAACAACCTATTTCAAAATTACAGCAGACAAAAACATGCCAATAAAGAACTTATCATTATTATCAATAATAATAAAATTCCACTATCCCCCTACCAAACCTTAGCTAAAAAACACAAAAATATTAAGATATTTCGTAAGCCTGAACAGCAATCTCTTGGTTCATGCTTAAACTATGCCGTAACAAAATGCAAATATCATACCATCGCCAAATTTGATGACGACGATTATTATGCCCCTCATTATTTGACGGAAAGTATTCTGACCTTAAAAAGAACTAAAGCTGATATCCTCGGAAAACGGGCTCACTATATGTATTTACTAGGTTCAAAGACTTTGATTCTTCGTTTCGCAAATGATGAACACCGGACGGTTACCCATCTCCCTGGCGCTACGCTCGTCTTCAAACGAAAAGTATTCGATCATGTGAAATTTCCTAATAAAAACGTAGGTGAGGATGACCTCTTTTGCAGCAGAAGCAAAAAGAAAGGTTATAAGGTTTATTCTGCGAGTAAAAATAACTTCGTTGCCATACGTAGAAAAAACTCTTCAAAACATACATGGATTATCAGTGATAGTACGTTAATAGCTAACCACAAGATCATCCGGAATATTAAAAACTACAGGAATTTTGTTGGACGCCGTCCAAAGATTTCGTTATGAAATTAACTGCTGAATCTACTTCATCTGCTGTGTCTATTCTAACTTGTACAAACCGAATGGATTGTATTAAAACAATATTTGATAACTATCAACGACAGAATTTCAAATCTAAAGAGCTTATCGTGATCATTAATAATGATAGCTTGAAAATAGAAGACTATATACATGCTGCAAAAAAACATAAAAACGTACGGATCTATAAACTACCAGAATATCGTTCACTCGGGTTTTGTCTGAATTTTGGTGTGCACTTAGCGAATTATAGCTGTATCGCTAAATTTGATGACGACGATTATTACTCTGCCAACTATTTAACGGATAGTATGAACATCCTCCATAAAACTAAAGCTGATATCGTTGGAAAACGAGCTCACTATATGTATTTAAATGATAAGAAGCTACTCTTGCTTCGTTATCTTCATATGGAAAATAAATATGTAACCAATGTTCAGGGTGCCACCCTACTCGTAAAACGAAATGTCTTCCAGCAGATTTCTTTTCCAGATTGGAATAAAGGTGAATGTGTTAAGTTTTGTGCGGATTGCGCTGCACAGGGCTTTAAGATCTATGCAGGAAATAAGTATAACTTCGCTGCGATTCGTAGAAAAAACTCCAAAGATCACACATGGGTCGTTAGCGACAAGAAACTTCTAGCTCAAAATGTTAAAGTTCTAAAAGTGAAAAACTTCAAAAAATACGTAACGCGAGGCTGATTTAATCAATCTAATACTACCAGTTATCCCTTCGTAACCCAATAAAAAGACTGGACAGCAATATAGCTAAGCGGCTATTCGCATCCAGTCTTTCATATTTTTAAAAAGTATAGTCATAAAATTTCTCTGCGTTTCTTAAGCTAGACCATACATCAGAACTTTCTCCGCCTATATACCAATAAGCTACTCCAGCTAGTTTTTTAGTAACCGCTAAGTTGTATTTAGTTATTAATGAACGCCCATCCTCAATCCAGATCGTATGTTTTATAGCTTGTTTCGAGTAGTTCGCGACATATTGTCCCAGCGAAGGATTCCACACGGGTCTCGATGCATAGCTGCTGATAATCTGATTTTGCTCCGGAAGCGTAATATATTGAGAGGATAAAACCGTTCCCTTCTGGTTCAATGTCCAATCCCGATTATATAAGGGCAATGCCAATATAACTTTTTGACTAGGTACAAATTTTAGGATTGTATT
The DNA here is from genome assembly GCF_038002705.1 of Paenibacillus sp. FSL H7-0716. Taxonomy (NCBI): domain Bacteria; kingdom Bacillati; phylum Bacillota; class Bacilli; order Caryophanales; family Paenibacillaceae; genus Paenibacillus; species Paenibacillus sp. FSL H7-0716. The sequence continues at coordinate 7,223 of NZ_JBBODA010000020.1, forward strand.
CACAGCCCTTTGATCATAAGAAAGCGAGGCATTGGACCCCGGAACTTGACTCCCGTCATAATGCTCATCATAACCCATCATCACCATATAATTCACTTGCTTGCCGAGGGCAGCATAGTCAAAAGCTTCTGTCCAATCCGTTCCAAGATCAGGGGATACATCCAGCGACAGGATAACATCGAGCGAACGCATTTTCTCGGCTAATAAAGAAATAAACGAAGTCAAATAAACACGATCTTCGGCCGCTACATTTTCAAAATCTATATTTAGTCCATCTAATCCATATTTACTCACTAAAGCAGCTAACTGATTAACTGCCGTATTCCTTGCGGTTGTACTCAACAGCATCTGATGCGTCGCTTTTTGATCCGATCGATTGCCAACCATCGCCCAGACTTGCTTTTTATTCTTTTTTGCCCAAGTTACCAGCGAGGCATCTGTCGAATCCGTTACTGCCCCTGTTTTTCCAACATAATACCACCGTGGTGATAATGTATTGACGTTCGATTGCAGAACATGATTCTCAAATTGTGCCGTCGTGAGACCATACTGCCAACCTATAACAATACGTTTGTCCGGATCACTTTCCAGCTCTGCCGCCCAGCTTGTATGTTGCAGCACCCGATCCATCAGCACTGCCGTCTCTTGCCTGGTTATCGGGTCCGCGGGTCGAAAATTTCCGCTATTATCGCCCTTCATTAATCCGCGATCATTAACCTTTGCTACAGCAGCACTTGCCCAGCTAGCAATTTGTTGCCGATCCTTAAAATTAGTTTGTTCCGTAGCTGCAGTGTTTGTCTGCTTTAGAGCTTTGCTCATCCACACAGCCGCTTCCTGCCGGGTGACTGCTTTTGCGGGTGCAAAAGTAGTTGCCGAAGTGCCGTTTGCCAGTTCAAGCTGAACCGCGGCCTGTATCCAGCCGTAATACCAAGCACTTTTGGCTACGTCGGTATAAGGAGATACCGGACTCAACGCTGGATCAAGCTTCAACAGACGATCAAGAACGGTAATAAATTCAGCTCTAGTAATCGATTGAGTAGGTGAAAATTTAGTATTCGAGGTGCCAGTTAATATATTCCGGTTATATAAATCTATGATTTCTTTTTTTGCATAACTAGTGTTTATATCGTTAAAAGGAACCCCGTTATCGGCCGATATATGCTGAATAAATACTCCGGCGGATAGCACGACAGCGAGGGTTACTATAGTAAATCTAGCAAATATATTTTTCACGGGCTAAGAGATTCCCCCTTGGTTATCAATCTTTGAATTATACCAAGGATACAATCCATAAACATCGCTAAAATATTGGTAGAGTACGATAGGATCAGTTCTTCGGATTACGCAAAAAGAGACTAAGAACTACACCACACAGCGCCAAGCCCAATGAAACTAGGAACGTGTCGTGGAATCCTGCAACCAAAGCCGCAGAAGGTAGCTTCTGATTCCCTTGACTCATATGAGCAGCTATATTGGAAGTCAATAACCCCGACATTATAGCGACAGCAAAGGAACCCACAATTTGTTGTGCAGAGGCAGTAAGCGGGGTCACACGGCTGATCAAATCCTTCGGAGCGGCCTTAAGCACATGTGTACCGAGCTGCATAGTAGTTAATCCTTGGCCAAGTCCCATAATGGCAAAATAACTGATCATAACGTATACACTTGTATCATTTTGTAAACGTGACAAGAGAAAGAGTCCGGAGGACAGCAGCACAAGTCCAGAGAACACAACGGGCCGAGCTCCGTACTTATCAAATAATTTTCCTCCAATAATCATGCCAGCAAAGGATATTAAAGCTTGGGGAATAACTAAAAGTCCCGATTCAAAGGAAGAAAAACCTCTGACCTGCTGCAAAAAAATTGGAATTAACAGAATCGAACCAAATAAGGCGAACTGATTAATCCAGGTCAAAATCATACCTTTACTAAATTCTAGAGATCGAAAAGAGCGAAGTTCCAATAACGGTTCTTTTTGGCGCAATTCCACGAAAATAAACAAGGCTAAAGCAATGAAGCTGAACGCAAGAGTTATAATCGTTATACGATCCCCCCAGCCGTCCACTCCCCCTCTATGCACTCCAAATACCAAGCTGGAGAAAGCGAGTGGTGATAAAATCACACCCCAAATATCCAATTTAGCTTTATTCCCCTTCTCTATTACCGGAAGAAATTTCACTCCAACAATCATTGCAATAATACCAATGGGAACATTAATCAGAAAAATCCAGTGCCAGCTTGCATATTCCAACAGCCATCCTGATAGTACAGGACCAAGAACAGGCGCAATTAACATCGGTAGTCCAAGCAATCCCATGATTGAACCTCTTTTATCGGGAGGTGCGATTTTGAATGACATAGCCATACCAATTGGAGCAATCATCCCTCCGCCTAATCCCTGCAAAATACGAAAGATTATCAGCTCTGTTGTGGATTGTGCCATTGAGCATAATAAAGAACCTATGGTAAACAATACGATCGAAACTAAAAAAACACGTTTGGCAGTAAACTTATCCGAGAACCAACCGGCCAATGGGATAATTACGGATAAAGCCAGCGTATAACCCGTAATGGCCCACTGTATTGTTTTTAGGCTGGCATCAAAGGTTTTTTCAAGCTGCGGGATCGCTACATTCATAATTGTACTGTCGAGCATAACCAGCAGCATTCCTGTTATAAGTGCCAGTATTATGGGAAGTATTGCTTTTATAGAAAATTCTTTGGTGACTGGTTGGGATTGTTTCACTTGTAGATTACTCATGGGTCTATACACATCCTTTTTAATTTTTACTAATAAATTGCTAACTGCTGCCTCCTTTTTTAAAAAAATCACACCCTTAAACTAACAGTGTAAGATTAATATAGCACCCGTTTATTTGCTTGTAAATAAAAATATCTAACGGTGTAAGATAAACCATTAATCTAACGATGGTAGACCAGCCATCCATCTTCGCTTATGATAAAGAAAGACAGTAACAGGAGGTCGTTTCGATGAGAATCAAAAATCTGCAAATTACTGAACAAGATATAATAAAAGCTTCTTGGGAGCTGTTGGATGATATCGGCATAGAGGCATTTAGTATGCGTAAATTAGCAGAACTATTAAATATACAAGCCGCCTCTCTCTATTGGCATTTTAAGAGTAAACAGAGTATTTTCCAGACACTGGCTAATGAGATCGCCAAAGAAGCCCTCGAAACTGCGAATCTCGAAGGTACTTGGCAAGAACAGTTATTTAATTTTGTGGACCGAATCCGCGGGGTTTTACATAAGTATCCTTGCTCGGCTCAGCTGATGATGCGAACCTTGCCTTCTGAACCTAATTATCTATCTTTACTGAATACTTTGCTTCAGATCGTGGATCATCTTCCTTTAAGTGATAGTGACAAATTCTCCTTAATTGCGTGCGTGTTAAACTATGTAATCTCTTTCGAATTGGACAAATATGAGCAGGATCGAATTGACTTAGCCATGAAAAATGAACCTAATGGAGATGCTAGAGAGGTATTTAAACAATCGCTTGAGCACTTATCCGGGGATGGACCTAATGTTATAAAACGAATGCACGAAAACAATATCTTTAATGAAATTGGCTCCGATAAGATGTTCTATACAGGTCTAAAAATAATGGTGAGTGGAATTGAACAGTTAGCTAATGAGCGACAAGAACGAGAAGAGCAAAAAGAATAACAAGAGCGACAACAGAACATAGGGGATTTTTCACGAAAATAAATCTTGGCACAAAAAAAGGGCATCCCAGCAGCCGATTTCGGCTTTTGGAATGCCCTTTTTTTAAAGAGACCGAAATAAAAGTTCTCCTTTGGACTGGATGTATCTATACATCACTCCACAGGCCACTAATATCACCACACCAATGCCTAACATAACGAGATTACCATTTAGATCAGATAAAAGAAAACTCAAACCAAATGGAATTAGCAAGCTTATGAACCCTATAATCATAGCCACAAGGACCGAAGCACTTTGTTTAATTACAGAGACTTCATTGGTCCACTCCAGTTTAGGAAGCTTCAAGTTAACGATCACACCTACCATTGCGGTAAGACAAGCGTATAGGACAGGGATTATTAGCAATAACAAGCTCTCCATCCAGCCTGTGCCCAGAGAAATCATAAGAAGCACACTACTAACAATCACAATCGGTACTGTAATGGTGAGATTCACTGCGATTTTACTTAATAATATGGTTTTTGTCGGAACGGGGGCGCTTTTTAAAATCCAAATATGGTTACCTTCAAGCGAAATCGAACTCGAGGTCGTACAGCTTAATGCAACAAAGAGGGAAACAAATAATGGCGCCAATCTGCTTAGATAGTTAGAGAGTTCTGGTATTTCCATAATTTGTCCTAATTGCTCTGAGCTAACAAACAGTAAGGTAATCGCCAAAACAAGTAACATAACCATTCCAATACTCGTATTTAGCACATATATAGAAGAACTAAAATAGCGGCGCAGCTCTTTTTTATACAATGTGTAAAGCGGTGAAGAGACTGCAAGTGACCTCATTTGATACTTATTCTTTGAGTAAGAAGTCGTAAGACCTGTGTGTATTGCTTTATATTTGCTGCCGAGAATAAGGGTAAACAACATAAAAGAAAGTAACGATATCCCTATAAATAATAATAAAGGAGCTACCTGATACGAGCAGACAGCATCTACATACATGACCGTCAAAGGATATAAGTTGAAGATTTGATCGGCAATTTGTGTGCTCATATCCGCAAGCAACTGCGGGTCATTCCCATTTATTTGGCCTGAGCCCAAAATAATAACAATGATTACGGCAAAAGTCAGAATCAGACTTATTAAACGACTTCCTTTAAAACGTGAGGAAATCCAACTAATCAATGCCCCTATAATCGTTGCAGCAATGATCGGCACTAATGGGATAAATAGCAGCGTTATCATGAAAAATAAATAATACACTACTGCCGGATTTACCTTTATAGCATAAACTACACCTGCTGGCACCATCACCATCAATGAGAACAGTATATTCAGCACGTAGAGCTGAACTACACGGCTTGCTACGATATGGCTCGTTTTGATAGGCAACGACATTACGAGATCGTAATCTTTGGAGCCAAATAATACCCCACTCGCCTTATAGATCGTTGTAAAAAATCCAATTAAGCAAGTAACAGCCATCATAATCGCAAGCAGCAGCTCTGGCCGGCCTATCTGTTCAAGGGTCTCTGCTATCATGAAGCTATATCCAAACGAAACCACTGCCATCATGACAATCCCTATTAAGATACCGATGCTCAGCAAAAGCATTTTTCGTCTTTCTTTCACATCCCGTGTATGCAAAGCTTTATTTAACCCAAAGGATGAGATCAGCTGAATTTTCGTCAATCTCCAGATATTAATCATGTTTATTCAACTCCAAAAACACATCTTCAAGGCTGCTGTCACCCTTCACCTCTTCTGTTTTCCCATGAGTGATCAATTCACCCGCTTTGATAATGGCAATCTTATTGCAGAGCTTCTCGGCCACATCCAGTACATGCGTCGAAAAAAAGATCGCACTGCCCTGACTGCAAATCTCCGCCATGATTCTCTTGAGCGTGTGTGCCGCTTTTGGATCAAGTCCAACAAAGGGTTCATCCAGAACCAGCAGCTTCGGTTTATGAATAAGCGCGGAGATAATCGCGAGCTTCTGTTTCATACCATGAGAATACGCGGAGATTAAATCCCCCAGATTAGAGGTAATCTCAAATTCATCGCTATATCTCTTTATCAATAACTCCCGATCCGCTTTCGATACGCTAAAAAGATCACCAATAAAATTCAAGTACTGAATGCCCGTCAGATGATCGTATAAATCCGGATTATCTGGAATGTACGCAGTAATCGCTTTGCAGGCTAAAGGGTCTTTTTTAATGGAGTACCCACCAATCTCGATGTCCCCCTCCTCAAAATCTAAAACTCCGACCACTGCTCGGATAGTTGTTGTTTTCCCCGCACCGTTATGACCGATAAAGCCATAGATGTCACCTTTTTCGACCACCAAATTCAGATCATTTACCGCCTTCTTGCCACCCTTATAGCTCTTGGTAAAATGTTTGATTGTCAACATCTTGCCACTCCCCTTCCAATCTCATAACACTCTCAATATGCCATATTTACTGTAGCTTCGTCGTCTTCAATATACGTTTCTTATAATACGTTTAGCCCGTCCAGATAGTTCATTCGTTTTCAAATATTTTATTTTGAGATTTTCACCTCTAACGGGTGGGATAAAAATACGATTGAGTGCAACATAGTCCGTAAGGGCAAACAAACTACTTTGGGGACGGTGAGATAACTACTTTTGAACGCTAAGCAGACTGACGATGAGCTAACTATTTTAGAACGCTGAGCTAACTCCTTTCTAAGCATTCTACTCCGGATCAGAAGCGATCTACCTTTGGTGGTGGCTGCCTTGCTACGTAACGGACCGAGGCGCCCTTATTTCGCAAATTCATGCCCTTTTTCACTTCGTTCGGACTCAGATGCAGCTATTGTGCCATATCCACTCCTTTTTACAGCAAAATCAGCCGAATAAGTGCTATGCAGTCCGTTACCTCGAAAAAAGTCGCCAAAAACACAATTTAGTTGCAATACGGTCCGTAAGGGTAAAAAATTACTTTGCTGACGATGAGATAGCAACTTTGGTACGCTAAGCAAACGACTTTGGGGACGATGAGCTAACTACTTTGGTGACGATGAGATTGCTAACTTTGGAACACTAAGCAAACGATTTTGGTAACAGCGAGCTAACTACTTGGGAACACTAAGCGAACTACTTTCTAAGCATTCTACTCCGGATCAGAAGCAATCTACCTTTGATGATGGCTGCCATTGCTACGTATCGGACCGAGGCGCCCTTATTTCGCAAATTCATGCCCTTTTTCACTCCGTTCGGACTCAGATGCAGCTATTGTGCCATATCCGCTCCTTTTAGCTGCAAAATCAGCCGAATAAGTGCTATGCAGTCCGTTACTTTGAAAAAAGGCGCCAAAAACACCATTTAGCTGCAATACGGTCCGCAAGGGTAAGGTAAGGTAAGGTAAGGTAAGGTAAGGTAAGGTAAGGTAAGGTAAGGTAAGGTAAGGTAAGGTAAGGTAAGGTAACTAAGCCAAACTAACCCACTCATCAAAAAAAAGCATTCATCCCCAAATTCGGGATTGAATGCTCTTTTTCTAAATGCAAAGTCTAAGCTGATGCGAACTGACTGTTATATAATCTGGCGTAATATCCACCGCTGGCTAGGAGCTGGTCATGCGTACCACTCTCCACAATGTCTCCGTCCTTCATGAAAAGAATGAGATCCGATTCTCGAATCGTCGACAAACGGTGAGCAATTACAAAGCTGGTCCGGCCAGCGATCATTTTTAGAAAAGCCTTCTGAATCCGTACCTCAGTCAGTGTATCAATACTACTGGTGGCTTCATCCAAAATGAGCATTGGCGGATCTACGAGCATCACTCGTGCTATGGTTAGCAGCTGCTTTTGTCCTTGCGACAAATTATCTCCTGAGCCACTGATCTTTGTATCATATCCCTCAGGCAGGCGTTTAATGAAGCTATGAGCATTTGCAGCCTTAGCAGCAGCGATGACCTCTTCTTGGGTAGCCTCAGGTTTGCCGTAGGCAATATTTTCTCTAATCGTGCCGCCAAACAGCCAAGTGTCCTGCAACACCATCCCGAAATTACGCCGCAGACTGTCACGGGTAATCGTCTTGATATCCACGCCGTCAATCTTGATGGAACCCCTATCCACATCATAAAAACGCATAAGCAGATTAACCAGCGTCGTCTTTCCCGCTCCCGTCTGCCCTACAATCGCAACCCGGGTACCTGGCTTCACTTCCAGACTGAAATCATTAATCAGAGGACGTTCAGGATTATAAGCAAAGGATACTTTCTCAAAGGTAATCGTTCCTTGGCTTGTATTCATAATTTTGGCGTCTGTTGCATCCGCTGGTTCTGGCGATAGGTCTAGAATGGCGAAAATCCGCTGCGCTGATGCTGTTGCCGATTGAAGCTGCGTAATCACACCTGTAATTTCATTAAACGGCTTAGCGAACAAGTTGGAGAAGATCAAAAAGCTGGACAAATCCCCTACCGTCACAAGCCCGCGAATCACCATAACACTTCCGATCATCGCGATAACAGAGAAAGTAATATTATTTACTAACCGTGTTGTCGGATTGGACAAGGAACCGTAAAATTGTGATTTCACGCCAGTCTGGTACAAAGTCTCGTTTCGTTCTTCAAACTGTGTCAGTGCACGGTCTTCATAATGATAAGCAGTGACCACTTTTTGTCCGCCGATCATTTCCTCCACGTATCCGTTGAGACCGCCCAGAATTTTAGCCTGCTCCTTAAACATCTTCTGGGAGCGCATCGTAATGAATCTTGCCACAAAAAATGTAACGGGTGCTGACAGAAGAACAACTAGGGTCATTAAAGGACTAATGTACAACATGAGTGCAATTGCCCCCACGATGGTGATAATCCCCGTGAGCAGTGTTGAGAAGCCTTGCAGCAGTCCATCAGAGACCGCATCCATGTCATTAACAAACCGGCTGATGCTGTCCCCTTGCGGGTGGTTATCATGAAATTTTAACGGCAAAACATTTAATTTATCAAAAAGCTCCCGCCGTAAGTCATATACAGTCCGGTAGGCAATTCGATTAGTCAGGTAGGTAAGAAGCCATCCGAAAAAGCTGCCGACAATATACACCCCTGCCAGAATTAAAAGCAGTCTAAGTACGGCGTCAAAATCAACCTCTCCCGGCCCGATCATAAAATCGATGGCGCTGCCGATAAGCAGTGGGCCAATTAGACTGGCAATCACACTGAGTATTGCGCAGACTACTGCACCTATAGCTATTTTTTTATAATGCCCTGTGTATACAATTAATCTTTTCCAAATGTTATTTTTGTTCATTGGCCCGACTCCTCACTTGATAGCTGGGACAGGCAGATTTCTTTATACACTTCACAACCCTGCATCAGCTCCTCATGGGTTCCGACACCGGCGATCCGCCCTTCCTCAAATACCATTATTTTATCCGCTTGTCTTACAGTGCTTACCCTCTGCGAGACAAGGAGCACGGTCATTTCCTGGCTGCTCTCTTTAAGAGCCTTACGAAGTGCCGCATCTGTGGAGAAATCCAGCGCACTGGAGGAGTCATCCAGAATAAGAATCGATGGCTTACCTACTACTGCACGAGCTATGGTTAAGCGCTGCTTTTGTCCACCGGATAAATTTAATCCACCACGAGATACTTGCGTATTCAAGCCTTCAGGTAATTTACGTATAAACTCCTCCGCTTGAGCAATAGAGGCTGCCTGCATGATTTCTTCCTCAGTAGCATCTTCCTTGCCCCAACGTATATTCTCAGTGATTGTTCCTGTAAACAGCACAGCTTTTTGTGGTACAATCCCTATTTTCTCACGAAGCTGGTGCAGCTTGTAATCTCGGACATTCACACCATCCACTTTCACTTCACCTTGCACCACATCATAAAAACGAGGGATCATATTCACAAAAGTAGACTTACCTGAACCCGTACTGCCAATCAGGCCCACAGTCTCTCCGCGATTAATTACTATAGATATATCCTCTAATGCCGATTCACCTGTCGTATTATACCCAAAGGATACGTGATCGAATTGTATAGCAGGGACAGCACGATCAGGTTCAGCAATCACAACATTTCCTTCCTCGGACACGGATACCTTAACTCCCAAGACTTCATTTACACGATTAGCTGAGGATGAGGCTTTTGTAAAAATAATGACCAAGTTAGAGACCACTATCAGCGCCAGCAAGATTTGAGTGATGTAATTGATGAAGGCAATGATCTCCCCTTGAGACAATCGGCCCCCATCGATATGAATTCCGCCTACCCACAAAATAGCTATGATCGCCGCATTTACTACAAGTGTAGTCATCGGCCCAAGCAAAGCGGAAATCCGTGAAACCCGGATCGCTGTAGTAGTCAAATCCTCGGATGAGGCATCAAAACGTTCTTTTTCTGTACGTCTTTTGGCAAAAGCACGAATCACTCGAATCCCCGACAAATTCTCACTCAGTACGAGCGCTAGGGCATCCAGCTTCTGTTGGTATTTTCGGTACAAAGGAGCACTGCGGGTGATAATAAAATATAAAATAATGCCAAAAACCGGTGTTGCCGCTATTAGAATCAGCGATAATCTAAAATCCAAAATCATCGACATTAGGATAGCCCCGATGCAGATAAACGGAGCACGAATAACTAGACGAATCAGCATAGCCACAGCGATTTGCAGTTGGTTTACGTCATTGGTAATCCGATTAATCAGTGTAGGCGTACCTAAGGTATCCAGCTCAGCATACGACAAAGATGTAATATGTCTAAACATCTTATTGCGTAGTGTCGTACCGAATCCCTGTGAAGCCCGGGCTGCATAGTATTGGCATACCATGGAGCAGCCGAAGCCAAGCAGTGACATCAGCACCATTAGGCCACCCATGCGGTAAACATAGGCGCTGTCATGATTGCCAACCCCGTTGTTGATGATCAATGCGACAATGGTAGGCAAAATCAGCTCCAGAATCGCTTCCATCAGTTTAAAGATCGGTCCTATGATCGCTTCTTTTTTGTACGGCTTTAAATATACTGCAATTTTGAACAAATTCATCCACACCCAACATAAGAAGTATTTAACCACTTGAAATATGTATAAGAACAGTTATGATTATGGCATATCTACTCACATATTAATAATATTGGATTCGTATCGCTCCCATACGATTAGCATATCTCAAGTTCGGAGGATTTTTATATGGATATTAGACAACTTAAATATTTTATGGCGATAGCTGAGGAAGGACAGATTACATCTGCAGCCAAAAAACTGCAAATGGCCCAGCCTCCGCTGAGCCAGCAGCTAAAGCTCCTGGAGGAAGAACTAGGTGTAAAGCTAGTGGAACGAGGTCCACGCAGCGTGCAGCTCACTGAAGCTGGAGCCATTTTGCGGGACCGTGCCCAACAAATTCTGGAGCTGGCAGATTCCACTGCCCGTGAGCTCACTGATTTTGTCAAAGGTTTAAAAGGAACCCTAGCCATTGGTACAGTTTCTTCCTCTGGAGCTACGTTGCTTCAAGATCGGCTATGTGAATTTCACAAAACCTATAAAGGTGTAAAGTTTGAGATACATGAAGGAAATACCTTTAGAATCATTGACCTCTTGAATAAAGGTATTGTCGAAGTCGGGATTGTTAGGACACCCTTTAATGGTACAAATTTAGAATGTCTTTACACACAAGCTGAACCTATGATTGCCGTAATGACACCTGAGTATGACTGGAAAACGGATGAAAACTTTATGGAGATCGGTGAGCTAAAGGATAAGCCGCTTATTATCTACCGCCGTTTTGAGCAGCTTATCCGGGAAACATGTCTTGAGAACGGCTTTGATCCGCTGATTTTCTGTATGAATGATGATGCTAGGACAACACTGCTCTGGGCAAACGCTGGTCTTGGCATCGGAATCATCCCCAAATCCGCTTTCGAATTAACGAGTAACAGTAATTTGATCTATAAAGAAATCAGTAGTGAATCACTACGCACACGGGTCGCCGCCGTCTGGATTAAGGATAAATACTTATCATCATTAGCTTCCAAGTTTATTGAAAGCTTCAGGAATGGATAAATACCAGCTCTATTTATTCACTTGCTGTTGATCTAGCCTATCCTCTTCTTCCTTAATACGGCTAATATCAATTCGTTCAAACAATAATTGTAAATCAGTAACCTGTTGGTAAGGGGGCACCGAGCAAGGCTGCCAATTCGGTAGTGCTAACGACAGGAACCCCCTGATCTTGTCACAAGAGAACGGTAGAAACGGATGCAACAAATTCGCTAAGTTCGCAATAATCTGCACACATGTGTATATTGCAGAATCACAAGAAACCTGATCCTCTTTTATCTGTATCCAAGGTTTTTGCAGATCGAAATACTGGTTTGCCTTGCGCACATAAGAAAAAATATACTCCAGCGCATCTTTAAGATTCCCAGCCTCAATAAGCCGCCCTGATTCCAAATACAAGAGGTCGATATTGTCCTTCCACCCCTTATCCAATTGCCCATTCGGCACTTTCCCTTCATAAAACTTATCTACAAAAGCCAAAGAACGATTCACAAAGTTACCAAATGCTCCAAGCAGCTCTCCATTATGGCTATAAATAAACTCTCTCCAGGAAAAATCCGTGTCCCGCTTCTCGGGTCCATTGGCAATTAAGAAATAACGAATAGAATCTGGCTGATACCGCTCTAAAATATCAGGTATCCAGACCGCCCAATTTCGGCTAGTGGAGAACTTCTGCCCTTCAAGGGTTAAATATTCGCTAGATATAATCCTGTCCGGTAAATGCAGACCCCCTGCTCCTAATAACACAGCCGGCCATATTAAGGTGTGAAAAGGAATATTGTCTTTCCCATGCACATAATAAGCGGTATTCTCCCCTTTTTCCTCTAACCAAAAATCCTCCCAGCTTCCTCCGGACTGTGCAGCCCACTGCTTACTGGCTGATAAATAACCACTTACCGCCTCAATCCAAACATAAATTTTTTTATCTTCAAATCCAGCCACAGGAACATCTACACCCCAAGACAAGTCTCTTGTTACCGCGCGGTCCTGCAGCTCTTCTTGTAAATAACGTTTGGTCAGTTTTATAGCGTTTTCTCTCCAAAATTGTGCTTCCTCTACATATTCCGTTAATTCAGACTGAAAATTAGATAAGCTAAGATAATAATGTTCTGTCGGCCGTTCTGTTGGTGTATTCCCACATAATTTGCAGACTCTGTCTAACAAATCGGCAGGATCTAGAATCGTAGAACAATAATCACATTGATCCCCTCGCGCCCGCTGGCCACATACCGGACAAGTCCCTTCCACATATCTGTCTGGCAAAAAGCGCTGATCCACCTCGCAGTAACATTGCGCAATGGTTTTTTTATATAAATGACCATTCTCTAGCAGCTTTGTAAACAACTCTTGCACGACCTTATGATGCTGCTGTTGATCGGTTCGAGTATATAGATCATAACTAAATCCCAGCTGTTCAAAACACTTCAGAAACTCTTCATGATATCTGCTTGCAAAAGCTCCGGGCGTAATCCCTTCATTTGCAGCCTGAACTGCTACGGGTGTGCCATGGCAATCACTGCCTGATACATATAATACGTTATCCCCTTTGGAGCGAAAATATCGTGCCAGCACATCCCCAGGCAACACGCTGGATAATCTCCCCAAATGTAAAGATCCATTCGCATACGGCCAAGCACCACCTATAAACACATTACTCATTAACCTTCTCCTCCTTTTTTAGACAACAAAAAAACTCCCATCCACAAAGGACGAGAGTTCTACTCACGTGTTACCACCTAATTTTATAAATGCCTCATGACATTTACCTCTTCAGGTACGACGTTAATTAACGTTTATACCCTAGCACTGTAACGGATGCAGGTTCCGGCGCAGCCTACAACCCATAAGGTTTCGATGCGCAGCTCTGAGACCATATTCCCAAGGGTTTTCTTTACTCCTTTTCAGCGACCGGAGCTCTCTGTTGAAAGAATTGCCGTGGTACTCTTTCTCTTCTTTGCTTTTACATATTCAAGTTACAGAAAATAATACTCAATTTGTAGTTTATTGTCAATATGAAACATCAAGCTCACTGTAACTTTTCCAGTTAATCTCCGTCTTTTATATAAATACGTTACAACGTTACAAGGAGGTCCTTCAGTGAAAAAAGTAAATTTACTTATACTCACTGTTCTTTTACTAGCAGGAGTATGGGGTTGTTCCGATAATAAAGTTAATTCTGTTCCCAAAAGTGAACCCTATACTTCCAAAGAAGCCATCAGTAGAGGGGATATTGTTTCTTTTGAAAAAGTGTACAACCTAGATAAATTTGAGCAATTTATAACGAATCTCTCCAGCAAAAAAGCAGACAATATACGCGTTACAAGTTACACAGATGAAGGCGATCCCATATTTAAGGATTTGAAATTTGACGGTAACGTGATTAATTATAGCTATGATACCTCTAATGATGCATTCGGTGGAAGCAACACAGGAGTCAGAACCGATACCTGCTCCGAAGTGACGAGTAAAAAAAGCACACACGGTGAAATCATCTATTCGATTAGCAGTTGCACAAAAAATGACTCTGAAATTGATTACTACCTTTTTCGCACAACAAAATGAAATGCTGAAATAAAAAAGACCACCCAATCATAATACAATTGGATGGTCTCTGTACTTCATATTATTTCATGATTTTGCAAATATCATTGGTGAATTGAACAGGATCACTAACCTGTAGACCTTCGATCAACAGGGCTTGGTTGTACAGCAGGTTCGTATATAAACCGAGCTTTTCTTTGTCGTTCTCTGCTGCCGCCTTCAAGGACTGGAACACTTCGTGATGGATGTTGATTTCGAGTACCTTATCCGCTTGCACCTCTTGGCCATTCGGCATCGATTTCAGGATTTTCTCCATCTCGATGGTTAGTTCACCTTCGGCAGAAAGACATACCGGATGAGTCTTTAAACGTTTGGAAGCTTTAACATTTTTCACTTTGCCGGACAGGATGTCCTTCATCGCTTCAAAAAGCTCCTTGTTTTCGTTCTCTTCCGCTTCCGTTGGCTTGTCCGCTTCGTCGGCTTCGATCCCCAGATCTCCGCTGGATACGGATTTAAATTCTTTTTCCTTATAAGACTGAATCATCTTGATCGCAAATTCATCAATATCATCAGTGAAGTAGAGAATTTCATACCCTTTATCCGATACAAGCTCGGTTTGCGGGAGCTTCTCGATTCTGTCGATCGACTCTCCGGAAGCATAGTAGATATACTTCTGATCTTCTGGCATTCTTGAGACGTATTCGTCCAGCGTAACCAGCTTCTTCTCCTTAGAGGAGTAGAACATCAGCAAATCTTGAAGGGTGTCTTTGTGCATCCCATAATCGTTATAAACACCAAACTTAAGCTGTCTGCCAAAAGCATTATAGAACTGCTCATATTTCTCTCTTTCATCCTTCAGCAGGCTTTGCAGTTGGCTTTTTACCTTGTTTTTAATGTTCTTAGCGATCAGAGTCAGCTGACGGTCATGCTGGAGCATCTCTCTGGAAATGTTCAAGGAAAGATCCTCTGAGTCCACCATACCTTTTACAAAACTGAAGTAATCAGGCAGCAGATCCGCACATTTGTTCATGATCAGCACACCGTTGGAATAGAGCTCAAGTCCTTTTTCATATTCCTTTGTGTAATAGTCAAACGGCGTATTTTCTGGGATGAACAGGATTGCATTGTACACTACAGCACCATCAGCACTGATATGAATATGTTTAAGCGGCTTATCGAAGCCGTAACGTTTCTCTGCATAGAAGTTATCGTAATCTTCTGTAGTAAGCTCGCTTTTGTTCTTGCGCCAGATTGGCACCATGCTGTTTACGGTTTGTTCTTGAACAACTTCTTCGAACTCGTTCTCCGTGCCTTCTTTTGGCTTTTGCTCCTTCACGTCCATTTTGATTGGGAAACGGATGAAGTCGGAGTATTTTTTAATGATGGATTTCAGGCGATATTCTTCCAAATATTCATCATATTGATCTTCTTCCGTATTCTCTTTAATCTTCAAAATCACATCAGTACCGACAGAATCCTTCTCGACAGTCTCGATGGTATAGCCGTCAGCGCCCTTAGACTCCCATTTAAAGGCCTCGTCACTGCCTAATGCTTTACTGATCACTATAACGTCATCAGCCACCATAAACGCAGCGTAGAAGCCCACCCCGAACTGCCCGATGATGTTGTGGCCATCTTTAGCTTCGTTCTCTTTCTTAAAAGCAAGAGATCCACTCTTCGCGATTGTACCTAAGTTATTCTCTAACTCCTCTTGTGTCATCCCGATACCTGTATCGGAAATCGTCAAGGTTCTGTTCGCCTTATCGGCGGTCACTTTAATATAATAATCCTCTTTATTGAAGACCAGGCCTTCATCAGCTAATGCTTTGTAATAGATCTTATCAATCGCATCACTTGCATTGGAAATCAGCTCACGCAGGAATATTTCCCGTTGTGTATAAATGGAGTTAATCATCATTTCCAGCAATCTTTTCGATTCGGCTTTAAACTCTTTTTTGGCCATGAATAAATAAATCTCCTTTCAAAATAACCTTATTATTCATCATTCCGTGATTAGCACTCTTCTTAGATGAGTGCTAATTCTTCTTTTTATATAACATAAACTGATTTTCAATGTCAAATTTTTTGGCTACTTTCATATGAAAATAAAACCATTTACAATTCCCTTGCAATCCTATTGATTGTATGATTTAAATAGATTAGATACATAATTTCCAAATAAAGGTTTATCCATTTCGGATTTGGGAGGTCTTTAAATGAATGAACAAGCAATGTCCGCTTTAAATTCCACAATAAAAAGCCCCGTAAAGAACTTAATTGGCAGTGTATTCATTCCCGTACATGATATTGAAAAATCCCGTCGCTGGTATTGCCAAGTCCTGGGGCTTCCAGAGACAGATTGTAAGATCATGAACGGTCATTTATGCCCGCTGCCTATGCAGGGAAACACTGGAATCATCCTGGATACGATGCCGTTGTGGGGCGGCTTAGAACCTGAAGGAACACCGCCCATTACAACACCAGCTTTTTTGTTACTGACCGATGATTTGCAAGCCTCTTTCAATTATGTGAAGGCTCTCGGTGTAGAGCTAGTAACTGAAATTCAAGATGAGCATTGGTTTGTTGTGAAAGATCCTGATGGGAATAAATTAATGATTTGCAAGCAACATTTGGATTAAAAATTGCAGCGGTTGTGATTTCCACTTCTTAGGGTGCATCAGAAGCTGCAGATCAAAGTGAATTTCGGGATGAATAAAGGACAGCTCCGCCAAGCTTCCTCGTTCAATTTCTTCCTCTGCCACGATTTTTGGTAACAAAGCAATTCCAAGACCATTCATTACACAACGTTTGATGGCCTCCAGATTCGAAAGCTCAAAACCTATGCGGAAGATGATCCCGTGCTCTTTTAACAAATTCTCGAACAGACTGCGGTAAATACAGCTTTCCTCCGAGACTATTAGTTCACAGTTATTCAGATCGTGTAGGGTTACCGTATCCATCTGGGCAAGCGGATGATGAATGGGGGCTATCAATACAAGTGGCTCATCTCTGACGATCGTACGCTCAAGGATGGAATCCGCAGTGGTGCGATCCAACATTAAGCCTAGATCTACTTCGCCATCTTTTATTTTGGCAAGAAGATTAGCTTCCTGCATCGTTTGCAGATGAATATCCAGCTTAGGAAATTTAGTCCTTAGCTGCTGCAGGTAAGGAGGTAAATAAAAGGCCGCTAAAGAATCTATCGTCCCAATAGTTATCGTTCCTCCGATTTGCTGGGCGATGGTTTCTTTTGAACGATCATACAAATCCAAAATCTCCACGAACAGCTTCAATAACTCTTCTCCTGGAGGGGTAAGCCGCAGCTGACGGCCATGCCTTTCTATTAAAGGTACTCCATATTCCTTCTCTATCTTCTGTATCTGCATCGTCACACTTGATTGTGCATATCCCAATTCTTCAGCAGCTCGCGTAAAGCTCTGACGTTTAGCCACCTCGCGGAAGGTTCGTAAATAGGTTAAATCCATTACCTCACCCTAACATCAATATTTTTGATGATCCATATCATTTATTATAGCTAACGACGATGCTACTTTCCATGGTAAAGTGTATGTAGAGGAATTAAAATATTTTGGAGGCCGATAATTTATGCTTACAGAACAACAGATTTATGGAGTTTATGTCCCCGTGGTCACCCCGTTCAATGCTGCTGGTGAAGTTGATTTGGATTCGTATCAGCGTTATGTAAAGAACATTATTAACAACAGCATACAAGGTCTGGTCGTTAATGGAACCACCGGAGAATCGCCCACTGTAACCGTAAATGAAATGCAGCTTCTAGTAAACACTTCCCGTGAGCTTCTACAATCCACATCAATCCCCTTAGTAGTTGGTACAGGTACCAATGATACAGCCTCTACGGTTGCACGCACGGAAATTGCTGCAAAGCTTGGTGCTGATTGTGCACTAGTAGTCGTACCTTATTATAGTCGTCCTTCACAAGAGGGTATCATTGCCCATTTCCGCAAAGCTGCAGAAGTAGGCATACCTATCATGGCTTATGATATTCCAAGTCGTACAGGTACCGCCATGACGGTAGATACAGCACGTACAATCCTAGAAATGAATAATGTTGTCGGTTTAAAAGACTGCTCAGGCAGTACAAAAATGGTTACGGAGTTAGTACGTACAGGTGCCAAACCTGTGCTTGGCGGCGATGATTCCCTCTTTTATGAAATGCTTAGCTGCGGAGCAGCTGGGGGTATGCTCGCTACTGCCAACGTTTATCCAGCAGAATGCCTTCGTATCTTTGAAGCCTTTACATCTGGTCAAGTGGACTTCGCTAAAGAAAGCTTTGAACAACTACTGCCGATCATCCGCCTATTGTTCAAGGAATCGAATCCTGCTCCAATCAAATGGATGCTTAGCCAAAACGGCCTACTGTCCTCGGATACGCTTCGCCTCCCTATGACTTCCATCAGCACAGGACTTCAGCAAGAACTGAGCCCCTATGTTCAGGACAATACAATTGAAGCAACCGCATAAATGAAATAACAACAGCCGTTGTACAGTGAGGAACTGTTTAGCGGCTGGTTTTTGTTGTAAATCATCAGGACTTAAAACATAAAAAACCATCAGATTTACTCTGACGGTTTTTTTATTTTGCTATAGAAACGATACGGATTCAAACTAACTTATCTGCTGCTCGTTTTTTGTCTTCCTTTTGTGAACCACTCGGACTTTGGCTTCAATGGAGGGTTAGACTTAGGTTTTGCTTTTGCTGGTTTGACCGCTGATTTTGTTGCTGCCGGTTTTGTTGCCGCAGGTTTAGCAGTTGCTGGTTTGGAATTCGACGGTCTCGAAGACGATGGTCTCGAAGCTGCTGCTTTCGAACCTGATGGTTTCGCCGAACGATCTGTCTTCATTTGCGTTTTACGAGACATCGGATAAGGATGATCCTTAACTTCCGGAATCGATTTTCCAATCAATTTTTCAATATCTTTCAGGAAAGGAAGCTCTTCAGCTTCGCAAAAGGAAATTGCCGTTCCACTCAATCCCGCTCTGCCTGTACGACCGATCCGGTGCACATAGGTTTCCGGAATGTTCGGTAAGTTGAAGTTGATTACGTGAGACAGCTCATCAATATCAATTCCGCGGGCAGCTATATCCGTAGCTACGAGAACACGTGTCGCACCACTTTTAAAATTCCGCAAGGCGTTTTGGCGATCATTTTGTGATTTATTGCCGTGTATAGCTTGAGCAGCAATGTTCACTTTAGCCAGATCTCGGGTAACACGGTCTGCACCACGTTTGGTACGAGTAAACACCAAAGCTGAAACGATGGATTTATCCTGTAATAGCAGATTCAACTGGTTTTGCTTATTTCCGTTCTCTAATAAATAGATCGATTGATTGATTCTATCCGCAGTAGATGACACGGGTGTGATTTCTACCTTGACTGGATTCACAAGCAATGTTTTGATCAATTTAGAAATTTCAGTTGGCATCGTTGCCGAGAAAAACAAAGTCTGCTTCTTCGTAGGCATTTTGGCAATGATTCGTTTCACATCATGAATAAAGCCCATATCCAGCATCCGGTCAGCTTCATCCAGAACTAAAATTTGTACATATTGCAGATCTACACGTTTCTGATTGATCAGGTCGATAAGTCTACCAGGGGTAGCAATAAGAATATCGGCACCTTGATTCAGTGCGCGCTCTTGCACTTTCTGTGACACACCGCCAACAATGGCAGCAGAGCGGATATCTGTATATTGGCTATACGCTTTTATGTTATCAGCAATTTGAATCGCTAGTTCTCTTGTCGGTGTTAAAATCAACGAGCGAATGCGTCGCACATTATTGGATTTGTTTGGGTTGGATTGTTCGCTTAGCAATTGAATAATTGGCACGGAAAATGCAGCTGTTTTTCCTGTTCCCGTTTGCGCGCATCCAAGTAAATCTCTACCCGCTAATACAGCTGGAATCGACTGCTCCTGTATTGGTGTAGGTGATGTATAGTTTTCTTTGCTTAAAGCCTTCAAAATTGCAGGCACAATATTCAGTTCATTAAATGTCATTGGGTCTCCTTAATTTCTAATACATATATTCTTAACAATAAATCCTTTTATCACGTCATAAACCATAATCATAACACAATAAGTTACATAATAATAGATTTTCTTTATCATCACACCAATTTTCATTAATAATCCATTTCAGGATACAATCCGTTCTACTCTTACAGAAATATTTTGCTAATCGTAAAATACTCCTCCTCAATTTATCCCTGCGGCGTATCTTTTGTTGATCCTGCTGTTGATCATGTTGATCATGTTGATCCTTTTGATCATGTTGATCCTGCTGACCTATCGGACTCAGACACCCTTATTTTGAAGATTCATTGATTTTGGCGATGCTATCGGACTCAGATGCAGTTATTCACACTTTTGAAGCCCAAATCAGTACAAATATAAAGCAATAAGAGCTATGCCGTCCGATACCTTGACAAAATAGATCAAAATGCTGAAATAGCTGCGATACAGTCCGATACGTACAAGCGGTCGGGTAAACCACGCAATCCTTACAGCACGCAGTTCAGCCACACAATCCTTGCAGCACGCAGTTCAGCCACACAATCTTTACAGCACACAGATCAAACATGCAATCTTTACAGCACGCCAATCAAACACGCAATCCTTACAGCACACAGATCAGACATGCAATCTTTACAGCACGCCGATCAATCACGCAATCCTTACAGCACGCAGTTCAGCCACACAATCCTTACAGCACACAGATCAGACATGCAATCTTTACAGCACGCCGATCAAACACGCAATCCTTACAGCATGCGGATCTGCCACACAAAAAAAGCGGAGGATTTCTCCCCCGCTTCTTATCTTTGCTATAACTATGATGACTATTCTACGATTTCAGCAGTATCGCCGTTGTTGGCACCTGCAGCGTTAGCTTCGTCAGTGTCAATATGCATATCCAGTTTAAAGCTGTCTGATACGCGTGCAATTACGTTCTCCAATACGAGACCACGGTCGCCTCCGAGACGAACTTTAAGCAATTGCTTATCAGCAATGCCCCAAGCTTCAGCTTCAGAAGTATGGAAGTGAATGTGACGAGCGGCGATGATAACGCCTTGTTCCAATTCTACTTCGCCAGCAGGTCCTTTAAGCGTAATGCCAGGTGTTCCATCAATATTTCCAGATTCGCGAACTGGAGCTTTCACGCCAAGTGCGAAGGAATCAGTACGGGAAATTTCTAATTGGGAAGCCGGACGAGCAGGTCCCAAAATTCTTACTTTGTCAAATTTACCTTTGCTGCCGATAACTGCTACTTGCTCATTTGCTGCAAACTGTCCTGGTTGAGAGAGGGGTTTGAACTCCGTTAATTGATATCCTGGGCCAAACAAAGCCTCCACATGCTCTTGCGTAAGGTGAATATGTCTAGCCGACACACCTACGGGTACAGTCTTACTCATAGTAAAGTCACTCCTTGTATTTTCTCTAGTATCTGTACAAGCCATTAACCATTATACATCTTCTTAACCAAAAATAAAAAGCCCCACATCATAACGAGGGCCTTTTTTTCGATAATTCATACTTTTAGAACAGGATTGTCATGATTTGGACACCTGAGAAGGTAAGTTTGTGCGCAGGTAGGAGACCGCATTCTCATATAACCAACCTTTTACGGAAGCTTCTGGATAGTAACGAAGCAGGTGCTCCGCGAGCTCAGGGTACTTTCCCGGATGCTCCATGTTCTCTACCCAAGTGTCAATGCCGTCAAAATCCGAACCAAACATCATATGTTTCTCGCCACCTAGACTACATACATGATCAATATGCTTTAACAAATCATTCATACGAGCTTTTCCATCATCACATACAAACCACGGATAAAAGGTCAGGCCCATTCTTCCGTCCATTGCAATCAAAGCTTTAATCTGTTCATCATTTAAATTTCTAACATGCCCACAGATTGCTGCAGCGTTCGAATGGGAAGCTATAAACGGACGTGTGCTTAAGTCGGCTAGCTCCCAAAAACCTGCTTGAGACAAATGCGACACATCAAGCAGCATTCCACTGTCGTTGCACCATTCAATCAGCTTGTGCCCTTTCTCCGTAAAACCGCCGTTGCGCTGCTCCAGAACACCGTCCGCTGCCCAATTGGCATAATTCCAAGTGATCCCCAAAAACCGCACGCCAAGCTCATAGCAGAGCTGTGCATAAAACAAGTTCCCTTCTAGACCGTCTACACCCTCCAGAGAGAGCATTCCCCACGGGGATGCTCCAGCTGTTCGTTTTCCTACCTCCTCCTTCCAACGCAGCCACTGAAGGCTCTCTGAGCCTATTATTTTTTGCCGGAACAAATCAATTTGTCCTAAAACATTCTCAAAGCTAGGTCTACCTCTACTTGCCGAAAGGTATATTGCAAAAATCTGCAATTCCACACCGCCCGCTACCAACCGCTCTCCGGTAACATCCAACCGAGGATCGTTCATAAAATTCATATCCGGTGACGCTTGCATTTTACTCAGCACATCACAATGAAAATCCGCAACCTGTAGCTTATCGGTTCTCATCCCAAGCCCTCGCTTTCATGCAGCCCTATTCCAGATTCTATGCTTAAAAACACCAGACTATATATCAAAAGCAAAAAACCTGTTTACATAAGTAAACAGGTTCATCCGTTCTATGCTTCTATTATCTGGGTTCTACAATCAATTTAATCGCGGTTCGATCCTCTCCATCAATCACAATGTCTGTAAATGCCGGAATGCAGATCAAATCTACTCCGCTTGGTGCAACAAATCCCCGGGCAATGGCAACTGCTTTGACTGCTTGATTCAGTGCTCCAGCTCCAATAGCTTGTAATTCGGCCGATCCACGTTCACGAAGAACACCTGCTAAAGCGCCGGCGACGGAATTTGGATTGGATTTAGCTGATACTTTTAATACATCCATAGTAAGTACCTCCCCTGGGAAAATAATGGTGTTCTTCCACTACTTTAGATGTTATTCGCGAGAGAAGAAATAATTCCTTCTTTTTGCGGACTACTCTGGAGAAAATGGTACAATAGATACTCTTTTTCGATATAATAAATATCACACTTTACCCTTATTCGGCGAAATTACCCGGAAAATCGCTTATCTTATCCTACTACTAGCTCATTACCCATTCATCTTCACGTAGCCGTATTTTCTCCAGACGGGTAGCCGCGCCAGTATTCTCGTCTAATTCTGCAAATAAACCGTGAAGCTGCCATTTGCCTTCATCAACAACAAATCGTGCTGGAAGCTGTGTAGTGAACTTATAAAGTACTGCATCTCTTTCCATACCCAGAATCCCTTCGCTTGAACCAACCATGCCCGCATCGGTCAAGTAAGCCGTTCCACCCGGCAAAATCACATCATCATTCGTCTGAACGTGAGTATGGGTCCCTACTACAATTGACGCGCGACCATCCATGAAATAGCCCATGGCGATTTTCTCAGAGGTAACCTCTGCATGGAAATCAACGAGAATGCATTTATGATCTCTACGCAGTTCTTCCACAATTTCTTCACCCACACGGAAAGGACAATCAATCGCAGGCAAAAATGTACGGCCTTGCAGGTTAACTATAGCTAGCTCTTTGCCGTTACCTTTAACAACTGTATATCCTCTTCCCGGTGTTCCTGGAGGAAAGTTAGCAGGACGGATAATCCGAGCCTCATCGTCGATAAACTCGAAGATATCCTTGTTGTCCCATGTGTGATTACCCATGGTGATTCCGTGAACGCCCCAGTTAAAAAATTCATTTGCGATCGCTTTAGTAATACCTCTACCGGCAGCAGAATTTTCACCGTTAACTATGATTATATGTGGTTGATATTTGCTTTTTAATGAGGGCAACATCTCCCGAAGTGCCTTCCTGCCCACACTACCTACGATATCTCCAATGAATAGTACTTTAATGTTTCTCTCCTCCTAATCTTAACCTCTCCATCTAGCGGATAAGTCTTCATATTTAAAAGAAAAAAGGCCCCGCTTAGGGGCCAATTTTCATCAAATATAAGAAAGTATAAGTTATATCTTATCCTTTAACCTTATATTCCTAGCAGAAACATGTACCAGGAAACGATCATAAATATCGTTATTTCCAAAGCGTATGTTATCTACTTATTGCCTATTTAGCGTATTCAACAGCCCGTGTCTCACGAATAACGGTAACCTTGATATGTCCTGGATAATCCAGTTCACTTTCAATCATCTTCGTAATATCGCGAGCAAGACGGAATGCCTCTGCATCGTCAATCTTCTCTGGCTGTACCATCACGCGCACCTCACGGCCCGCTTGAATAGCAAATGATTTCTCAACGCCTTCGAACGACTCTGAGATTTCTTCCAGTTTCTCTAGACGTTTAATATACGTTTCCAGTGTTTCACGGCGAGCACCAGGTCTAGCTGCCGACAATGCGTCAGCGGCACCAACCAACATAGCAATAACCGAAGTAGCTTCGCAGTCTCCATGATGAGATGCGATACTGTTGATAACAACCGGATGTTCTTTATATTTCTTCGCTAGTTCAACGCCAATCTCAACATGCGAACCTTCCACTTCATGATCCAGCGCTTTGCCGATATCATGGAGTAATCCTGCACGTTTTGCAAGCACGATGTCTTCCCCAAGCTCACCGGCCATCAGTCCTGTTAAATAAGCAACCTCCATGGAGTGCTTCAATACATTTTGACCATAGCTTGTACGGAATTTCAGACGCCCCAGAATCTTGATCAAATCTGGATGCAAACCGTGAACGCCCACTTCGAAAGTAGCTTGCTCACCATATTCCCGAATCCGTTCGTCCACTTCTTTGCGGGATTTCTCCACCATCTCTTCAATACGAGCGGGGTGAATACGTCCATCAGCCACCAATTTCTCAAGTGCCGTACGGGCCACTTCACGGCGGATTGGATCAAATCCCGACAAAATAACTGCTTCCGGCGTATCATCAATAATGAGGTCGATACCTGTAAGAGTTTCCAAAGCACGAATATTACGGCCTTCACGACCGATAATCCGACCTTTCATCTCTTCATTCGGCAACGTAACAACTGAAACCGTTGTTTCCGCTACGTGATCAGCTGCACAGCGTTGGATAGCGAGTGTAATGATTTCACGGGATTTCTTATCCGCTTCTTCTTTCGCCTGCTGTTCAATTTCTTTGATCATTTGTGCCGTTTCATGGCGAACTTCTTGCTCAACATTGCTAAGAATGATACTTCTTGCATCTTCGATGCTTAAATTGGAGATACGTTCCAATTCAGTGACTTGGTTTTTGTAAATAACATCAATTTGCTGTTGGGTTTCATCAATTCGTTTCTCTTTGTTAGCTACTTGTTCTTCTTTTCTTTCAAGCGATTCCATTTTTTTATCCAGAGATTCTTCCTTTTGCAGCAAACGTCTCTCTTGCCGTTGGATTTCATTCCGACGTTCACGAGTTTCTTTCTCAGCTTCAGTACGGATTCTATGGACTTCGTCCTTAGCTTCCAATACTGTTTCTTTCTTCAGCGCCTCAGCGTCCTTCTTCGCATTCTCAACGATGACAACGGCTTCTCTTTCTGCGCTTTGGATTTTAGCTTCTGCAAGGGATTTACGAATAAAATAACCGAACCCAAAGAATATTGCAGCTACAACGAGAACGATAATGACCCAGATCCATGATTCCAGCATCTGTTCACCTCCTCGTTGGTTCCTCTCCAAGGTATATCCCTGGGAATTGTGCAGTTGTTTAACTATCCGTTCATCACCATACAAAAAACCGGTAAACAACCGATTGCCATACTGCACATGCTGCACATGCACACTGCCCGCCTTATCCGGCGATTACATTTCATATGAGTTGTACGTGAACCGTTTAAAACAGTCTCCTTTTTGGGAAGGAAAAAGGATTCTAATTTTATGCCGATTCATGTTATATTTTATTATTTATAAAAAGACATTGTCAAGAGAGTCGATATACGCATTAATGTCAAGAGAATCAGTGATTCTAGTAAAACTCCTCATCTTCACCTTCATAATTGTCTTCCGCAAGTAAAGTATTGATCACTTGGCGAACCATATCGCCCGAGAATCCACGGCGCATAAGGAAGGCTCCAGTCTTTCTTCGTTTATCAGAAGCGTCTCCACGGATGAGATTCCATTTCTTGCGCCCAGTTTCGAGTGCACTCTCCAGCTCTTGTTCAGGAGTAATATTCTCCAAAGCTTCCGATATAAGGGTTTTGTCAATCCCTTTCTCACGTAGCTCTTGTCGAATCCACATCTTCCCTTTTCGCTGGTTCGCTATTCGTTGCTCGGCCCATTGCTTAGCATATAAAGGGTCATCAAGAAGTCTTTCCTCCTGCAGCCGCTGCACCACTTCCGCAATAATAGTCTCTCCTATTTCCTTCTGGCGTAAACGGCGAGTCATTTCCATAGCGGTGCGTGGTTTACGTTCCAGATAACGGAGGCCTTCTACATAAGCTCGCTGACGCTCATCAGCTACAACAATTTCCTCCAGATCGGCCTTCATAAAAGAATTACCAGAAATCATTCGATATTTAATCATGACGTCCTCGTGCACAGTCATGTTATATGCTCCGAAATGTATGATATAACGGTGATCAGATTTCTTTTGACGTTCTACTTTAGTGATCTCTAAGAGTTCTCCTTCAGGAAAATCAGATAACACCTGCTCATCTTGTTCTTCTGCTTCAAAATCCAGTTGTATTACCATAGTTGTTTGTCACCTCATAGCAATAGATCAGTTATCGTCTTACTTTCATTACTTGTTAAGAAAAGACACCCTGCAACAATCAATCACAGGGCGTCCTATTGCTTAATATACTATTCGATTTCGAGAAGCAATTTCTCTTCTTCTTCTTGCTCTGCAATAATATCCTCATTCTTCGGCGCAGCAACAATAGTGGATAAATTACTTGCTTCACGGATCTTATTCTCAATAATAAGGGCTATATCCTGATGTTCCTTCAAAAACTGTTTAGCATTCTCACGACCTTGACCGAGACGCTCGCCTTCGTAGGAATACCATGCACCACTTTTATTCACGATATCCATTTCAGTACCGATATCTACAAGACTTCCCTCTTTGGAAATCCCTTCACCGTACATGATATCAACATCAGCCTGTTTAAATGGAGGAGCTACTTTATTCTTCACAATCTTGATCTTAGTACGGTTACCAACCACATCGTTCCCCATCTTGATGCTCTCTACGCGACGTACATCTAAACGTACAGAAGAGTAGAATTTCAATGCACGACCACCCGGAGTTGTCTCAGGGTTACCGAACATAACACCGATCTTCTCACGAAGCTGGTTGATAAAGATAGCGATCGTATTGGATTTGCTAATGGCACCAGAAAGCTTACGAAGTGCTTGAGACATCAAGCGAGCTTGCAGTCCAACGTGGGAATCACCCATATCGCCTTCAATTTCAGCTTTAGGTACCAAAGCAGCAACGGAGTCAACGACAATAATATCAACGGCTCCACTACGAACGAGTGCTTCGGCGATTTCCAGCGCTTGTTCACCCGTGTCTGGCTGAGAAAGCAGCAACTCATCGATATTTACGCCCAAGTTACGTGCATATTTCGGATCAAGCGCATGCTCGGCATCGATAAATGCAGCTTGTCCGCCTTGTCTTTGCACTTCTGCAATAGCATGAAGAGCAACTGTTGTTTTACCTGAAGATTCCGGTCCATATACTTCAATAATACGTCCCTTTGGAAGTCCGCCTATACCTAACGCAATATCAAGTGCCAAAGATCCGCTAGGTACAACTTCCACTTGCATATGCGTGGATTCTCCCAGTTTCATTACCGAACCTTTACCAAATTGTTTTTCTATTTGACGAAGCGCCATATCAAGCGCTGCACGACGATCTGACAATCAGACCACTTCCTTCACTGTTTATAGTAATATAATAACGTGTTTTTAAGGTCTTGCCAAGCTTTTTTTCGAACATACATTCGTTTTTTTTGTCTTGGGCGTTATTTATCCCTTTTATTGTAAGCCTCCCTCCGGAGATAGAAGTTAATTAAATTCCCCACTTCACCGGACATCAACGACTTATGATCATGAGTAGCCATCGTGATCAAAATCTCTGCAAATATACAAAAAACCGCAGCAAAGAAATCTCAGTGCCACGGTTCTTCCGTATGTGTATATTATAACTGGGCTAATCTCCCATTACAAGTCTGAACCCTCAAGAGGTGTCTCCACCTTGCGTTCCTCAAGTCTCCGCCAGAGGCGATACAGCAGAGCCTTAACAGTACGCAACCGGATATTTTCCCGTGTACCTTTAAGATTAAGCTCATAGACCTCTGTCTTACGTCCCCGTTCAGCCAAGCCGATAAATACAAGTCCAACAGGCTTGCGTTCAGAATAACCCGGTCCGGCTACACCTGTAACAGATAAGCCAAAATCGCTGTCTGCAATCATTCTCACTTGGTCAGCTAACACCTCGGCAACCTCTCGACTTACGGCTCCAGGAGCATTGGGTCCCTCCAAATAAGCACTTGGCACATTCAGTAGCTTTTTCTTTAGGTCATTCGAATAGCAGACGATTCCGCCGG
Source organism: Paenibacillus sp. FSL H7-0716 (assembly GCF_038002705.1). Lineage (NCBI taxonomy): Bacteria > Bacillati > Bacillota > Bacilli > Caryophanales > Paenibacillaceae > Paenibacillus > Paenibacillus sp. FSL H7-0716. The sequence continues at coordinate 36,064 of NZ_JBBODA010000020.1, forward strand.
CAAACATCGAAGCACTGCCTGGAATATTTGTTATGCTCTCCATCAGCAAACCTCCGGTGCAGCTCTCTGCCGCACTTAAGGTCAGGCCGGCATCCGCCATCCAATCCACAATCAATTGCTCCAGCGGTACATCAATGTTCGCATACAAATGTTCCGGCAAAATCTCCTTGATTTGTTGTTCCAGTATCTCCAGCTTCTTTGTAGCTTCATGCTCAGAAGGGGCCTTTGTCGAAATACGAACAGTTACCTCTCCCTCTTTGGCATACGGAGCAATCGTTGGATCAGTCTGACTGCGAATCAGTTCAATGAGCTTGTCCTCCAGCAACGATTCTCCAATGCCGGCAAATTTGAGCATTTTTGAATAAAGCGGTGTTTCGTTCGTCAAAGCTTGCTGCTGTAGCCACGGTACTGCTTTATCAACGAACATCGGTTTCATCTCACGAGGTGGACCTGGAAGCACAATATAATATTTCTTCTCATGCTCAAAAGCAATCCCAACCGCAAGACCGATTTCATTCGGCAACGGTGTAGTTCCTTCAATTATAAGTGCCTGTTTGCGGTTATTTTCGGTCATAACGATCTTACGATCATCAAAGAAACGTTGTACATGATCCATCGCCAAACGATCAATATGGAGCGTTCTACCTAGCGATGCAGCCAGTGCGTCTTTAGTCAGATCATCCTCAGTGGGGCCAATTCCGCCCGTAAAGATAATAACGTCGGCCCGACTCTGAGCGATCTCGATGGCTTGCTGCAGGCGGCTGCTGTTATCACCGACAACGGTTTGAAAGTATACATCGATCCCGATGGCAGCTAGCTCTATAGACAAAAACTGGGCATTACTATTCACGATTTGACCGAGCAAAAGCTCTGTCCCTACTGCAATAATCTCCGCTTTCATACCTGGCTTTCGCCTCCTCGTTATAATGTAGGTACACTGCTTTTGGATTTCAAAAAAGGTAATAGGTGCTTCACCTATTACCTTTCCTTGTATATCCAGCTTACATGCTTACGCATTATGCAGCTGTAGCAGATCCTTATTCTTCACAAAATAATCAATTCCAGAATAAATAGTGATCAGCGCTGCGGCCCAAATAGCAATATCGTCTACAGGAATACTGACAAATTGAAATGGGAAATTATTCAACAACAGCAGTGAGATCGCAACAATTTGTACAACCGTCTTTATCTTGCCCCATTTGCTGGCGGCAACCACTTTTCCCTCTAGCAATGCAATCTGGCGAAGTCCGGTGACTGCAAACTCACGACTGATGATTACAATAGCAATCCATGAATCGCATCTGCCTAGCTCCACAAGTGAAATCAGAACTGCAGATACCAGCAGTTTGTCCGCAAGTGGATCAAGGAGTTTACCGAGATTGGTGACCATATTATATTTCCTAGCAATGTAGCCGTCTATTCCATCCGTGCTGGCCGCAAGCAAAAAGATTACAGCTGCTACCAAATGATTAACAGATAGCTGAAACGAGCCCCAATGTATCGGTTCTGGATAAAAACTGAAATCCACCAGTAAAAAAAACATCATAATCGGGATCAGGCAAATACGAGCTAGCGTGATGCGGTTGGGCAAATTCACTGAAGTTTTCCTCCCCTAAATCGTTCATACAAATTGCCTAAATCAGGCTAATCCATTTCTACATAAGCAAGTATATTATAGCAATAAATAGGTGTCAAAAAAACAGAAAGCACCCCGCGTTGTTAGTGCTAATAAGCACTGCGGGGCACAAAATTCTATTTCATGTTCATGAATTGTAAATCCAGTGGTAAATCAGCTTTACGCAAGATCTGAATAATCTGCTGCAAATCGTCGCGGCTCTTACCAGTCACACGAATTTGATCCCCTTGGATCTGGCTCTTCACCTTTAATTTTGAATCACGGATCAGAATATTAATCTTTTTCGCATTCTCCTGATCAATGCCTTGCTTAAGCCCTAAACGTTGACGCACAGATCCCAGGGAAGCCGGTTCTACTTTACCGAAATCCAGATTCTTTAGGGTAATGCCTCTTTTCACCATCTTTGATTGTAAAATATCAATAACAGCATTTAGCTTATATTCGTCTTCAGAGGCGATAATAAGTGCGTCTTTCTCCATCTTCAGACTGCTTTTGCTGTTCTTAAAATCAAAGCGGTTGTCGATCTCTTTCTCTGTTTGGTGAATAGCATTCGTTAACTCCTGCATATCCATTTTGGATACAATATCAAATGAACATTCTGAACTCATTAAACTCCACGTCCTTTATACAATTAGTCTGCTACTATTATAAGAGAATGGTACTATTAAGTCTAATTTTGGATAAATCATTATGTAGCTCACCCGACATAGAAAACAGCCCCACTAAGTGGAGCTTTTCCTTCGAGTGAGTTTGGTTCAAAGGGTAGAAACACGTCTCCAACGGAAGTAAATCGTTGGAGACGTTCATTTCTACAGCTTCTATCTGCTTCGGACCGGATTACGAAACATATCCAGAATTCCTAGCACAATATGTGCAATACCGAATCCGAGAATTCCGTATCCCCAAGCACCTGGTGTCAAATAGTATCCGATAAGACTGACAACAACCCCAAGGCCAGCTACAATCCAGCTAACTGTCATAAGATGTACACCTCACTTTGGCTAAAACTGAAAACAGTCTTATGTTCTCCCTAAAGACAAAGTCTATACATCCTATTTGTTATTCGCCTGTCCCTTCACTTTGAGTACCTTCACTTCCAGAACCGTCGTCAAGATTAAGCAGGAGACGTGAGGACGTCTTCTCATCCGTGATTACTTGACCATTTACGGTAATCTCAGTTGCTGGGGAATACCCAGACTTAATATACATACCTTCACTGCCCAGAACGAAGCTCATAGTTTCTCCTGCTGCAGTATTTCCGAAGGAGAGTTTTTCACCTTTAGAGTTCTCGCCTTTATAAACTTCAAGCCAGCTTACTCCAGATGCAACAATCTCAACCTTAACTTCGCTTCCGGCAGGAGCTGTAACCTTAAATTTCGTTGTTTTGCCTGACTTCCCATCTGGTGTAACCGTGATAGATTGAGGAGACGGCGTTGGTGTCGGTGTTGGCGTAGGCTCCGTAGTTGGCTCAGTAGTTGCTTCTGCACCTGCCGAGGAAGTAGGTGCTACAACACCGCCTCCTGATGCGGGTGGAGAAGTTTGTGCTGTATTAGGATCCTGCACATTATTTGTGATATTTGTTTGATCAACTTGATCAGGGTCTGCTTTGTTTAAACTAGAAGCATAAATGTAAATCACTACAATAATCAATATAGGGAATGTCCACATCAGCACTGTTGGCAGCCATTTTGCATTCCGTTCGGTTTCGGGTCTACGGCTGCGCTTTTGAATCACCGTCTCCATGGTCGTGTCTGCGGGTGGTGCAGGTACGTTCCCATGCTCCTCAAGCAGTTCGTCAGGACTCATGCCTACTGCTTCTGCATACGTTTTGATAAACGCCCTCACATAAAAACTTCCTGGAAGCACCTTGTAGTCTCCAGACTCGATGGCTTCCAAATACTTTTTGCGAATTTTTGTTACTTCCTGGACATCGTCAAGACTCATCCCTTTTTGCAGACGTGCCTCTTTCAATTGCCGGCCCAGTTCCGACATACCATCACCTCCTGTAAGTTCTATGAATGTAAACTTCCTTAACCAGCTTTATAAAAAAACATGCTCGGAAGTGTATTCTTCATCGTTTGTGTTCTATAAATCATCACTGTAGCTCGTCGTAAATGACTCGTACAAGATTTCTTCAGTTGGATTATTCCGCAGCTCAATAATAATATCAAAGTCATCATAACTATACTCAGATTCGCGTACGAAAATATCTGGATGCTCAATAACCTTTGTGCTTGGCATGCTCATAACATTTTGCAATAAATTATAATGCTTCTCATTAGAGCGGATCGTACTGACTATACCATCAATAATAAATACATTATGTGGGTTCATCTCATCTTCAGCCAATTGACTGCGCACCGTCTGCCGCAATAGTGTGGACGAGACAAATGTCCAGCGTTTCATAGCACAGACACTGCCAGCTATAATGGATTCCGTCTTTCCTACACGGGGCATACCACGAAGTCCTATAACCTGATTCCCATCTTTTTTAAACAGCTCACCGAGAAAATCAACCAATAAACCTAGCTCATCGCGGGTGAAACGAAACGTCTTCCGATCATCTGAATCCCGTTCAATATATCGCCCATGGCGCACAGCCAGCTTGTCCACGAGCCTTGGAGACCGCAGAGCTGAAACTGTAATATTATCAACTTTTTTGAGCATTTCACCCATCAGCATAATTTTCTCATCATCATTGGTCTCCAGCAACATTCCGCGAGTTTTTCCTTCGACTCCATTAATCGTCAGAATGTTAACTTCCAGCATCCCTAACATTGAAGCGATATCACCAAGCAGACCGGGTCTGTTCTTGTGAATCTTGTATTCCATATACCACTGTTTATATTCCACTTGTACACCTCATAGATTCCTTTTCCCTACCCTTTGCCAATACAGCAAAAAAAGCTGCCCCGGCAAAGCGGTCTTTTACACGGGTCATGTTAATGATATATAAAATAAAAATGAAAGGCAAGGTCAGTCCTGTAATAATTGCAGAAAAGCTCCCACAGGGGGAGCTTTTCCGCAAGCTTAGGCGTTGTCTTTCGCCAACTTGACCATGAGTTTAGCAATCGTTTGCTTTTCTTCATCGTTGCCGACATCCCATAGCTCTTTGATCGCACGGTTTTGAGTGTTAGCTGGATCCACTTTTTCATCAAGGAATTCCCCGATTTCAAAAGCCAGCTTTGAGATTGTGTCTTGACTCATCCCAAGTTTCTCCGCCTGTACAACCCGTTTACCTAGGAATTTCTTCCAGGTGTCAAAATTTTTGATTACGCTATCGTCTTGTGTCATCTTAAATCCTCCTTCATGTTTACGGTCAAACACCTGCATACAGGCTGTAAGCCGCCTTACGAGAGATTAAAAAACAACACTTATAATATGTCTCAGAAGATAGATTCTTATGCTGGAGCTTTTCTCCAAGTTAAGCATTACGTAATCCAGCCACCGTTAGGGCTAATGATCTGTCCAGTAATATACCCGGATTCTGGCAGGGCCAAAAAGTAAATCAGTGAGGAGATTTCATTAGGAGTAGCCAAACGTCCCGCCGGAATCTCATCCTCAAGCATCCGGACCTCATCCTCCTGGAGGTTAGACAACATATTCGTATTAACCGCTCCTGGAGCTACCGCGTTTACAGTTACGCCAGAAGGTGCTAATTCTTTGGCTAACGCCTTGGTAAAAGCATTTACTCCACCCTTACTGGCTGAATAAGCGACCTCGCAAGAGGCTCCCGATATTCCCCACACGGAGGAAACGTTGATGATTCGGCCATAACGCTGGGATACCATGTACGGCATAAAAATCTGGCTGCACATAAAGGTACCTTTCAAGTTAATGGCCATAATATCGTCCCATTCCTCTTCACTCACATCAGCCAGCATCCCATAATGTGATTTACCGGCATTGTTAACAAGAATATCCGGCTGCATTCCATTACTTTCAAGCTTCTCCGCCATTCGTACAATCTGACTGCGATCCTTCATATCCGCATTTACAGTCATTACCTTTGCTCCAAGGGCCATACAACGCCGAGCGACATCATTAGCAGCTTCATGTGAGTGCTTGTAGTGAATAACAATATTCATGCCTACAGAGGCAAACCGTTCTGCAATGGCACCACCGATTCCCCCGCTGCCCCCTGTCACCAGAACTGTCATTTCTCCTAATGGTTTGTTGCTCTCTCCCAAAAGCGCCATTTAAGGACTCACCACTAGTGAAACAGCGAGCTGCTCCCAATTTACATGGGCATGTAAACGCTCATTCACTTCAGCTAAAGTAATCGATTCGTAAATAGGCAGAACTTCAAACAGATCACCACCGCGGAATTGGTAACGTGTAAATTCATGTGCGATACTTTCAGGGGAGTTCAGCATGCGCAAATATCCGCCTATTTTCTTTTTCCGTGCCCGCTCGAAATCCTTCTCAGCAAAGCCAGACTTTAAGATCTGATCCACTTCTTCTTTTATTCGTTTTAGAAGCAAATCAGGGTCCTTGGTATCTCCACCCATAGCTGAAAAAGCATATTGTTCTGAACTATTAAATTCATGGCCAAAGCTGTCTGAGATCAGTTCTTCATCATAGAGCTTTTGGTACAACGCTGTGCTGCTGCCAACCAGCAAATCAAGCATAAGCTTGGTGGCCAAATCACGCTTAAGCGCAGCTTCACCTGTAAGACCATCAACTTTTTCCTTAAATCCAAACATAATCTTAGGCATCGAAACAGCCAGTTTGCTTTCTAAGCGCTTCGTAGCGACTTGTTCCGGTTCCTCTTCAAAAATACGCTTAATCTCACCTTGTTTACCATAAGATTTCCCCTGCTGATTGCTGCGAATCAAGGAGAATACCTTCTCCGGATCCACACCACCCACTACGAACAACAGCATATTGCTGGGATGATAAAAAGAATTGTAACAAGTGTACAGTGTTTCTTTCGTAATCGTACTAATCGACTCTATAGTTCCGGCAATATCAATCCGAACCGGATGTTTCGAATACATCGCCTCAATAAGGCCAAAGTATACGCGCCAGTCTGGATTATCTGCATACATATTGATTTCTTGACCAATGATCCCTTTTTCCTTTTCTACATTCTCATCCGTAAAATATGGTCGTTGCACAAAATCAACGAGTGTACTAAGGTTGGTCTCTATGTTCTCTGTTGCCGAGAAAAGATAAACCGTCTGATCGAAACTTGTAAAAGCGTTAGCTGAAGCTCCATTTGAGGCAAAAGTGGCAAAAATATCGCCTTCAGGCTCTTCAAACATTTTGTGCTCCAAAAAGTGAGCTATACCATCAGGAACAGTGGTCTCTTCTCCACCTGCGACATGGAAATGGTTATCTACAGAACCGTATTTAGTTGCAAATGTGGCGTAAGTTTTTTGAAATGTTGGTTTTGGCAATACATAAACCTGAAGCCCATTATCCATCACCTCATGATAAAGGGTCTCTTGAAGTCTGTCGTATTGAATTTGTTCCATCTCTATTCCTCCTTCCCTGTCAAGAAATAAATCGTATCCAGCTGAAAGGTCTCCGCTGCAGCTTTTACTTCCCCTGCACCGATTTGTTCCACCTCTTCTAGCAGCTGATCCGCTGTCCGTTCTTTTCCTGACAACTGGCGGTTGAAGTCGTAAGAGATCATCTCAAAAGCAGAATCCGGAATTTCGGAAAGCTGATTACGGATCATGGCTTTCGTCTGGCTTAACTCCAAGTCTGTGATATTGCCAGCTTTCATCTCTTCCAATTGTTTTTCTATAATTTCAACAGCTTTGTTGTAATTTTGCGTTTCTATGCCTGATTGTATCGTTCCAATCCCCTTGTGACCGTCATAGCGTGAAGAGGCATAATATGCAAGACTGGCCTTCTCCCGTACATTGACGAAAAGTTTAGAGTGTGGATACCCTCCTAATATTCCGTTGTACATAAGTGCGGACGCATATGTATCGTCCTTATACGTAATCGATGTGCGCAGACCCATGTTCAACTTGCCCTGACTGACATCCAGCTTCTCCTCTACCGTCCGCACCTCACTGACGGATACCGGGACAAACTTGGAGCTATATAAGCCCACCTCCGACTGAATGCGTCCGAAGTGATGCTGCACAAGCTTTTCAACTTCCTCAGTAGTCGTATCTCCCACAACATAGAGATCCAAAATAGCTCCATCCAACCATGAGTTATAAGATTCGTACAAACTTTTTGGGGTAATCCGATCCAAATCCGCTCTTTGACCCAGTGGATGAAGACGATAAGGCTCGTTACGGCACATTTCTTCGATACAGCGTTCCGCAGCATAACGAATCTTATCATTTACGATAGATTCCAGCTTCTTGCGCACTGTTTCTCGCTCTGTTGCAACATAGGAAGGACGGAAGCTTCCATCCTCCACCAACGGACGGGTCAGGACTTCTCCTAGGAAAGCAAAGGATTGTTCAAGCAAGCTCTCCTGACTCTGCACGAAGGAGTCATTAATGGTGTCCATGCGAAACTGAACAATCTGATAATCGCCTCTTTTATAAATATCAAAACCAAATCCAGCGCCATACAGCTCCTCCAAACGCTCGCGGAATTGAGTAGTCTCTGGATAAGAAGCGGTACCTCTGCGGAGCACAAATGGAGCAAGTGCTGTAGGGGTGACCGTATCCTCATTAAGTGGGACACCGGCATAAAGTGAGATGGCGTAGGTCTTGAACGCCTTGGTAGGCATCACGTGAATACGCATACCTGCCACGTTGCCATGCTGAAATACATTATTAGTCAAGTCCAAAACTCCTTTACCGCGTGGATAGTTGCTCATTAACATGTTTATGAATTAATAACCATTCTAAACCATTCCAAAGTAAGGAAGCAACCGGATGCCTCTTCCCGGTTGCTCTCTGGATTTACTTCTTTACTTATCTACATACAGAAAATATGCTGGCCAATAGTCTTGACCTGTGGACGAGTCCAAATCCATTTGGAGGTCGCCGTTTTAGGGTTGAAATAATACAAACACCCACCCGAAGGATCCCAGCCATTCAGCGCTTGCTGTACTGCTTTTCGTGCCTGCTCATTTGGCTCCAAATAAATCTGCCCGTCAGCTACAGCTGTAAAAGCTCCAGGCTGAAAAATAACGCCAGACGGTGTATTTGGAAAGCTCGGAGATTTTACCCGGTTCAAGATTACTGCAGCAACAGCAACTTGACCTTCGAAAGGTTCACCTCTCGACTCACCATAGACGGCATTAGCCATAATTTTGAGATCATTTTCTGATAATCCCATCGTATTCCCTGAAGACAGGGACGCTGAATCCGAATTATTAGTTGTATTAGTTTTGTTACCGGTGTTGTTGTTTGCTGTATTATTTCCGGTTGCTGAAGCCGATTCTGTCGGCTTCCAATTCTTAGTTGCGTTATACAATTTCAGCTTAGTCTTAGCGCCTACGATGCCATCAGACTTCATTCCAAACTTCCATTGAAACCACGTTACTGAATTTTTCGTTTTCGGACCAAACTGACTGTCTATTTTCCCTTCATAAAAGCCCAGATGTTTTAAACGTCCTTGCAACTCATAAACATCCTGACCAGAAGAACCGAGTTTAATCGGAGTCGTGCTGAAGGCAGGCAAGGCCTCTTCTTCAGGATGATTTAGTTCATGGACAAATGACGCAGCAGCACTTTGCTTGGTCTGTACTATGCCATTACCCTGGAGCAGCATTCCTGCAAACGGCGCGGCAGCAAGTGCAAGGGTTAAAGAAGCAAAGATCCACAACTTATGTTTCTTCATAGGGGTTCGCTCTACCTTTCTTTTGTGAGTTCTGCATGGATGGCTAAAGTTATTATGACGACTGTCAGGACATCCTATGCATTCCTAAAAAAGAAGTAATAGCATTTCATTGTAATTGAGAATAATTATCAACTATAATCGAAATAAGAAAACGTTGGAGTTGATATTAATCATGAATTTAAAGGACCACATTTTATTGTGGAACCACGCACTAATAGAAATTATTGATATACGCCATACTTTTCAACGATCAGGTGATCTGAATTCACATTATCAGCTGCCCTCAAGCGCATTCTTGTTGATCATAAACGGCAAGGCCGAAATACTGATTGACGAGGTCCCGCACGAGATCGGCAACTTTCATATCCTTCATGGTGGAAAAGGAATGAACATTCAATTTTTACGCACGGAGGAACTACTGGAGTATTACTTAATTTTATATAAAGCAAACCTTTCACTCGCCTCACACAACAATCTAAAGAAAATTATGGAACACAATAATCCCTTTAATCTCCAATATGGATTTACACCTACTAGTCCACTGCCCTTATTTGATAAGATGGAGAACATGTTTACTGATTGGGGCAAAGCAGGTCTTTTGGATCGGCTGCATGTTAAAACACTGTTTTATCAATGGATTTATGAGATGCTTAGGCAGCTGTATACGCTGGAAACACAGTTAATCCAACCTGATCCGCTAGATCAAGCCATTCGCTATATGCAGGCTTATTATAAGGAAACCTTCTCTCTTGAAAAGTTAGCTAAAGCGGTAAACAGCAGCCCTAGAACATTATCCAGATTATTCAGAACAAGGCTGCAGACTAGCCCTGCTCAGTACTTAATCAGCATCCGCATGGAAAAATCGAAAATACTGCTCCTGAACACAGAGGCGAGCTTGCATGACATCGCAATTGCAGTAGGTTATCCTGATGGCTATTATCTAGGAAAAATGTTTAAAAAATATTACGGAATCTCCCCTGTCCGATACAAAAATAAATTGATCACCCAACCTAGCTGGCGTGATATGCCATCCCAAGGTGCACAAATTGACATTGCCCGAACACAACCTCTCCGTTATATCGATTATGATAATCATTATCAATATAACGGAGAAGGGGAATTACCAATGTTTAGAAATGCCAAACCATCATTACTGCTCACCCTTTTATTATGCTTTACCATAGTGTTAAGCGCTTGTTCCACAGGAACCACAAATTTAAATGCGTCAAGCAACGGGACACCAACCCCTTCAGCAGAAACAAGTACAGGGGCAAATACAGACAAAGCTGCTGTCGAAGCACAAACCCGGATAATTTCCACAGTTAAAGGAGACATTGCCGTTCCCACTAGTCCACAAAGAGTCGTAGTTCTTTATTTGCTCGGTGATGTACTGGCTCTAGGCATTAAACCTATAGGCGTATCCGATGTATCCGAGGGTGCTGCTTTTGAAGATGAGCTAAAAGATGTGCAAAAGCTTGGTACCTGGTTTGAGGCTAGCCCTGAAGCAATCCTTGCTCTAAATCCCGATCTTATCATCGTGCCGTCAGAGGAAACTTATGAAGCCCTCCACCAAATTGCACCAACAGTGTTAGTTCCGTATGAAAGAATGTCAACAGAAGAACGGGTGTCCTTTATTGGACAAGTCGTAGGCAAAGAAGATCAAGCAAAAGAATTATTTACTGATTTCCATAAAAAAGTTGAAGACAGCAAACAAAAGCTGCAAGAAACTGGTATTCTGGATCACACAATATCCATCATGGAAGGTGGAAAAGACAATAGTATGGCTGTTGTGGCGAGCAAACAATTCGGACGTGGTTCGCAAATCATTTATGAATATTTAGGCATGAAGGCGCCGGAGATCATCCAACAGAAAATAGATACGGCAACAGGTGCGGATGGGGAATCCGTATCCTTTGAAGTCCTTAGCAAATACAGCGGTGATTATATCTTCCGGTCCTCTTATGATGGTATGGCTGATCTGACCCAAAACCCAATTTGGAACAATATCCCTGCCGTAAAAGAAGGCCGTTTGATGGAAATTGATTTTGGATTAGGATATTACAGTGATATCTATTCTCTAAATGTGCAACTGGATTATATTGTTGAAGCTTTGCTTGCTGCGCCAAGGGTCAAATAAGTACTCAACATACAAAAAAAGAGATGGTCCACTTCTAAAGTGGCCATCTCTTTTACTGTCTATAGAAGGTTTCGACAGGCTTGTCCAGCTTACGAGCTGATCTTGTTATGCTGATATTGCTCAAGTGACACTAGTACCTCACGCGGCTTGCTGCCCTCGTAAGGACCGATGACCCCACGAGCCTCCATAGAGTCAATCAACCGGGCTGCACGGGTATAACCGACCCGCATGCGACGCTGTAGCAGCGACACTGAAGCCTGCTTAGCCTCCAGCACAATTTGTACGGCCTGCTCGTATAATTCATCCTGTGGCTCCTGATCCTCAGTGATTGTATCATCCACTTCAGGAACGATGGACTCATCGTATTCGGCTTCACCTTGACTGCTGACATATTGAACGATAGTCTCTACTTCTTGGTCGCTCATAAAAGCTCCCTGTACACGAATAGGTTTAGATGCGCCCATTGGCAAGAACAACATATCACCTCGGCCTAACAGCTTCTCTGCACCGGGCATATCCAAAATGGTACGTGAATCCACATTGGACGATACGCCAAAAGCGATCCGGGATGGAATATTAGCTTTAATTAAACCTGTGATGACATCTACTGAAGGTCGTTGTGTAGCGATAATTAAATGAATTCCAGCCGCCCGCGCCATTTGTGCAAGTCGGCAAATTGCATCCTCAACATCATTGGCTGCAACCATCATCAAATCCGCAAGCTCGTCCACAATAACAACGATATACGGGAGAATTGCCGCTGGATTCTCAGCCATTAGCTTATTATAACCTTCCATATTCCGTGTTCCCGATTTGGAGAATAGCTCGTAACGCTTCTCCATTTCCACAACAATCTTCTTCAAAGCAAGACTTGCCCGCTTGGGATCTGTGACAACCGGAGCCAGAAGATGGGGAATTCCATTATACACATTCAGCTCTACCATCTTTGGATCGACCATGAGGAATTTGACTTCATCAGGTTTTGCTTTGTATAAGATGCTTGTAATAATCCCGTTGATGCAGACAGATTTACCGGAGCCCGTTGCACCGGCCACCAATAAATGGGGCATCTTAGCCAGATTTCCAATAATGGTCTGGCCGGAAATATCACGGCCAAAAGCAATCGATAATCTGGATTCAGCCTCCTGAAAAATCTGTGTTTCCATAACTTCGCGCATGGTAACAATAGACACCTCAGAGTTCGGAACTTCTATCCCAATCGCAGATTTACCCGGAATCGGTGCTTCCATCCGAATGTCTTTGGCTGCAAGTGCAAGGGCAATGTCATCCGTCAGATTTACAATACGGCTAACCTTAACCCCAATATCCGGTTGTATCTCATACCTCGTAACTGCTGGGCCTCTTACTACCTCCAGCACCTTAGCCCGTACCCCAAAGCTTTCAAGTGTTGCTTCTAACTTACGGGCTGTCTGCATATAATCATTCTGATCTCCAGCTTTGCCACCATTGTTAGGTTTGGCTAGAAGACGGAACGATGGCAGCTTATATGGCTTCGGTGGCGGTGGTGCTGGAGGAGCGGGAATAATCTCTCCATCTGGAGAAGCACCTAGTAGGCCTTCCAAGTCTATGCTTACATTCTCCTCAGACTCATCCGTAGGCTGTTGCTTAACGGCATTAGGTCCGGCTACAGCAGGTTTAGCTGCTTCACCACGAGCAGTGGGTGAGAATTCACTCCACTCTTCCCGATCTTCTTCGTTTAACCCTTCTGAACGGATATGTTCAAAGAAGTCACGAATAATAGGCGTCACAGGTTCAATATCCAGATCCGCATCATCAAAATCATGATCGATATCGTCTAATGGAATTACACGACTATCTGGAGTTAATCCCGAAATAATCGGACCGGTTGAAGCACTTGTCACAATTGGACCCTGATCGTCATCCTCAGGATCTGCTTCCACCTGTGAACGCGTGGAGCCTGAGAACCAGCCAGATATTTTTTTCAAAAGGACAGGTTGTTTGCGATTAGGCAAATACCGATCGTCTTCGTCTTCTTCATCCTCGTCATCATAGACAGGCTGCTTCACCTGCCGAGCTTTAGCTGGAGCAGCGGCTCTAGAAGGTCTGGCCGCTACCGGAACCGCCTTCGGACGGTTTGCAGCATGGAGACGGATCCCCTCCACAAACTTAACCAAGCGCACTCGCAAAAGCGTAAAAATCTCCACATAGGACAAGTTGGTAATTAGCATAAAGCTGATCGCCAGCATGACGATCATAAGCAGCTTAGCGCCCAGACTACCAAAAAGCCATAACAACGCTGCATACTCCAACCCGCCGATGTACCCTCCGCTTATATCCTTCCCCAGCATATAGACATTGCTGTCGTTCGAGCCAGGTGAAAGTGATCCCGAAAGATCATTATGTATTTGTGTCATTACATTGCCGGGATGTAATAAAGACAACGGGCCAAGCTTCTGCTCCATTGCAGATATTGTGCTCATAAGGCACATAGACAATAGAAGCAGAAGCACGCCAGTATGCCTGCTGTTCCACGAGGAAGGCCATCTTCGATGGATCATCACCATAAGTCCATAAAAAATGCCGACAAGCGGCAACACAAAATAAAATCTCCCTAATAAGTAACCCGCCATACTTGAAAGTGAGCGTCCTACGGCTGCTTCACCAGACAGTGCAATGACGGAAATAGTTATTAATAAAATTCCATATATTTCATATTTTAAAACGCTGCCGAGCAGCGCTTTTTTCTTCTTCTTTTTTCGTTTAGCCACGCCAGCCACCCCCGGAACAACATTATACCATATAATGGCGTGGCGTACCTATGTTCTCTTTTGTCAGAAAATGAATCTTTATGTTAATGTAATTATCGAACCTGGAGAGAACGCCGGATCTAGATAACGGTTCAGTGGACAATCCAATAATCTCACGATCCGCGCACGCCCCTCCTCCATCGGTTCAACCTGCATCAGCATGCCCTGCACACTCACTTCTAGGGTTGCAGCATAATTGTTAAATGCCCCCTCCCACACCTGATCCATTGCAACTACTGTGTACAGTGTCATTGCGTAATCCCTCCTGGAGTCGATGCTGAGAAATCCCCGCCAATCATCCGGTTGAGATGTGCTAGAGCAGCTCCGATCCCGCCGACCTCATCCATCAGACCATATTTAACGGCATCCAAGCCCCCCACGGCCGTCCCTATATCACGATTGAGCTCACCTGTCTTAAACATGAGATCACGGAACTGTTCTTCAGAAATACGCGAATGGGAAGTCACAAATTTAACGACACGTTCCTGCATTTTCTCCATATACTCGAACGTTTGCGGCACTCCGATCACTAAACCATTCATTCGAATCGGATGAATCGTCATCGTTGCACTTTCAGCAATAATCGAATAAGTGGAGGAAACTGCAATCGGCACCCCGATGCTATGCCCGCCTCCAATGACTACGGTTACTGTTGGCTTTGAGAGAGATGCAATCATTTCCGCAATTGCTAATCCCGCTTCTACATCTCCACCTACCGTATTTAAAATGATAAGCAGGCCTTTGATGTTTTTATTCTGCTCAGCTGCCACCAGCTGCGGAATGATATGCTCATACTTTGTTGTTTTGTTCTGTGGAGGCATAACAATATGTCCTTCAATCTGACCAATAATCGTTAAGCAAAAAATATCAGGCTCTCCACTTGGGACTACTGTTTGTCCAAGCTCCTTAATCGCTCCCATTGTAGTGGGCGGCATATTTTCATTAGGGTTCGGATTAGTTTCTCCTGGGACAACTTCCTCATTTTTTGCTCCATTTGATCCTTCGATGTAGTTCATCTTCGCAGCTCTCCCTTGTTATATGCAGCTCTAGTCTGCTGTTGCCTTACTAACAATCCTTAGTATGACATTTCAGGGTGCTGCATTATGCAATTTTCAGCTTTTGAATATACAAAAACCCCTTCTCCCGTGGAAACCGTCCAATATTTCCGGGGAAAAGGGGCTCAGCCCTAGCTATATATTCATTGAAGGAGAAACTCTCCTTACACTTCCATGATAATTGGCAAAATCATCGGTCTGCGGCGCGTTTGTTCATATAAGAAACGGCCCAGCGAATCTTTTACACTTGTTTTAAGGGAAGCCCACTCATTTACTTTTTCACTCATCAGGCGTTGCAATGTACTGGATACAATTCGGTTAGCTTCGTCGAGCAGCCCTTCGGACTCCCGAACATAAACGAAACCACGCGAAATGATGTCAGGTCCAGAAACAATTGCACCATTCTGCTTGCTAAGTGTAACCACGACAACCAAGATACCATCTTGAGACAGCAACTTACGGTCACGCAATACAATGTTACCAACATCGCCTACACCTAGTCCGTCAATCAATACGTTACCAGCTGTTACTTTACCAGCCTTACGAGCGGCACCGCCTTGGATTTCAACAATTTCACCGATTTCAGTGATGAAAATGTTCTGTGGTTCTACGCCAACGGATTCAGCCAGCAAAGCATGTTTGCGCTGCATGCGGTATTCACCGTGGATCGGAATGAAGAATTTCGGTTTCATCAGGTTAAGCATCAGCTTAAGTTCTTCTTGACTACCGTGACCGGATACGTGAACGCCGGAGTTGGAACCGCTGTAAATCACATTAGCGCCAAGACGGAACAATTCATCGATAGTACGGCCTACATACTTCTCATTACCTGGTACAGGTGTTGCCGCAATAATAACGGTATCGCCTGGCAGGATATCTACTTTACGATGACTAGAACGTGCCATACGTGTCAATGCAGACATTGGCTCGCCTTGGCTGCCTGTGCAAAGAACAACTACACGATTTGCTGCCATTCTATTCATTTCTTCCGGTTCGATCAGCATTCCGTCAGGTACGTTCAAATATCCAAGCTCTGAAGCGATGGATACAACGTTGACCATACTACGGCCAATTACTGTAATCTTACGACCCGTAGATTCTGCTGCATTAACCACTTGTTGAATACGATGCACATTGGAAGCAAAAGTTGCTACAACGACACGTTGCTCAGCCTTGCGGAAAATATCTTCCAGCACAATACCGACATTCTTCTCAGATGGGGTAAAGCCTGGTTTCTCAGCATTTGTACTATCCGACAAAAGAGCAAGTACGCCCTTTTGGCCAATCTCTGCCATCCGATGCAGATTTGCAAATTGACCGTTGACTGGGGTGTGGTCAAATTTGAAATCGCCCGTATGAACAACATTTCCTTCCGGAGTCTCAATGCATACACCCACGGAATCAGGAATACTGTGGTTGGTTCTAAAGAAAGTTACTTTAAGTGAGTTCCCCAATTGAATTTCTGAATCTTCGTTGATCAGAATCCGTTTGGTGTCCCCCAGCAGGTTCGCTTCCTTCAATTTGTTCTCTACAAGGCCTAAAGTTAATCTTGTTCCATAAACTGGAACATTCAAATTTTTCAGGACATAAGGCAGACCACCGATGTGATCCTCGTGTCCGTGAGTAAGCACAATACCTCTTACCTTGTCACGGTTCTCTGTCAAATACGAGATATCAGGAATTACGATGTCAATACCGAGCATATCCTCTTCCGGAAACTTGAGTCCCGAATCCACGACTACAATGTCAGCTCCGTATTGAATAACATACATGTTTTTCCCGATTTCTCCGACTCCGCCCAATGCGAAAATCGTCAATTTATCGTTGTTGTTTTTTTTGGACAAATGAATCTAACCCTCCTATGATGTTGGACGTCATACTTTTATTGGTAAATATCGAACTTCGATTATTTCAGCGGCGCTGAACACATTTCTTTCAAACAGCCAATAACTTCCAATCGACGAGGAAATTCCTGAAATCTGTAAAATGCGCAATGCGAAAGCTCCCGATTCCGGGCAGTAAAGTTCATATTGAAGCGGACAAACGCCGTCAAAATTCACCGTCGCGCCCCTCGCGCGAAGACATGTCATTTATTTAAACAGACTCATCTTGGGACCTATCCTGTCTCACAATGTATTACATTGACGGAAGATTACCGCATATTTAATTTTAACCGCACCCAGTCACTTAAGATCATTATACATGATTTTTTTGGCAAAAGACAAGTCATCCGCCTCGTATCCAAATTCTTTCCTTAAATTCACCTCAATATTTCAGAAAAAAAATATAAATGCAAAAACCGGCTCCCCCAATAGAGTAGCCGGTTTAGAACGTACATCAGCAATGATTAATTCTTAGTGAAATAGTGCCTCAATAAAAGCCGCTTCCGCTTCGGTTGGCGAAATAAGCGGCAATCTGACTCCACCCACAGGGATCCCCTTGAGTCCTAAAGCATATTTTACAGCTGAAGGATTGGGCAGCGGTTGTGGGCATTCAAACATTCCTTTAAAAATTGGAAACAGCTGGCGATGAATCTCTCCAGCAAGCTGAACTTTGCCGGAGGTATAAGCGTAAATCATTTCTGACATCTGCGCACCAACCACATGACTAGATACACTTATAATTCCATATCCACCAACAGCCAGACTGGCAAGACCTGAAGCATCATCACCCGTATATACACGGAAATCATCTGAACAAGCAGAGGCAATAAGTGTTACCTGATCTACAGACGCGCATTCTTTCGTAGCAACGATGTTCGGAATCTCAGCAAGTCGCAGGGTAGTGGCCACGCTCATACTTACACCTGTTCGACCTGGAACATTATATAGAATCACTGGTAATGAAGTCTCTGAAGCAATCGTGGAAAAATGCTGATAAAGGCCTTCCTGATTCGGTTTATTATAATAAGGAACGACCAAAAGCACTCCATCTACGCCTATTTTCTCCGCTTCCTTCGTCAGATGAATGGAATGCTTCGTGTTATTGCTGCCAGTTCCAGCAATAACTTTACAACGTCCGTTCGCCTTTTCCAGCACAAAAGAAAACAGCTGCAGCTTTTCCTCATCGCTTAACGTAGGCGATTCCCCTGTCGTTCCGCAGACAACTAAAGCCTCTGATTTCTGTACCTCAATCAAATAATCGACAAGCTGTGAAGTTACATCCCAGTTGATTTCTCCATCCCCATCAAAAGGGGTTACCATGGCTGTTATTAATCTTCCGAAATCCACTTTGAATTCCTCCTTGTCAGCGGTGCAATTCAAACATAGCATGCAGCGAACGCAGGGACTGCACCATATCTTCTTTTTTCACAAGCACCCATATCGTTGTATTCGAATCCGCGGATTGTAGAATTTGAATGTTTTGTGAGCTAAGCGCCTCAACGATGCGCGCCATAATACCAGGCACACCATTAATTCCGCCCCCGATAACAGAAACTTTGGCACAACCCGATAAACTCTTAGGTCGTAAACCCAGCTGCTGTAGAGCAGAAATGGCCTTCTCTGATTTGTCATCAAAAACCGTATAAAGGGCTTCCGTAGGTGTTACATTAATAAAATCAACGCTTATCCCGTTATCTGCCATACTCTTAAAGATTTGCAGTTGCACTCCGGTTCCGTTACCGTCCGGGCATTCCACAGAAATCTGTGTAACGTTGCTGACATAAGCAATCCCTGTAACGAATCGATCCACAATACCCCCTGCTTGGATATCGTTAAATCCTTCTGGATTCGTAACTAACGTACCTTCAGCTTCTGAAAAGGTTGAACGAACACGTACTGGGATCTGTGCCTGCATAGCAATCTCAACCGCACGTGGATGAATAACTTTTGCTCCCTGGTGAGCCATATTGCATATTTCAGTATAACTAACGTAAGTTAATGGCTTAGCATCTTCAACGATCCGTGGATCTGCTGTAAGAATCCCGTTAACATCCGTATAAATATCCACCATATCAGCATGAAGAGCAGCACCCAGTGCTGTAGCAGAGGTATCACTGCCGCCACGGCCTAAAGTTGTCAAATCACCCGCTTCAGTCTGGCCCTGGAACCCGGTAACAATAACTACCTTATCTTCACGCAGCTCACGGAGAATACGTTCCGGACGTACATCCAGAATTCTGGCATTACCGTAGTTGCTGTCTGTCAGAAATCCTGCCTGAGCTCCCGTTAATACTGTAGAAGCGATGCCTTCATTCTCTAGCAGCCCACATAGAGTAGTAGCTGAAATAATTTCACCACAGCACATCAAGAGATCTTTTTCCCGGTCTGGAAGTGCATCTCCGTTCTGCACGGCCCAATCCAGCAAAGTGTCAGTTGCGTAAGGCTCTCCGCGACGGCCCATAGCGGATACAACAATTACAAGACTATAGCCACTTGCCAGCTCCCTTTTGACATTACGGATTACGTGTTCTCTAGCTTGCGGTGTGGATAGCGATGTTCCTCCGAATTTTTGTACCAGAATACCCATGTATAATTCCCCCATTATTATCAAAGCAAACACACTAATCATTCGTGAAAAGATTACGGTACGTGAGCTTATTCGTTAAGTAAGTTGGTAAATGGCTGTACCGCCCTCTAACCTGAGGACGGTAGCAATACTGCTTATATTTTTTAAATAGCAATGAACTTAGCTGGTTCCACTACGTTATCTTGGCACTTCTCATTGCTCATTTGGTGCATCTCCCCTTTTATTCTCCACAACAAAATCAGCCGAGCTCTGTTAATTTTCTAAGCTGAATGAAACCGTTCGATGATCATCGGCTGTAGTTGTTTACCTTGCAAAGCGGCATAGCAAGCTTCCGGGATAAGATCCATGCGTGCCACGAGCGAGTTAGGTTTACCCTCAGGGTTATCTTGACCGAATGGTACAAAATAAATATGTTTAGCCACCAGAAGCTTAGCAATATTTGCGGCATTTAGGCCCAATCCATCATTTGTAGATATCGCTAGAACTAGTGGACGTCCGTTGCGCATCTGCGATTTAGCTGCCATTAGCACGGGACTATCCGTCATGGCATTAGCCAGTTTACTCGTTGTATTTCCTGTGCAAGGTGCTATTGTCAGCACATCCAGCAGCTTGGAAGGACCCAGCGGCTCCGCTTCAACAATTGTAGAAATGATATCATTCCCTGTTATATCTTTCAACTGTTTTAACCAATTTTGCGATGTCCCAAAGCGGGTGTCTGTTCCTAATACAGATGCAGAAACTATAGGTACTACGTTTGCTCCCCCGTCTACGAAGCGCTGAATTTGTGGCATTACCTCAGCAAAAGTGCAATGAGATCCAGTGATCGCATACCCTACTGTTTTTCCGTGCCAATCCATTTTATTCGTCCCCCTTGATTAAAGCCTCGTCCGAAATCGACTGTACCAGCGCATTTGCCATAATAATCCCAGCGCTTTTTGGAGCTACAATGCCAGGGAGTCCTGGAGCCAGCATCGCCTTAATCCCACGTTTCTCAGCATAACGAAAGTCACAGCCGCCTGGTGCAGATGCCAGATCAATAATTACGCAATGCGGCGCAAGCCGCGAGAGCACCTGCGCGGTGATGATCATACTTGGTATCGTGTTAAATATAAGATCCACATCCGGTACGTGAAGCAGCAACTCATTGGTCATAAAAGGCTTCCAGCCCATTTCCTCAGCACGTGCATAATGTTCTTGTTTTCTGACACCAACCTTTACACTAGCCCCCAGCCCCTGTAGACTTCGAGCCATTGTAAATCCAGTTCTACCTAAACCAAGCACCATTGACTTCGAGCTGTGAATCGTAAAATCCGTGTTCTGAATGGCCATTACCAGCGCTCCCTCCGCTGTCGGGATAGAGTTATAAATAGCCACATCATCACGATTAAGCAGTTCGACTAACTTCAGTGAGTGCTTGGTACACATCCCGCGCAAGTAACTTTTAGCCATACCGGTATAGACCAAACAATCGGATGGCAGCGCAGTGAAATGCTCCTCCAGAATCGTTAAACGCTCAGAAGAAAATAGAGCACTAATATTTCCTTCATCATCACAGCCTACCGTAGGCAACACTAATACATCAGCATTACTCAGCAGCTCTACCGTCAATTGTTCCAGGCTCACCCCTGGGCTAGGGGTCTCCCACTTATCGAACCCGGCAGCGCTTACCGTCGCATCCAATTCCACACATTTCCGAATCACTTCAAGCTGTCTCGCGTCCCCGCCCAGGAACACGATCCTGACGCCAGTAAGCATAGGGATGACGCTCCTTTCAACATACACTATCGACTATAAAGCATCTTATGCTGGGCATTGTTAATGGGTGAAGAGCGGAAATGAAATCCCCGGTACGTATGGCTGATGAGCAGATGACTGATGAACTAATGGCTTAAGGCTTGCGGCTGATGAGTTACGGACCGAGATGCAACTATTTGTGTATTTTTTGCCTTTTAGGAGGAGTTTCGGACTGGGGAGCTCTTATTCGATATAAACAGGTTCGATATCAGGTGTTTTTGATCAAATAGTGACACTGGGGTCCGAAAACAGCCGAATTAAGTAGCATTGATATAAATAAGAGCGCTGGGGTCCGATAGGGGCTTCGTCTTTACTTTGACGGTAGGGTTAGAGTTGTGGCAGAGAGCCAATGAAAATGCTCAGTTTTTTCGATGGGGAAATCGGAGTTAGTCGGAGTAGCAGATAGCACTTTATAAAATGCTATCTGCTTAACAATCGAAGAAATTAAAATTTTGTTGGATAATTAACTCTGCATAACAAAAAAGCTCACGAATCATGCCTTGGGCATAAATTCGTAAGCTTTTTAAACGAATTGTATCAACAATCTTATT
The DNA here is from genome assembly GCF_038002705.1 of Paenibacillus sp. FSL H7-0716. Lineage (NCBI taxonomy): Bacteria > Bacillati > Bacillota > Bacilli > Caryophanales > Paenibacillaceae > Paenibacillus > Paenibacillus sp. FSL H7-0716. The sequence continues at coordinate 58,260 of NZ_JBBODA010000020.1, forward strand.
TGCCAGTATGGCCAAAGCCTCCGGCTCCGCGTTGAGTTTCGGACAACTCTTCCACTTCCACCAAATTAACCACTGGAACGGCTTGAAATACCATTTGGGCAATCCGCTCATTGCGAGCGATAGCAAAAGGCTCCTGCCCCAGATTGATCAAGAGCACTTTGATCTCTCCGCGGTAATCAGCGTCTATAGTTCCAGGTGTATTCAAGCAGGTAATCCCGTGCTTCAAGGCCAGTCCACTACGCGGACGGATCTGCGCTTCAAGCCCCTCTGGCATAGCCAGTGAGATCCCTGTTGGAATTAATGCCCGCTCTCCTGGTGCAAGTACAATTTCACCCGCAACGGCAGCATAAAGATCATAACCGGAAGCTTGCTCCGACATTTTACAAGGAAGATTTACATCCTCGTTTCCAGCAAGTTTATTGATTTGTACGTAATAAGACAAGATCATCTCTCCTAACATTTGCAATAGCTTTATCTGATGAGCCTACCATCGCTAAAGAAAGCGGCTCCGCGAACATATGGTCCAGCACACTGTTGATATTGTCCATCGTCACTAGCTGAATTTTGGCGATCATATCGTCCAATGTATTATGTCTTCCGAGCATAAGTTCATTTTTTCCGATACGGTTCATTCGGCTGCTAGTGCTTTCGAGACTAAGAATGAGGCTGCCTTTAAGCTGCTCCTTACCTTTTCTCAGCTCATCTTCACTGAGGCCGTTGGTAGCAAGTTCGTACATCATTTCCTTGATTAACTCCATGACATCCTTTGTTTGCTTGGGCGCTGTTCCAGCATACACCGTAAACAGACCAGAATCTGCCTGGGAGCTGTGATAGGAATACACCGAATAAGCTAATCCGCGCTTTTCACGAATTTCCTGGAACATGCGGGAGCTCATCCCTCCGCCTACGGCATTATTAATCAGCACCATAGCATACTGCAGGGGATCGCCAGAACGGACACCTGGTAAGGAAAGACAGATGTGATTCTGCTCTGTTTTCTTGCGGTGAAATAAGAGCTCTCCATAGTAATCTGGTGGAGTCAGCGACGCACTTGTACCGTGATTATCAAAAGAACCAAAATGCTGTTCCAGCAGTTCAATCAATCCATCACTAATGTTGCCGGCAACGCTTATAACCGTATTCTCAATCGTGTATTGTTCCTTCATATACGCCCGAAGATCATCCGGCTTCATCTCCATTAACCGTTCCTTCAAGCCAAGGATGGAATACGCAAGCGGATGGTCCTTGTAGGCAGCAGCACACATCAAATCATGCACAAGATCATCCGGCGTGTCCTCGCACATGGAAATTTCCTCAAGGATGACATTCTTTTCTTTCTCCAGCTCTTCAGCATCCATACGTGAACGGAAGAACATATCCGCTAACACATCTACAGCGATGGGCAGATGCTCATCCAATACTTTAGCATAATAACATGTATATTCCTTTGAGGTAAACGCATTTACATTGCCGCCGATAGCGTCAAACTGCTCAGCAATATCCTTGGCGCTGTACCGATCCGTACCTTTAAAAAGCATATGTTCTACAAAATGGGATATCCCGTTGTTTCCAGGATGTTCATTCCGAGAGCCTGTCTTTACCCAGATTCCGAAAGAAACAGACCGACCGGTCGGGATTTTTTCCATTACCACTCGTAAACCATTGGATAACACTATTTTTTCCACTTCAAGTCCTCCTGGCAAATAGCCATGTTCTATCTAATTTAATTACACGTGCCTATAATCCTACCAGAAATACATCTCTCACTCAACATTAGAGGGGATTAGCCGCTCTGCTGAGAGCGTTTGACTAACTGTGCCTAGCTGTAACCCTTTTGCTTTGATTCCACGTATCATGGCCTTCAGAGCTTTGGAGGATGCGGCTGTGGGATGCATTAGAACTAAAGTGCCTGGTTCCGCTTTGCTTGTGATTTTGGCAACCACAGAATCAGGAGACGGATTACGCCAATCTACGGTATCCACGGTCCATAGTACGGTTTTGAGCCCTAAACTGCCTGCAATTTCTACTGTCTCCTGATCGAAATCACCAGAAGGGGGGGCGAACCATTTATTAGTGACTCCAAGCGATTCCTTTAACAGCTTTTGTGTCTTTTCAATTTCTACAGTAGCTCGTGCACGACTTAAAGTACTCATATTAGGGTGAGTATAAGCATGATTCTCCATCTCATGACCGCGTTTTAGCATTTCTTTAGCCAGCTCCGGGTTTTTACTCAGCCAGCTCCCATCCAGAAAAAACGTAACTTTAACGTTCTCTTCGTCCAAAATATCCAACATTGGCACAATGTACTCATTTCCCCACGCCACATTAATCATCAGCGATACCATCGGCTTAGCCGGATTCCCACGATATATGGGTTCAGCTCCCAGTTGATTCAGGGATATCTGTGGTTCGATCTGCCGATACACAAATTTTATAGGTTCTTTTGGTGCCAAAAGAGCATTCCGATATGTACTCTCTACATCAATTTCAAGCCCGTTATAACCCGGAATCGCCTTCCATACCCGATCAACCACAGCATTCACTGGAGGGGCATTTAGCTTGGCTGCGGCGGTCTCAATCCGTGTCCGAAGATCATTGTTCTCCGCCTTAGAAATATCCTTCCACACAGCTAGGTCATCCTGCGGCTTCAATTGCGCAAGCATGTCCTTTACCGGTCCCTGAGTGCTGCCAATTCCTATCACGATCGCAATACAAGCAACCACTAAAGCCACTTTTTCCGTCTTCATGACGACTTCCTCCCCGGTAGAAACGACTTGTAGTCCGTTCCACACGAATACAAAGACACTTTGTCCCAATCTATGAGACAAGAGAGGAATTTATGTCATAAGAACAGAGGCAAGAGGCGTGATAGTATTTGTCTATTTCCATTCATATAAAAAAAGAGCCAGAACGCAATCGCTTCTGTCTCCTTTTATTATGCTATTAGGTACCTAAGAAAAGGTACCTCTACAATCGAAACTTAAGCTTTAGCTCCAGTTTCCGAAGTCAATACCGCTTTACGCGACAGGTTAACCCGGCCTTGTTGGTCGATTTCGGTAACTTTAACGGTAATTGTATCCCCGACAGCTACAACATCTTCAACCTTAGCCACACGCTCAGTGGACAATTGGGAAATGTGTACCAATCCGTCTTTACCCGGAATAAGTTCAACAAATGCTCCGAATTTCTCAATCCGTCTAACTGTACCTACGTAGATTTCGCCGACTTGTACTTCACGCACAATGCCTTCGATGATCGAACGAGCTTTTTGGATCATTTCTTCATCCGAAGAGCCGATAAAGACACGTCCATCTTGTTCGATGTCGATTTTTACGCCGGTTTCTTCGATAATTTTGTTGATGATTTTACCGCCAGCACCAATAACATCACGGATTTTGTCCGGATTGATGTTGATGATAATAATTTTTGGAGCATATTTGGACAGGTTAGCTCTAGGCTCAGAGATAGCTTCCATCATTTTACCCAAGATGTGCATCCGGCCTTCCTTAGCCTGTTGTAGCGCTTCATGAAGAATTTGACGGCTAATACCATCGATCTTGATGTCCATTTGGATCGCAGTTACACCAGCTGCTGTACCTGCTACTTTAAAGTCCATATCGCCAAGATGATCTTCCATGCCTTGAATATCTGTCAAAATAGACACATGGTCGCCATCTTTGATCAGACCCATAGCCACACCTGCTACTGGCGCTTTGATCGGAACCCCAGCATCCATCATAGCCAGTGTACTTGCACAGATACTTGCTTGTGAAGTCGAACCGTTAGACTCAATCACCTCAGACACAAGACGAATAGTGTACGGGAATTCTGTTTCACTTGGGATAACCTTAGACAATGCGCGTTCACCCAATGCTCCGTGACCAATCTCACGACGACCTGGTGCTCTTAGCGGACGTGCTTCACCTACGCTGAACGGAGGGAAATTGTAATGGTGCATAAACCGTTTAGTTTCAGTTAGATCAATACCGTCAAGAATTTGTACATCGCCGAGTGCGCCAAGCGTACATACGCTAAGTGCTTGCGTTTGTCCACGAGTAAACAATCCAGATCCATGCGTACGTGGCAACAGGTTTGTATCACAATCGATCGGACGAATTTCATCCAGCTTACGACCATCCGGACGCACCTTGTCATGCGTAATCAGACGTCTAACTTCTTCCTTCACGATATCGTGTAATACTTCCTTAACATCCTTCAGAAGTTCTGGTGTTTCTATGTATTTCTCAGCGAAATACGTAACTGTCTCATTATTAACTTCATCAATAGCTTCTTGGCGAGCATGCTTCTCAGCAATCTTAACTGCATCTACCAAACGGGCTTGTGCAAATGCACGAACCTCAGTGTTCACTTCAGCATTAACTGCATGCAGCTTCACTGCCATTTTTTCTTTACCAGCGATTGCAACCAATTCTTCAATCGTAGCTACGATATTGCGGATTTCTGCATGCCCGAACATGATCGCTTCCAGCATAACTTCTTCCGGAACTTCATTAGCTTCCGCTTCAACCATCATAATAGCGTCCTTAGTACCAGCAACTGTCAGAAAAATATCACTTATAGCCTGCTGTGCAATATCAGGGTTAATGATAAATTCACCGTTGATCCGGCCTACATTCACGCCTCCGATAGGGCCGTCAAACGGCACATCAGAAATACTAAGTGCTGCCGAGGTACCAATCATAGCGGCAATTTCCGGTGTGCAATCTTGATCCACACTCATTACCAGATTAAGTACTTGTACATCATTACGGAATCCTTCCGGGAACAGCGGGCGAATTGGACGGTCAGTCAAACGGCTGGACAGAATTGCTTTTTCACTAGGTCTGCCTTCACGTTTAATGAAACCACCAGGAATTTTACCTACTGCATATAATCTTTCCTCGTAGTTGACTGTTAGTGGGAAAAAATCCAAATCCTTCGGCTCAGTTGAAGCTGTAACTGTACATAGCACCGCTGTATCTCCGTAACGAACCATAACGGCTGCGTTTGCTTGTTTAGCCAGGCGGCCCGTTTCCAGCACAAGGCGTCTTCCACCCAGCTGCATTTCTACACGTTTTTCCATAAATACCTCCTTGAATAGTAGTAGACCCGCAGTCTAAAATAGCAGGTTCACATATCGATCTAAATGAATCGGAAAGGCTTGTCCCAATGGGAGTCTGCCTATTCTGTATGCATATAAGAAGAAACGGCTGGGCCTTACTGAAAAGTAAAGTCGCCGTTTTTGCGAATAATCTCATCGATCCTAATATTTAGTTTTCCCTAAATTTTCAAAAAGCAACCCAGCTGTCCCGCTGTCGCTCCGAGAAGGACATACGGTATACAACCAGGCTGCTTTAAGAGTAATCTTATGGAAAATTAACGACGCAATCCCAGTCTTTCGATCAGGGCGCTGTAACGTCTGATGTCTTTGTTTTTCAAATACGCCAGAAGTTTACGACGTTGTCCAACCATTTTCAACAATCCACGACGGGAGTGATGATCTTTCTTGTGCGTACGCAAGTGGTCAGTCAAATTAACGATGTTCTCCGTTAGGATAGCAACTTGCACCTCAGGGGATCCAGTATCGGATTCGTGAGTTTTGTGCTCGTCGATCAATTGATGTTTACGTTCTTGAGTTAATGCCATCCTGTTCACCTCCTTCAATATAATCGCCACTAGCCTCGTCACCGTCGGTGAGAACATGCAACCAAGCTAAGGTTATGATGCTGTAAGCCAGCAACGTTACTTAGTATAGCATCTCCATTAACAAAAGTAAACGGCTTGTCCGGGATGACTATAAATTATACTCCAGAATCTTCTTTGCAGTTTCTGCATCCTCGCCAATCTGAGTAATCAATGCCCCAATGGAGTCAAACTTCCGTTCTGGACGAATGTAAGATACCAATTCTACCTTAAGCTCTTGATCATACAGGTCACCCTCGAAGTCAAACAGATGAACCTCAAAGCTCGGAGTCAACACACCCTCATGAAAGGTTGGTTTAACACCCACATTCATAACCCCGTACAGAACTTTATCCTTATAAAAGACTCGGACCGCATATACACCTTTGGTTGGAATGACAAAATGATCACTGAGCTTCAAATTGGCAGTTGGAAAACCAATTGTGCGGCCTCTCTTCTCACCATGCCCCACTTCACCACGCAGATGATAGCAACGTCCGAACCAGGAGTTTGCCAGTCCCAGATCTCCATTTTGGAGACTTTTGCGAATGCCGGAGCTGCTAACCTTTTCACCTTCAAGCAGAAAAGGAGGAGCAACTTCCACATTCATAACACCTTCACCCAGCTTGCGAAGCATCTCAACATCACCTTCACCTTGGTAGCCAAAGCGAAAGTCAAAGCCAACAACTGCAGTTACAATATGTAGCGGCAAAAGCATAACAGAGACAAAATTCTGTGGACTAACCCGGGAAAGCTGCTCATTAAATTCAATAACATACAGGATATCTACACCCATGCTGGCAAGAATCTCTTGCTTTTCAAAGGGTGGCGTCAAGTACCCTTCATAATCCCCCTTACCCATAACATCTTTGGGATGAGGATGAAATGTAAGGACTGCAGCCGGCACACCTTGTTTACGGGCTAAGGCCACAGCGGATGTAATGACGCTGGCATGTCCACGATGCAGGCCGTCAAACTGCCCTAGAGCAGCCACTTGAGGTTGTGCCCATTCGGCAGCAGTCTCCGGCGACATCGGATAGGTTAACGTTACGGTTCTCACGCTGTTTCTCACCTACAATTCACTTGGTAAAATTGATTTAAGCTTGTGCAAACACTTTTACTGGGGCAATAGCACCTGTCTCTTCCAGCTCATAAATGCCAAGAAACAATCCCTGAAGATCGTATAGCCGAATTTGACCTGCTGTCTTCACTTCTGGAGCAATGAACCGCGAAGACAAACGTTGACCCTGCAGTGCTGCCTTCTTCTTCTCATCCATAACGGTATGCTTTGGCAAATGCGAGATTGCCTCATCTGCAGCGATTAAATGATCTTTCAATGTTCCGGCTTCCTTGTGCGCGGCAATATCCTCAAGGGATAAACAATGGCTGGCAGAAATTCCTGCCGACATTGTTCTCTCCAGCTTCACCATTACACCCGGCAGCCCAAGCGCACGACCGATATCAACACAAAGTGTACGAATATACGTGCCTTTGGAGCATAATACCCGGAAAGTGATGTCGGGATGATTACCTTCCCAAGTCATATCCGTCATTTCGATTTCATAAATCTCTACTTCACGACTTTTCCGTTCAACGGTTTTGCCTTCTCTAGCCAATTCATAAAGACGTTTGCCGTCTACTTTCACCGCAGAGTACATGGGAGGAACCTGAGAAATTACGCCTTTAAAAGAGGCAAGCACTGCAAGAATCTCTTCCTCAGTTACATGAACCTCATCTACAGTTTCCGTAATGGTTCCAGTTAAGTCTTCAGTATCACTGGACATCCCCAGTCTCAGTGTTGCCACATATTCTTTGGGCAGCTCCTGAATATACTCCACAACGCGAGTCGCACGTCCCAGACAAAGCGGCAATACACCCGTCACTTGGGGATCTAGTGTCCCCGTATGACCAATCCGTTTCATGCCGAGAATACGACGTGCCTTGGCTACAACATCATGTGAAGTGAAGCCTGCCGGTTTATAAACCGCCAGAACACCTTCTAATTCACTCATAAATGACGTCTTACCTCCTCAAGCACCTGAGCTATTGCCTCTTCAAGCGTAGCTTCTATACGCGCACCTGCAGCACGGGTATGACCGCCGCCTCCAAACGTTTGCGCCAATGCAGCCACGTCTACTTTACCGGCAGAACGTAGGCTAACCTTGACCGCATGTTCGTGAATAACTTTAAAAAGAATGCCTACTTCCACGCCCCGAATATTACGAGGGTAGTTCACGATTCCTTCCAAATCTTCATTAGCAGCAGCACATTCGATCATATGCTCGGGTGTAACATATAGCCAGGCAATATCTCCTTCAGGAGATAATTCCAGCGTATTTAAGGCTTTATTTAATATTTTAACCTGTGGCAGCGTCATTTCTTCAAGCAAGGTCTCAGCGAGTTCAGGACCGTTAACTCCAAGGGATAATAGCTCAGATACAGCTGCCATTACTTTTGGTGATGTGTTGGTATAACGAAAACCACCGGTATCTGTTAACAGACCCGTATATATAGCTGTGGCGATATCAATATCCCATTCGATCTCGAATGTCTTCAGCAGGTCGAACAAAATTTCCGCTGTCGCAGCTGCATCCGGTTTGATTAAATTAACGAATCCATAACCGTTATTTGTTGGATGGTGATCAATATTCAGGATAAGAGCCTCATTCGCAAAATAGCGATTTGTCAGCCCTACTCGCTGAAAATCCGCACAATCCACACAGATGACGTTGCTGTATTGACGGGGCGGTTCACTAGAGGCCATATTGATGATTTCATCCGAATGCCATAGGTATTCCATTCGCTTCGGGATTGGTCCTTCATTCAGCATAGTGTATTTTTTGCCCAGACATGAGAGAAGCCAGCCCACCGCAAGGGTGGAGCTGACTGCATCTCCGTCCGGCTGAACATGCGACACTACAAGGTAATCGTCGTGTTCCAGCAGAAACTCACGGGTCTGCTGGAGACTTTGTTCATAGCTCTGCATTCGCCGTCTCCTTTTTAAAGGTTGTTCAAAATAGCATAACGCTATTTTGAACCCCACTTTAATCACTTATTTCTAATCGTTCTTATGAAGCTCTCCAAGAAGCTTCTCAATATGACTGCCATAAGCGACAGATTCGTCGATCTTGAAGATCAGCTCCGGTGTATGCCGAAGGCGAATGGCCTTGCCAAGCTCTGAGCGAAGAAAACCATTGGCTTTCTCAATCGCTTTAAGTGAGTCTGACTTCTGCTCTTCATCCCCGAACACGCTTAGGTATACCTTGGCTTGCGATAGATCGTTAGTCACGTCTACGCCAGTTACAGTTACAAAACCGATTCGAGGGTCTTTCAGACCGCTTTGGATAAGTTGACTAAGCTCTTTCTTGATCTGCTCGCCCACTCGTCCTGCTCTAATTTTAGACATCTATATTCACCTCTTCGCTTAGCGCTCTACAGTTTCCATAAGAAACGCTTCGATAATGTCGCCCTCTTGGACGTCATTATAGCGTTCCAAAGTTATGCCACATTCATAACCTTGCGCCACTTCTTTGGCATCATCTTTGAAACGTTTCAAAGTATCAACCTTACCTGTGAACACTACGATTCCGCTACGGATCAAGCGCATTTCAGCATTACGGGTAATTTTACCGGAAGTAACCATACATCCTGCAATGGTACCCACTTTGCTGATTTTGAACACGCTGCGAACTTCGGCGTGACCGATAACATTCTCTTTATAGATAGGATCGAGCATACCTTTCATGGCACTTTCGATTTCTTCAATTACATTGTAGATAATGTTGTGCAGACGAACATCTACTTTTTCTTGCTCAGCAGCTGCTTTGGTCTGTGCGTCTGGACGAACGTTAAAGCCGATAACGATAGCATTAGATGCTGCTGCAAGCGTAATATCGGATTCAGTAATCGCACCAGCACCGCTGTGAATGATCTTCACGCGTACGCCTTCCACTTCGATCTTAGCCAAGGATCCTTTAAGCGCCTCGACTGAACCTTGAACGTCAGCCTTGATGATCACGTTAAGGTCTTTGATCTCGCCATCTTTAATGTGCTGGAACAGATCATCCAAAGTTACACGGGTGTTCGTATTCAGTTCAGATTGACGTTGGGAAGTGGAACGTCTATCAGCAATCGCACGCGCTTTACGCTCGTCTTCGAAAGCCATAAACGGATCGCCAGCTTGTGGCACCTCAGTCAAACCAGTAATTTCTACTGGAGTAGATGGTCCAGCTTCTTTGATCTTACGACCTTTATCATTGACCATCGCACGTACACGTCCGAAGCAGTTACCTGCTACAAAAGCATCGCCGACTTTCAACGTACCGTTTTGAACGAGTATACGAGCAACTGGTCCACGGGATTTATCAAGCTCAGCTTCTATAACAGTACCGCGTGCCCGTTTGTCAGGGTTCGCTTTGTACTCATTAACTTCAGCTACGAGCAGGATCATTTCCAGCAGTTCTTCCAAGTTAATACGTTGTTTCGCAGAGAGGTTAACGAAGATGGTATCTCCACCCCACTCTTCAGGAACAAGTTCATAACTTGTAAGCTCTTGCTTCACCTTATCAGGATCTGCACCCGGTTTGTCGATTTTATTAACAGCGACAATAATCGGAAGTCCAGCAGCCTTAGCGTGTGCAATAGCTTCGACGGTCTGAGGCATAACACCGTCATCAGCAGCTACTACGATAATTGTCATATCCGTAACCTGTGCACCACGAGCACGCATAGCAGTAAATGCTTCGTGACCAGGTGTATCAAGGAACGTGATTTTCTTTTGGTTGATCTCGACTTGATAAGCACCGATGTGCTGAGTGATTCCGCCAGCTTCGCCTAGCGTCACATTGGTCGAACGAATAGCATCAAGCAGTGTAGTTTTACCATGGTCAACGTGACCCATAATAGTAACTACTGGAGGACGAGTCTGAAGATCCTCTTCATTGTCATTCTCTTCCACTGTTTCGAAGCTGTCCTCGTCAACAGGAATCTTCACTTCTACTTCTACGCCAAATTCAGCAGCGAGCAGCAAAATGGTGTCGATATCAAGTTCTTGGTTGATGGTAGCCATAACACCCATCGAAATCAGCTTTTTGATTACTTCAGAAGCATCCTTGTGAAGCAATTTCGCTGTTTCACCAACGGTCATGCTGCCACGAACAATGATTTTCTTAGGTGTGTTATCGATCTTCTCGCGGTGTACCATTGGTTGGTTCTTGCCACGACCATTCTTACCACCACGACCGCGGTAGTTACCACCTTTACCATCATCGAAACGTCTTTGATTATTATTCGGTCTGCCACCAGTTGTGTTCTTTTTGGGACCTCTGTCATCACCGCGGGTGAAACCTCCGCCTGTGCCAGATTGACCTTGTGGACGGCTGTCAGTGCGCGGTGCACTGCTTTGTCCTTGCGGACGGCTGCCACTTGTGTTACTGCCTTGTGGACGGCTTCCACCAGTATTGCTGCCTTGCGGACGGCTGCCACCGGTATTGCTACCTTGTGGACGGTTGCCGCCAGTATTACTGCTTTGCGGACGGCTGCCACTTGTGTTGCTACCTTGTGGGCGATTGCCGCCAGTAGTGCTGCCTTGCGGGCGGCTGCTACTAGTACTGCTAGTACTGTTAGTACGTGGAGCACCGCTTTGTTGCGGACGTGCATTCTGCGTTGAACCTGTTTGTGTTCTGCGGGAATCTTGTCCGCTTTGGGGCCTTGGGGACGTCGTCGATTGGTTGTTGTTTTGGTTACTGTTCATACCTACCTGCTTTTCCTGTTGATTTTTGTTGGCATTCTGAGCACTTTGAGGTTCGGCTGTTACCGCACCGGTTGTTACCGGCCGGCTGCTGGTGCCGGTATCCCGCTTGGCTGCAGCGTTTGATTTGATATCCTTAAAGAACTGTTCAACTTTGTTCACGGATCCATTCTCCATGACACTCATATGATTATTCACGGGGACATTCAAACGCTTCAGAATAGTAATAATTTCTTTACTGCTCATGTTTAGTGACTTTGCGTATTCGTACACGCGCAATTTATCTTTGTTCTCTTCTTTAGTCAATAAATCCACCTCCGACAGTATCTCCGAGTTGCTTGGAGATCATTTCCGCGAATCCTTTATCCGTAATGGCCAGTACTACACGCTGGTCTTTACCAATACTTGCACCGAGTTCATCCCGGTGAAATGCGATTACTAGTGGAATATCGTAAGTTCCGCATTTATCACGGAACTTTTTTTGGGTATTATCTGAAGCGTCACCTGCCAGAACGACCAGCTTCGCCTCTGAAGACCGTACAGCTTTGAGTACAGCCTCGTCACCGGTGACTATCTTGCCTGCTCTCATGGCAAGCCCTAAATAAGAAAGCGCCTTACTCATTATCCTCACTATCCTTTGCTGCTAGAAACTGCTCTTCCACGGAAGTAAACTCCCGGGCTAGCTGGGCGTAGATTTCAGGACTCACTTGACATTTCAATGCCCGGTCAAGTGCTTTGTTCTTTTGTGCCAGCTGAAAGCATTCAAGCTTGCCGCATATGTAAGCACCACGGCCTGACTTCTTACCCGTCAGATCAATCAGCACTTCACCTTCAGGCGTTCTTACCACACGAATCAGCTCTTTTTTAGGCATCATCTCTTGGGTAGCAACGCATTTACGTAGCGGCACTTTTTTTTGTTTCATAACAAACGCCTCCCGTCAAGCAGGTTAATTAATCTATGGAGACGGAATCCTGATGCATTTCATCAATAGAAGATTTCGGTCTGCCGTATTCCTGCTCCGCTTGAGTTTCACTCTTGATATCAATTTTCCAGCCGGTAAGTTTAGCGGCAAGACGTGCATTTTGCCCTTTAATACCGATAGCCAATGACAATTGATAGTCAGGAACGATAACTCTCGCCATCTTCTCCGCTTCAAAGACTTGAACTTCAAGAACCTTTGAAGGGCTAAGTGCATTCGCAACATATTCCTGCACCAGATCAGAATAACGGACGATATCGATCTTCTCACCGCGAAGCTCAGTAACGATGGTCTGAACGCGTGTGCCTCTTGGACCTACGCAAGAACCAACGGGATCTACTTCTGGATTGCGGGAGTACACAGCAATCTTCGAGCGGAAGCCAGCTTCACGAGCTACAGAACGAATCTCAACTACACCGTCAAATATTTCAGGAACTTCAAGCTCGAACAGACGCTTAAGTAATCCAGGATGACTGCGGGAGAGCATAATCTGCGGACCTTTTGTTGTATTCTCAACTTTTGTGATATAAGCCTTGATGCGTTCGCTTTGTTTGAACTTTTCACCTGGCATCAATTCGCTAAGCGGAAGAACCGCTTCGATTTTACCAAGATCAATGTAAATGTTCCGCATATCTTGACGTTGAACTAGTCCAGTAACGATATCATCTTCTTTGTCGATAAAAGCATTATAGATAAGTCCACGCTCTGCTTCACGAATCCGTTGAGTTACAACCTGCTTAGCAGTCTGTGCGGCAATACGTCCAAAATCACGAGGTGTCACTTCAAGCTCAGCGATATCTTCCAGCTGGAAATGCGGGTTAATTTCTCTGGCTGCCGGCAATGAGATTTCAGTCCTTGTATCCAGGACCTCCTCAACAATTAACTTGCGGGCAAACACTTTAATGACACCTGTATTGCGATTCATGTCAACACGCACGTTCTGTGCTGCATTGAAATTACGTTTATAACTAGAGATCAGCGCCGCTTCAATCGCTTCAAACAGCACATCTTTACTGATGCCTCTCTCCCTCTCCAGCTCATTCATTGCTTCAATAAACTCCATACTCATGAATTTCCGGCCCCCCTTTCAAGACGTTAAAAAATAATGGCCAATCTCGCACTTGCGACCTTGGCGTACGGTACTACATGTTCTTTTTTGCCCGCGGAGATGAGCAGTTCCTCGTTCTCGAACGAGAGCAAACGACCTTCAAATTCTTTGAGTCCTTGAATCGGCTCATAAACAGTCACATACACGTCCTTACCTACCGCTTTAGCTACATCCGCAGCTTTTTTGAGAGGACGCTCTGCTCCCGGCGAGGATACCTCAAGGAAATATGCCTCAGGAATAGGATCATTCTCATCTAACTTCTGACTGAAATATTCGCTAATGATCCCGCAGTCATCAATATCAATGCCGCCTTCTTTATCTACGAATATACGCAGAAACCAATTGGAGCCTTCCTTCACGTATTCAACGTCCACCAGTTCGAAACCATTGTCGTCGAGATAGGGCCCGAGCATCTGCTCTACCGTTTGTTTAATTTTAGATTTGGGTGTGCTCAAAAGAAAATTACCTCCACGAACTTGTCTTTTGCTATATACCAAAGATAAAGAGTGGGTTTCCCCACTCTTTACACAACGGACTTATCTCATTATTACCAAAGAAATTATACCATAGGGAAACTGGACTGACAAGTGCTAGCCCTTGACTCCCCCTTTGGAGCACTCTTTTCTAGCCATGAAATAAGGGTTGTTAAAGCCTTTAAAATAGGGAAAGTTGATTGCTCTCCGGTAAACCGCGGAAGCAGCCCATGCCGGTCAGCAGCTCAATAACCGTCTTACTTGCCTTTGATTTCTGCTGGAAATCTTCAATAGACAGGAACTCGCCAGCATCTTTCGCAGCAGCTATGTTGATAGCAGCATTCTCACCAATTCCCGCTAAAGCAGAAAACGGAGGAATCAAACTCTTGTCATCAACAATAAACTTATTCGCTTCTGAGCGGTAAAGATCAATGTTCTTGAATGTAAACCCACGTGCTGTCATCTCCAAAGCCATCTCAAGGACAGGCAACATAGCCTTTTCCTTGGGCAAAGCTTGAAATCCTTTTTGCTCAATTTCTACGATCTGACGGCTGATGGCTTCATACCCTTTACAGCACAATTCAATATCAAAATCCGCTGCACGTACAGAGAAATAAGTCGCATAATATTCAATAGGATGATACAGCTTGAAGTAGGCGGTACGTACTGCAGAAATTACGTATGCAGCAGCATGTGCCTTCGGGAACATGTATTGAATCTTCAGACAAGAATCAATATACCATTGTGGGACCTTGCACTTTTTCATTTCCTCGATCCATTCGTCAGACAAACCTTTACCTTTACGAACACTCTCGGTAATTTTAAAGGCCAAGCTCGCATCCATTCCCGCTTTATAAATTAAGAAGAGCATGATGTCATCACGACAACCGATAACGGTCTTAATGTTACAAGTGTTATTCTTTATAAGCTCTTGAGCGTTACCAAGCCAAACTCCAGTCCCATGAGACAAACCTGATATTTGCAGTAAGTCAGCAAAGCTGGACGGCTTCGACTCAATAAGCATTTGACGTACGAACTTAGTACCCATTTCGGGCACACCATAGGTCGCAACCAGTGATCTGATCTCGTCTGGTCTCACTCCAAGTGCATCTGTAGAGTTAAACATGCTCATTACTTTCGGATCATTCATCGGGATAGAAGTAGGATCAACACCTGTCAAATCCTGAAGCATCCGCATCATCGTCGGATCATCATGACCCAGAATATCAAGCTTCAGCAAATTCGCGTCAAAAGCGTGATAATCAAAGTGTGTGGTCTTCCATTCAGCATTGACATCATCCGCCGGGAATTGTACTGGCGTAATATCTTCTACCTCCATATAGTCTGGAACAACGACTATACCACCCGGATGCTGTCCCGTACTACGTTTAACGCCTGTACAGCCAGCCGCCAGACGGCCAACTTCAGCTCCACGCCAACGTTTCTGGTGCAGTTCTTCGTATTTTTTTGCAAATCCGAAGGCAGTCTTTTCAGCTACGGTACCAATCGTTCCGGCACGGAATACATTTTTTTCACCAAACATTTCTTTAGTAAAGTTATGTGCATTCGGCTGATATTCCCCTGAGAAGTTCAAGTCGATATCGGGAACTTTATCCCCTTTAAATCCAAGGAAGGTCTCGAACGGAATATCCTGGCCTTCACCTTTGAGCTTCTGACCGCAATCCGGGCAGACTTTATCTGGTAAATCGAATCCGCTCCGCACACTACCGTCCAGGAACCATTCACTATGGCGACACTTGGGGTCTAGGCAAATATAATGCGCAGGCAAAGGATTAACTTCTGAAATCCCAAGAAATGTAGCGACTACAGAAGAACCTACGGAACCCCGCGAGCCTACGAGATACCCATCCTGATTTGACTTTTTAACGAGACGTTCAGAAATCAAATAGTTGGCAGAGAATCCGTATTTAATAATCGGTGCAAGCTCTTTCTCCAAACGGGCAATAACTACCTCAGGCAGCTCTTCACCGTAAATGGATTTGGCAGTATTGTAGCAGGTCTCGCGAATTTCTTCGTCCGCACCGTCAATAATTGGTGTAAATAGCTTATCTGGAAATAGCTCCAGTTCTTCAAAACGCTCCGCCAGCTCAACTGTATTTGTGACAACGACTTCTATCGCTTTTTCAGCACCGAGAAATTCGAATTCAGACAGCATTTCATCCGTTGTGCGGAAGTGTGCATCCGGTTTACGTTGATCTTTAAGCGGACTAAAGCCTGTGATCCCATTAATCGTAATATCACGATACAGCTTGTCCCGGGGTTCAAGATAATGCACATTCCCAGTTGCGATAACAGGTTTATTCAACTGTTCCCCTATTTCGCAAACCTTCCGGACTACATCGCGAAGCTCATCAGGACCTGCTACAAAGCCCTTGTCCACCAAGTGCATGTACATGGTCAATGGCTGAATCTCCAGCACATCATAAAAATGAGCAACCTCCATGGCTTCCTCAGTCGTTTTGTTGAGTACTGCTTCAAAAAACTCTCCACGTTCACAACCGGAAATCACGAGCAGTCCATCTCTATGCTCTTCCAGCTTGGATTTCGGAATACAAGGTACACGCTTGAAATATTCTGTATGTGACATGGAAATGAGCTTATAGAGATTTTTTTTGCCTATTTGATTAAGTGCATAAATATTACAGTGGAACGGTCTTGTGTTCGAAAGATCATTACCCACATAATCATTTAGTCGATCAAGGCGGGTCATGCCCTTCATCTTTTCAGCATCTGCGAGCAATCCTGTTAATATGCCGCCGAGTGCTATGGTATCATCAATCGCTCGGTGATGGCTTTCCAGAAGAACTTTATATTTATCGGCTAATGTGTTCAGCCTGTGATTCTTCATGCTTGGATATAGTAACCGTGCGAGCTCAAGCGTATCAAGAGATGGATTCGGAAGATCAGGTTCACCTATTTTACGTAACGAGGCCTGAATAAAACCCATATCAAATCTGGCGTTATGAGCTACAAGGATACTGTCACCCACAAATTCAACAAACTTACGCAGCACTGGCTCAAGATCAGGAGCATCCTTAACCATTTCATCCGTAATATTGGTCAATTGCTGAATATGATAAGGAATTTTCTCATGCGGATTCACAAAAGTAGAATAACGGTCTACTTCTTTGCCTTCGCACATTTTAATGGCCGCCAGCTCCGTAATATTATTGCGGGTAATCGATAAACCCGTGGTTTCTATATCAAACACTACATAGGTAGCTGTCTTCAAGTCCAAAGGCTGAGCGTTCTCGACAATATTCACAGAATCATTCACAACATTAGCTTCCACACCATAAATCATTTTTATCTTATGCTTATGAGCTGCATGGTTTGCATCCGGAAAAGCCTGAACGCCGCCGTGATCAGAAATAGCAATCGCAGGATGACCCCACTGGGCAGCTGTTTTGACATAGGTAGTGATCGGAGTGACTGCATCCATCGTACTCATCGTAGTGTGAAGGTGGAATTCCACCCGTTTCTTAGGAGCAGTATCTTTACGCGCAGGCGGTGCCTTAACTTCCGTTAAATCCGAAGGGATCATCACGAGCTCAGGAATCTGCATAAAACGGTCATATTCAACTTTCCCGCGTGCTCTTACCCATTTGCCATTAGCTAGCTGACTCATAACCTTCAGATCATCTTTAGTCTTCGCGAACATCTTCATTTGTAAAGAATCCGTAAAATCGGTCAGACTGAAAGTGAACAAGGTACTGCCATTGCGAAGCTCCTTACGATCCAGACCAAAAATGGTACCCTGAATTGTAATTTTCTTCTCTTCATCTTGAATTTCAAGAATCGGCACGGCTTGTTCCTTAATTTCATACCCCACTTGAAGCTTAATTACTTCATTAGGATCGCTATCATCAGCAGGAGCTTCTGTTTCCACAGCAGTCATCATCTGCTCAACAATCTCGCGTTGTTCTTGCTGAAGCTTTTGCTGAAATTCTTCGAATGCTTCAACATTATTATTTTCGTTCTCCGCCATTAGTAATTTAACTTTTAAGGAGAGACCGAAATATTTATCATAAAATTTAATAATTGCTCCATCGATGCCTTTTTTGCGAGCCAGCTCCATCGAGGTGGAATCACTCATCGTTAACATTAAAGTGTCCTCTTTAAGCTCCTGTGAGGAGCGGGTCAGCCAGCCGTTTACCGATGGAATCTCCCGATGCACCCACTCCAGAAACAGTCCCCAATATTCTTGGACAAGCTCCGCTCTACTAACCTTCTCATCATATAGGAACAAAAAGCTTACTTTAGCTATATGCTGTAGCTTCTCGCGCATTCTAAGGCAAAATGTCCGATATACCTGTGCTGGAACCAGACTTTCTTTCGTAATAACGATTTGCCAGTCTCGGTTGCCGCGACTGATCTCAACACGTTCTATATACCCGTCTAAAAAGTAGGGATCCATGATTGCAGGCGGTATTTCACCCTGCTTCATCAAGAGCTCGAATCTTTTTCTTCTCTCCTGGTTTTGTTCCATGCTTTCCTCCTACCTTTAATAACCCAGTTAAAACTATCCATGATATACAGTGAAAGTACAATATGATAAGAAGAAACAATGTTTTCATCTTTTAAAGACGACAACTGTTTCTCGTAAAAATATAAGGATAATTTATAGCGAAAGCCTATAAATTCTTATATTTTAAAAAGCTTCTGGGTTCAAAAAGCATTGGGTTCTTACGGCCCGCCGACTCCTCTCTCCAGAAGCTAAATTAAAATACTACAAGACTGTTGATCGGTGCCTAAAGATTAATATGCCTTTGCAAAAACCACAGTATGCTTGGCTGGTTGGCCACAGCAAATGCAGACTTGCTTAGTCTCCGCTGGATCAAAAGGAATATTGCGGCTACCCGCACCTGTCTCTTCCTTAACTTTGGACTCGCATTCTTCGGAACCACACCATCCAGCTAGAGCAAATCCACGTTTTTCATCCATCGAAGCCTTCATTTCCTCCAAGGAATCCACAGAATAGAAGTGGTCCTCGCGGAATTTCAGGGCACGTTCGAACATTTCGTTGTGAACCTGTTCAAGCATTGTTTGAACCTCTTCTACGAGGTTTTCCTGTTGAATAACCTTCTTCTCACCGGTGACACGTGAGACGAGAACGCAGACGCCATTCTCCATATCGCGTGGTCCAAGCTCCAAACGTACTGGCACTCCACGCATTTCATATTCATTAAACTTCCAGCCTGGAGTAACATCTGAGCGATCATCTACACGTACACGAACGCCAGCATTCTTCAATTCCTTGAACAGCTCGTCCGTCCGCCCAATCACAGCTTCGCGGGTCTTAGGAGGTCCGATAGGAATCATAATAACTTGCGTTGGAGCTACCTTAGGCGGCAGAACAAGACCGCGATCATCTCCATGTACCATAATCAAGGAGCCAATCAAACGAGTCGTTGAGCCCCATGAAGTAGTGTGTACATACTCCAAATTATTGTCACGGCTTAAATATTGAATCTCAAAAGCTGTGGCAAACTTGGTGCCGAGGTAATGTGAAGTAGCAGCCTGAACAGCGCGTCCATCCTTCATCATCGCTTCAATAGAATACGTATCTACCGCACCGGCAAAACGCTCGGAAGGTGTCTTTTGTCCGGTAATTACCGGAATGGCAAGATAGGTCTCGACAAAATCACGGTAGTTATCCAGCATCCGCATAGTTTCTTCACGAGCTTCCGCTTCATTCTCATGTGCGGTATGCCCTTCTTGCCAAAGAAACTCAGTCGTGCGGATAAATGGTAATGTACGTTTCTCCCAACGAACCACGTTCGCCCATTGATTGATAAGTACAGGAAGGTCACGATAGGATTGAATCCATTTGGAGTACATGTGGCCGAACATGGTCTCTGAAGTAGGACGAACTGCGAGACGTTCCTCAAGTACGTCACCACCCGCTTCTGTTACCCATGGCAGCTCTGGATTAAAGCCTTCAATGTGATCCTTTTCCTTCTGAAAGAAACTCTCCGGAATGAACACCGGAAAATAAGCGTTCCGATGTCCAGTTTCCTTGAGGCGACGGTTCATTTCCTCCTGAATATGCTCCCATATTTCATAGCCTTCTGGCTTAAATACAATACAGCCACGAACAGGAGAGTAATCCATCAAGTCTCCTTTTTTAATAACATCAATATACCAGCGTGAGAAATCCTCGCTTTGCGGCGTGATTTCCGTAACGAATTGTTTATCTTTAGCCATGTAATGGAATGCCTCCCGAAGAAAATTAGCCGCTGATCAAACGTAAAATATCATTATACGTAACAGCAATCATTAATAAAAATAGCAGTGCAAAACCTACAAAGTGAACCATGCCTTCATGACCCGGATCCACAGGTTTGCCACGCAGTGCCTCTACACCTAGGAATGCCAGACGGCTTCCATCGAGTGCCGGAATCGGCAAGAGGTTAAATATCCCCAGATATAGACTCAAAATAGCGGCCCAGTATGTAAGATACTGAATACCTTGTTGAGCAATTTGACCGGTTACCTCAAACGTACGGACCGGACCTCCAATATCATCCATATTGAATTTATTGATCAATTGTTTAAAGCCCAAAAAGATAGCTTCTGTTGTATCGACCATAGCTTTTCCTGAACCTGTTATCGTCTCGCCAAAACCAGCTTTACGAGTAGGCAGCTCAGGAGTAATACCTATTTTACCGCCTTCTTGTCCTTCCATACTACGAGGAACTAGCGTGACGTTAAGGGTTTCCTCTCCCCGTTGCAGCGTCCAGTTCATTTCTTTACCTTTGGACTCCGAGGTCAAGCTAATCATTTTTTGGTAATCAGCACCGATTTTCTCACCATTGATGGAGACAATGATGTCGCCCTTTTGGAGTCCTGCTTCTTGCGCAGGCATTCCTTCGGAGACGTCGCCAATTTTAACAAAAGTAGGATTTTCAACTTGAATACCGACCATTTGCAAATGGATGGCGAAGAGTACAAAGGCTAACAGAAAGTTCATCACAGGACCCGCAACGATAGCCAACGCACGCTGACCCACGGTCTTGCTGCCGAATTGACGATCTTTAGGTGCAATTTGTGTCTGTTGCGTCCCTTTAATCATCATCGCTTGCGGATGAACATCATAAGTAGTAACTTCTCCGTCCACATCTAAGGTAATCTGCAATTTATCTTCGAGATCGGTATTCAACGCCTCACCACGGATAACATTTCTACGGGTGTCTAGTGCATCCAGATAAATGTTTTTAACTTTATTGTCTTGTCCGAGCCTTACCGCAATGGTCTGTCCAGAACCAATCTCAACAATCTCAGGATCTTCACCAGCCATTCGGGCATAACCGCCAAAAGGCAGTAAGCGAAGAGTGAACTGAGTCTCATTCCGTTTATAAGAAAACAGTTTCGGACCGAAACCGATAGCAAATTCCCTCACGAGAATACCGGCGCGTTTGGCAAAATAATAGTGACCCCATTCGTGTACAGTCACAAGTACAAAAAACATGAGCACCGTTAAAAAAACGACCTGAACCATTTCCAAACGTATCATCCCCCTTTAGGTGTAAGACCGAAGTATGTCCTCTTAATTTATCATTATTCTCCGATCAGGCACAAGAGAATCAACTGTCCCAACCTATTTTTAGGGCAAAGTAAGTATTTCCAGTCAAGCAATAACGCCATCGGTGTCCCTTAAGGAGACGGTACGCGTTTACGCGAGAAATATAAGGATAATGTATAAAGTGAAACTTATACTTTCTTATATTTTTAAAAGGAGATCTTTCTACGTTCTACAGCGTAGCTGCCAGTTCTCGAACACGTCTATCACAGGATTCAATTTGTTCCAGATTCGGATTATGATCGTTATTATGACGATCTAGCACTTCTCCGATAATCTCCTCAATACGCAGAAACGAGATCTCATGACTCAAGAATCGAGCAACAGCTATTTCGTTTGCAGCATTGAAAGCCGTAGTCGCCGTTCCACCAGCTTTTCCACAATCTATCGCTAGCTTCAGTGCAGGGTAACGTTCAAAGTCCATTTCACGGAAGGTCAAACGTCCTATCTCAGCTAACGATAAACGCTGTGCCGGAGATTCCCAACGATCTGGATAAGTAAGTGCATATTGAATCGGGACACGCATATCGGGATTGCCAAGCTGGGCAATAATACTGCTGTCACGGAATTCAACATAAGAGTGAATGATGCTCTCCGGGTGCAGCAGCACATTCACTTGTTCATACGGAAGACCGAATAACCAATGTGCTTCAATAACCTCTAGGCCCTTGTTCACCATTGTAGCAGAATCTATCGTTATTTTCGCGCCCATGCTCCAATTCGGATGACGAAGCGCATCTTCTACCGTCACATCCTTAAGCTGATCACGCGTAAAGTCACGGAATGAGCCGCCGGATGCTGTTAAAGTGATGTAGGCAATATCAGAGATATTCTCACCATTGAGACATTGGTAAATAGCTGAATGCTCACTATCAATCGGCAACAGCTTAACTCCCTTACGATTCGCAAGATCAGTGACCAAATGTCCGGCCGTTACTAATGTCTCCTTATTGGCGAGTCCAATATGTTTGCCGGCTTCAATTGCCGCTAGTGTTGATTGAAGCCCTACGCTTCCCATAACAGCCGTTACGACCATTTCAGCATCGCCGCCAGCCGCCACTTCCACAAGCCCTTCATTCCCACTGTAAAGCTCTATACCAGAAGGTAGGCTGGATCTAATCTCATCTGCCAGCTCTTTCGTTGCCACAGAGACTCTACGCGGGTTAAAACGACGAACTTGCTCCAGTAATAATGCTGTATTTGTTCCGGCCGCCAAGCCATCTACTTCAAAAGAGTCTGGGTGCATTGCGATGACATCTAGAGTCTGAGTGCCGATCGAACCCGTCGAACCTAGAACACTTATTTTTTTCATAGTTATACTCTCTCTCCCTTCGTTTAATAGTAAGGCATAAGCATTACAATATGTACGAATGGAAATACGATAATCCAGCTGTCACATCGATCAAGAATACCGCCATGCCCTGGCAAAAGTGTACCTGAGTCTTTAATGCCATACGCACGTTTATAAGCTGACTGCACAAGATCTCCAAGCTGTCCTAATATCGCACAAGAAAGCCCAATAAGCAATGCTCGTCCTATCGTCAAGTGTTCAGGAGCAAGCAGCGCAAACACGATAGAAATAAGCATCGAGATCAGTACCCCGCCAACAGCACCTTCCACCGTTTTGTTAGGACTGATGGCCGGCCAGAGCTTGTTCTTACCAAAGCTTCTGCCTACAAAATATGCTCCCGCATCACTGCCCCAAATGCAGAACAGGAGCAAAAAAGTCCAGAACAAACCATGTCCGTCATCCGATGCACGAGCCACGGCCATATAAGAAAATCCCATTCCAATGTATACTATACCAGTAAACAGCAACGCTGTTACTCGAATATCTAATTTATTCTTAGTAAAAACGGTGACCAGAAGGAACAATAA
This sequence comes from Paenibacillus sp. FSL H7-0716, assembly GCF_038002705.1. NCBI lineage: Bacteria > Bacillati > Bacillota > Bacilli > Caryophanales > Paenibacillaceae > Paenibacillus > Paenibacillus sp. FSL H7-0716. The sequence goes on from NZ_JBBODA010000020.1 coordinate 81,733, forward strand.
CAGCAGAATCCAAATCCCTTGCTCCCAGGATAACGGCTCAGAAACACCAAGCAAATTCCATGGGATCATGAAGCTTAGAATAGCTGCGTAACCCAGAACAGTAGTACCGGAAAGCGTAGGAATACCTATCATTTTGACAAATTCATAAAAACCTATAAGAGCCATAGCAATAAGCAGAACCTGATACGGCCAGTTTCCCAGTACACATAACCCTAAAAATAATACTCCGGCAACAATTCCGGTAATCAATCGCTGCTTCAAAGGTTCCATCTCCTAACAAGCTACTTCAGTCCACCATAACGGCGTGTTCGTCGTTGATATTCAGCAACGGCCTGATGCAAATGCTCTTTGTCGAACTCAGGCCAGTACACATCAGTAAACCACAGTTCACTATAGGCAATCTGCCATAACATAAAATTGCTAAGCCGAATTTCTCCGCTTGTACGTATCAGCAAATCAGGATCGGGTAAACCAGCAGTTAATAGTCTGTTGCTAATCAACTCTGATGTAATTTCTTCTGGCGACAATATACCAGCTTGGATATCTTTCCCTAAACTGCGCATACAGCCTTCTATTTCATTGCGTCCACCATAGTTAAGAGCAAAATTTAAGATCAATCCAGTATTCTCTTTTGTTCGAGCTACCGCCTCTTCCATAGCCTTACGGGTATATGAAGGTAAAGCATCAGCGTCACCCATCATGCGTACTTGAACATTCTTTTCGATTAGCTCATCAAGCTCAATCGCCAGAAACTCCCCAGGCAAACGCATCAAGTAATCGACTTCTTCTTTCGGGCGTATCCAGTTTTCTGTCGAGAACGCATACATCGTTAAGTATTTAATACCCAATTCGTCTGCAGCGATCGTAGCACGTTTGACAGCCTTCATGCCGTTCTGATGACCCATAACGCGCGGTAAGCCGCGCCGTTTAGCCCAGCGTCCATTTCCATCCATTATCACAGCCACATGCCGGGGAATGTTATCCGGTGAAATCTCGACTGACTGTTGCCTGTCTTTACGGCTCAGCCACGCTTGAATCCGTTTGATCATTTCCGTTTCCTCCAAGCTCTTATCAGAAAGAGACAAACCCCACCATTAACGGAGGGGCCTTAAGTCTCTTGAATATCATTAAACTTCCATAATCTCTTTTTCTTTGGAAACAAGCACTTTGTCAACTTCGGCTATGAACTTATCCGTTGTTTTTTGAATGTCTTCCTGATGGCCACGGGACTCATCTTCAGAGATACCGTTTTTCTCCATCTTTTTAATATCATCGTTGGCATCACGGCGAATATTGCGGATCGCTACTTTCGCTTCTTCACCAAACTTCTTAGTCAGCTTAACCAAGTCCGTCCGACGCTCTTCAGTCAGCGGAGGGATAGAAAGACGAATAATGGTGCCGTCATTGGCAGGTGTCAATCCGATATCGGATTTCATGATCGCCCGTTCAATATCAGACATCGATGTTTTGTCCCACGGCTGAATCAACAGTGTCCGGGAATCCGGAGTACTAATGTTGGCCAGCTGATTAATTGGAGTAGGTGCCCCGTAATATTCAACTTGAATACGATCGAGAAGTGATGTTGTTGCACGTCCTGCACGTAATGTCGCCAAGTCACGTTTTAGCGATGAAATCGCTTTTTCCATACGCTCTTCAGCATTTTTTTTGACCGATTGTGGCATTAATCTACACTCCCTTTAACAATCGTTCCGATCTTCTCACCGAGAACGACACGTTTGATATTGCCTTGTTCTGTAATGGCAAATACAATGAGCGGTATATTGTTATCCATGCATAAAGATGAAGCTGTTGAATCCATAACACCGAGGTTTTTGTTCAGAACATCCATATAAGTAAGCTGTTCGAATTTCTCAGCTGTACTATCTTTGAACGGATCAGCAGAATATACTCCATCAACCTTATTTTTCGCCATCAGAATAACTTCTGCTTCGATCTCTGCCGCTCTAAGTGCTGCAGTAGTATCTGTTGAGAAGAATGGATTACCTGTGCCTGCTGCAAAAATAACAACACGGCCCTTCTCCAAGTGGCGAATCGCACGACGACGAATGTATGGTTCAGCAATTTGCTGCATCGAGATCGAAGTCTGTACTCTTGTTGGCACATCGATTTGCTCCAATGCATCCTGCAGTGCAAGTGAGTTCATTACTGTTGCTAGCATGCCCATATAATCTGCAGTAGCGCGATCTATGCCGCTTGCGCTGCCCGCGATCCCGCGCCAAATGTTCCCCCCGCCACAAACAATCGCAACCTGAACGCCAAGCTCTACAACTTCCTTGATCTGTTCAGCGATGGAAATAATCATGTCGGCATCAATACCATATCCGTTTTGTCCTGCCAAAGACTCTCCACTTACCTTAAGGACTACTCTCTTAAATACCGGCTGTTCCAAATGTATACCCTCACTTTCTGCAAAAGACGGAACACTACGTGTACGTGTTCCGCTCTTCTGATGCTTGCCTTTATTCAATTCTTCACACTTATGATCAAACTATTATTGATTAACTTGTGCCATAACTTCTTCAACAAAGTTATCCACTTTCTTTTCCAAACCTTCGCCTAGTTCAAAACGAGCAAAACGACGGATCGAGATGTTTTCTCCGATTGTGCTGATTTTTTCATTCAACAATTGGGAGATTGTTTTGTCAGGGTCTTTAACGAAAGTTTGCTCAAGCAAGCAATATTCTTCGTAATATTTACCAATACGTCCTTCAACCATTTTTTCAATGATTTTCTCAGGCTTACCTTCGTTCAAAGCTTGAGCTTTCAGGATTTCTTTTTCTTTCTCAACATCTTCTTGTGGAACTTCTTCACGACGAACATAACGCGGATTTGCTGCAGCGATTTGCATAGCGATATCGCGAGCAAATTCCTTGAAGGAATCTGTTTTACCAACAAAGTCAGTTTCGCAGTTGATTTCTACAAGTACACCGATACGGCCACCAGCGTGGATGTAAGATTCTACAACGCCTTCAGTAGCAATGCGTCCTGCTTTGTTTGCTGCTGCGGACAGACCTTTTTCACGAAGCAATTCTGCTGCTTTTGTGATATCGTTATTAGCTTCTTCAAGCGCTTTTTTACAATCAAGCATACCAGCGCCTGTTCTTTCACGAAGTTCTTTTACTGCTTTTGCATCAACTGCCATTGTTTATTCCCTCCAGGTAATTGTCGTTTTCTTACATTATTCAAGGCCTTTATCCTAAAAAAAGGGCAGTGAGAGGTTATCCACCTGCCAACCACCCTTTTCATTTAAGTTCTTGTATGTGTTAGTCGCTACTTAAGCAGTAGTTGTGTCTTCGCCTTGGTGAGCTTCAACAACAGCGTCTGCCATTTTACCAGTCAACAATTTAACAGCGCGGATAGCGTCGTCGTTACCTGGAATTACGTAGTCGATTTCGTCTGGATCACAGTTAGTATCAACGATAGCTACGATTGGAATACCCAATTTGCGAGCTTCTGCAACTGCAATACGCTCTTTACGCGGGTCAATGATGAACAGCGCGCTTGGAAGACCTTTCATGTTTTTGATACCGCCCAAGAATTTTTCAAGACGATCTTTTTCTTTGCGAAGAAGGATAACTTCTTTCTTAGGTAGTACTTCAAAAGTACCGTCTTCTTCCCAAGATTCCAATTTCTTCAAGCGATCAATACGCTTTTGAATAGTTTGGAAGTTGGTAAGAGTTCCGCCCAACCAACGTTGGTTAATGAAGAACATACCGGAACGTTCTGCTTCTTCTTTTACGGAATCTTGAGCTTGTTTCTTTGTTCCTACGAATAGGATTGTGCCGTTGTCACCAGCGACGCTTTTTACAAAGTTGTAAGCTTCCTCTACCTTTTTGACTGTTTTTTGCAAGTCAATAATGTAAATTCCGTTTCTTTCAGTGAAGATATAACGATCCATCTTTGGGTTCCAACGACGAGTCTGGTGACCGAAGTGTACCCCAGCTTCTAGAAGCTGTTTCATGGAGATTACTGCCATCTTCACACACCTCCTAAGTTTGGTTTATTGTGTGTCTCCTCCGCCATGCGTCATCTTTCAGCAAGACTTTCTTCAGAAGAAAGCACCCCTTGTCGAAATCAACCGGCGTGTGTTTTAACACCGTCAATTACTATACCATATTATCTCATTGTATGCAACGATCACTTTAAAGTTATTAATTTCTCTATTATGGAGTCAATACTCTCTCCCTTATTAAAGCTATAAGAACCGGATTGAATTTTGGTATTAATCTTACGTTTGTTTGCAGCCTCTAGAAAAGTAGACTTATCTTTAATGACGCCAGCCTTCGCTAAAATATCTGTTGTTGCGGTCAATGTGCTGCCAGATGGAATCCGAACAGAAACACTAGCATTTGCTGTGACTTTAGGCGTTACAGGTGCTACAGCGGTTGGAGCGGCACTAGCTTTTGGAGTGATCTTTGGCTGCTCAACCTTCCCGTCAGTAGGCGTAGATGGCTTGTTTGGCGCAATGGCTTTATCAGAGCTCTCAGGCGTTGTAGGTGACACTGCCGGCGTGGGGGAGGCTGCAGCAGCCGGCGCAGAGGGGCTGACGTTCTCCTTGCTTTCTGCGGTCGGCCCCCCGGTCTCTGTGATTTCCTCTTTATTATCATTCTCAGCTTCCACCGAGGAAGGTTCTGCAGCTTCATCGATGACTTTCATATTCAATTTCTCCGCACCCTGTAGAACTTGTTCTTTGGTAAGTGGAGCCGCTCCACCGGAGATCATTAATTGAAGTAATAAAGCGCCAGTAATTAGTCCTGTGCCTAGCCCGAACAAGAATGAACGGTTCTTAATCATACCGATTCCTCCTGTTTGGCAAGTTGCAGAATCAGTTGCACTTCCCCTCGCTGAAGTCCAGCCGTCTTGGCAATGGAGTCTATCGATTTGCCCTGCTCATGCAGTTCAAACAATCTTGGGTAACGTAATTTTATCGAACTAATAGGTTTCGCTTTCACATCTGGCGACACTGAACTCATCTCTGCTGGGAGAGACGGATCTTCGTTAACACCAACTTTAACCTTAGAACTTTGTTCAACTGACACTGCAAGTTCTTTCAAACCCTTCTCTTCCTCGGCCACTCGTGCTTCTAGCTTTAAAGAGCTGTTCTGCAACTCTACCACTTGACGCTGTAATTCATTAACCCGTCCCTGCAGTACATTATGATTAGTTTGCGATTGTTGTTTAATACTACTAACTAATTGTACCAGTTCCTCATTCTCGCGCTCTATGTCTGCCATATATAGCTCGAGCGCAGCCTCTGTTTCTTTGAGGCTTTGCTGATTAGCTTTTCCTTCCTTTACACGTGCGGGAAGTAAAAGGGCATAAAGAATAGCGGCGACACCTACTAGCACAATATAAACCCATGGTTGCAAGTGCCTTATCTCCTTTTACATATCAGATGTAGATTCATGTAGATTCTTATTAAAGACTTAGATCAATTCGTTGTCCTTTGTAAGGATGCTCGGCATCACGGGTTGCAGGCGTGTTCGAGTGTTTATCTGAAGAAGAATTGCCACCTGAATGCTGATTGCCTTTTTCACCGCCATCACGTAAAGCAGATTCAGAAGACTCATCCACTTCTGTGCTTCGCATGGCCAATTCCTGACTTTGTTTTACATTTTGCCCAGCCAATTGATGTTGGTCGATAGCAGGACGTTGCTGAGATTCATTCTGAAGCTTGCCCGCCTCCGTGGTGCGAGGCAAAGCAATTTGCAGTTCCACCGGTTTTAGGCTCATCTTAACCCTTCTCTCACAAGTAATGGCCGGCCGCTAATGCTGCCCGCCCGATTAATTGTACGGCGTTAAAGATATATCCCCATCACTATAAATAAACACAACCCGTTCCGTAGCATCCTTAACAAATCGGGTATATCTGCCAATCATGATCTTTGAACCGCCATAAATGGTTTTGATAACCTCAACTCTCGCTCTACCTGTATCTTCTAACATTCTTTCTATCTCTAGTACCCGTTCTTTAATTCTTTTTTCTTCACGTTGATGGGATTGTTTAGTAGCATTTAATTTGACGCGAAGCGCCACTTTATCCGCAGGGAGCTGACCGTTAGTAGCCAATTGATTTAATAGATACAAAGCTTTAGAGGTTTTATCCTCGTTCTCCAGCAGCTGCCGCAGCTCTTGACGAAGCTCGTTAATCTCATTTCTAAGCTCTGGAACCACGCCTACCTCAATCACAGTCGCAGTGGACATGGTGTTACCTATAGTTCTTGCTACAACTCTTTCTCCAGACTGAACGATTCCACCCACAATCAAACCTTTAGAGCCGTTACAGATAACATCTCTACCCGCACGTATATTGGAATGCATAATACTCTGAGAAACAATTACATCTTCCCCAGCGGTTACGTTTCCATCTTGAATGAAAGAAACCTTCACACTTTTTCCAGCGGTAACTTGGCCTTTGTTATATCCGATAATTCCACCAGTAATTTCAATGGAGCCCCCAGAGATTAACTCTGCACCTTCAACGCCGCCTACAACCCGAATATCACCGGCAGACTTTACAGTGAAGCCTGAAAGGACATTCCCACGTATGACGACCGTACCTACAAAATCAATATTTCCAGTGCTGTAATCCACATCACCATTCACTTCATATACAGGAAACACATTGATTTTCCCGTTATCAGTTAACGTGACCAGCCCATCAATCGCTGCGTACATTGAAGTGCCCTCATTATCAATGAGTACATTTTTCCCGATTTTAAAATGAGCTTCCTTTCCAGCCTTGAAAGCAAGCTCATCGCCAGTTACAGTCATCCCTAACTTTCCAGGCTGGGCAGGGATAATTTTAGCTATTAACTTTCCTTTAAGCACATTCTGAAGCCGGACCAAGTCCTTATAGTCGACCTTACCATCCGCTTTTTCAAGCGGTTTGCGGTCCTCTTCCAGATCAACTGTAAGCATGACTCGTCCATCCGTGCCATGCACAGCAGGATAACCTGCAGCAATCGGAACTTTACTCCAAAAAAACTCCTCAGGATGACTACAAATACGTTCAACAACATCACTCTTGATACCGTAGCGAATATTGTGACTGTGCAGGAAGGCTTCCAGTTCTGTAGATGAGCAGGAAAAATTCTCATCTTTTTTGGAGAACTGCAAATACGCGATCCCTTTGTCCTCCGAAAAAGTTATACTCAAGTACTGATTCAAAGCATATTGACCGATCAAATTTTGCTCCCCCTTGTCACCGCTAACGGTTAATCGTTCTGCATAAGGAGATCACGGTTCTTCTCGAGCGTTCCCCTCAGCCGCAAAATAGCTTTGGAATGCAACTGCGAAATTCTTGAAGGAGATAACGACATGACCTCAGCAATCTCACTTAAAGATAAATCTTCATAATATAAAAGGGACACAACGGTCCTTTCTTTCACCGTTAATTTCTCAATACCTTTGGTGAGCGCTTCGCGCAAGTAGAATTCATTTACCTTGCTATCCGGATTCTTAGCTTTATCGTCCACCAGTATGGACATTCGGGTCTCTGATTCCTCTTCACGAATCGGGTCTTCCAGTGAGCAAAGTGACATCACAGCCACATCCTGCAACATATTTTGAAATTCCAGTTCACTAATATTAAGGTATTGGCTCATTTCCTCGTCACTAACTGACCTTAAGTGCTTCTGCTCCAGCTGCTGATAAGCGTCCTCAATTTTTTTAGCTTTTTCCCTAACGGATCTAGGTACCCAATCACTTTGGCGTAATGAATCTAATATCGCACCACGCACACGCCAGGACGCATAGGTCTGAAATTGCAATCCTCGTTTGTAGTCGAATTTCTCAATCGCATCAATTAGTCCCATAACCCCATTGCTGGCTAAATCATCTTTGGATACATTCTTGGGTAATCCCACAGCCAAACGACTGGATACATAATCAACAATATGGAGATAACTCTCTATCAGCTTCTTTTTGGCATCAGGGTCTCTGTGTTCTTTCCACTGTTCCCATAGCTCGTCAGTTTCCAATTGAGAAGCTTTACGCTCGTTCAATAGCTTTCACCCTTCCCAAAGTTTAGTCAGCGAGCATTCGCGGCGAAATGTACCTTCCAATAAGATCACCGATTCCGCCTCAGCCCTCACTTATTCTTCTTTCAGGTGACGAACGGCCTTGGCCAATTCTTCAGGATCCTTCATCGAAACTAGCTTAGGAGGTGTAAGAGGCTTAAACCCCTCGCTATTTTCGTTTCCTTGTCCTGGCTTCGGTTTTAGTAGATTGATTAATTCTTCATCCTCATTAGGGGTGCTGATGTCCAGCTTCGCCCCTAGTTCTTCACCACCAGTATCCACTTCATCTGGAGGCGATGTTTGAATCATAATAAAACCCAATACCCATCTTAAGAGGAAAGCAAGCAGAAACCAGATGATAAATGCAATTAGGCTTCTTAATAAACTAGTACCCAATACATTGTTACTGTAGGTTACAAAAAAGGTAAATATGAAACCTACCAAACCCGACACCAAGTTTATCAAAATGTTTCCAATCATATTCATAATTATAGTTCCTTAGCGCCTTTTTGCACACTGCGAATAAACAATATACCAGTGTTGCAGGCTATTTCTATCGTACGGCCATAATTGCCGCCTGTGTCTTCTGCGATTAACGGAATTTTTAAATTTTCAAGTGCTAGTTTACAAGATTCAACATTACGAGGCCCGATCCTCATGGTGTCGCTCCCCCCGGCAAAGGCAAACATTTGTGAACCTCCGGCCATCTTGGCTACGATCCGGCTCCGAACCGCCCCAAGCTCTAGCAGACGGGATAAGAGCTCCGGCACTGCAGTATCTGCAAACTTAGCGATGTTTAACTGCCCTTCCCTAGCAATCTCAGATGATGGGAGCATCACATGCGCCATCCCTGCGAGCTTTTTTCCAGGGTCAAACAATGTTAATCCCACGCAAGAGCCAAGACCTGTGGTACGAATTAAACTGTCTTGGCTTCCAACGTTAAGATCCGCCATCCCTACTTTAATAATGCTTTGTTCTTCAATCATTTTCAAAAGGAACTCCTAGCGATTTGAAGATTTTCGGGAATGATTCCGGATCGGGAATAAGGAAAAATTGCCCTTCAATTTCGTTTTTCCCTTCAAAGAAGGTAGTGTCGATCAACAAAGCATCGTCCCCCATCTGCCCGAATTGCAGCAGACCGTAGCTAAGGATAGCGCCAGCCATGTCCATAGCAAGGGCCGGCACCGTTGGATACATAGAAAGTGCGGTGAAGTCTGCTAGAGAAGAAAGATACGATCCTGCCAAAATATTACCAATTTCGCTTAGTGCAGAAAGCTCCATTTCTCCAAGCTCTTCATCACTCGATAGCTCAATGCCTGCAATACGACTAAGCAAGTTCATAGCCGCTTCTGGTGACAGAATGAAAAACAGGTTACCTGGAGCTTCACCCTCCACACGTAGAAACACCGCATATACAAGTTCTTCGGCTCCGCCAACTTTATCTGTTATTTCTTCAAAGTTAAGGAGCTGTACCTTAGGAACAGCCATATCTATCGGCTTATTCAAGAGCTGTGATAATGCGGTGGCTGCATTTCCAGCTCCAATGTTCCCAACTTCCTTAAGCACATCCATTTTGAAATCCTTATAGTGCTTAAATAGTTCCACAGGTTAGCCCTCTAGGCTTTCTAATTGAACGATTTCGCTTTTGTTAAGCACTTCTGACAAGTTAAGCATAATCAGTAAGCGCTCGTCTCCAATCTTGGCCACCCCATCCAAATACTTTGCCTTGATGCCGCCAACAACATCAGGAGGTGTATCAATAGAATCTCTGTTCAAATCTATAACATCATTTGCAGAGTCTACAATGAAGCCTACTTCCATTTCATTAACAGACACGATGATGATTCTTGTCTGATCGGTGTGTTCAGCCTCTTCGATGCCGAAACGGCCCCGTAGATCAATTACAGGAATAACAACACCACGTAAATTAATTACACCTTTAATAAATGAATAGGTCTTAGGTACACGAGTAATGGGCATCATGCGCTCAATAGTTTGTACCTTTTCAACTTCAATTCCATATTCCTCTACGCCTAATTTAAACACTATCACTTTAATATCTTCAGCCATGGAATGAACCTCCCTGTTCTATCCTAGTTATTTAATAAAAGCGTTCGGATCAATAATAAGTGCTACTTGACCATCACCAAGAATGGTTGCGCCAGATATTCCTTGTACATCAGGCAAATATTTACCCAGATTCTTAATCACAACCTCGTTCTGGCCAATAAAATCCTGTACTGCTAAGGCAACTAATCTTTCTCCCTTGCGCACAACTACGATTTCTGTTTCTTCTTCAGTACTCTCATCATAATCCGGTACAGAAAAGAGGCGACTTAGAGAAACCAGAGGAATATGCGAATCACGGAATTCTACCATTTTATTGCCATGGATTGTACGGATCTGAGATTGCTTCACGATTCCCGTTTCCACTATAGAGGTCAAAGGAATGGCATACTTCTCGGAACCTAATCGGATAAGCATTGCAGCAATGATTGATAGAGTTAGAGGCAGCTGCACTGAGAAATTTGTCCCTTTACCTGGAGCAGAATAAATCGTTACATTGCCGCCTAAAGAAGAAATCTTAGATTTCACTACATCCAGCCCTACCCCGCGGCCTGAAACATCAGAAATGACCTCTGCTGTACTGAAGCCTGGGGCAAATAACAACTGAAAAGCTTCATCGTCCGACATACTGGCTGCCTGCTCTTGTGTTATAACACCCTTCTTCACAGCAGATTTCAGAACCTTTTCCGGATAAATCCCTGTTCCATCTTCTTCGATCTCAATGAAGACGTGATTACCACTGTGGAAAGCCCGCAAATAGACCGTTCCGGTCTCGGGCTTACCAGCAGCAACACGATCCGCAATAGATTCGATCCCATGGTCAACAGCATTACGCAATAAATGCACCAGCGGATCCCCGATTTCGTCAATGACCGTTCGGTCTAGCTCAGTTTCTGCTCCTGTGATGATAAGATCTACTTTTTTATCTAGTGACTTGGCTAGATCACGGATCATACGTGGGAATCGGTTAAATACTGTATCTACCGGAACCATCCGCAGCTTCATTACAATATTCTGGAGATCTCCGCTTACCCGGCCCATATGCTCAACCGTTTCTGTAAGATCACCATTTTGAACCTCAGAAGCCAGCTGTTCCAATCGGACACGGTCGATAAGAAGTTCACTGAATAAATTCATCAACACGTCCAAACGTTCAATATCTACACGAATGGTACGTGATGGTGCCCCACCTGTTTTGTGAACTGCAGGTTTGTTGCCCTCTTCTTTGGTTGGCAGGGGTTTAGCGGCAGAAGCCGCAGGTGCAGCTGCTGCTGGAGCCTCAGTAGTCGTGGCAGCCACTTCAGAGGCAGCTGCTGCTGTTTCTTGACCCAGCTGTTGCAGAGAGTCTTGATCCAATGCTACTGCCGATACCTTATCAATCTCAGACAGATTTAGTATCATAGCCTGAATTTGATCAGCACTTTTTTGAGTTATGTAATAGAGAGAGAAGCTTTGATCAAATTTCTCTTGTTCAATATCCTGAACGGATGGGAAGGATTTAACCACTTCACCTGAACGCTCCAAAAGATCAAACACCATATATGCACGTACTGCCTTAAGCTGACAATCCTTGCGAATGGTTACGTCCACATATAATACTTGATGTCCTTCTTGAATCGACTGTTCTAGAACAGAAAATTGAAACTCATCTAAATGAATCGGGGTTTCAACCGCTTGTGCAGCAGGTCCTGAGCCAGAAGCTGCCTCACCACCCGCAACAGGAATCTCTCCCCGGACTATAGCCTGTAAGGAGGAGACGATAGACGAAACATCCGCTTTACCCTCGCCTCCTCCCGTAATATCCTCAACCATAGACTCCAAGGCATCCAAACTTTTGAACAACGTATCAAAAATGAAATCCTGCATGCGCAGTTTGTTGTTGCGTACCAAATCAAGAACATTTTCCATTTGGTGTGTGAGTGAAGCCAAATCTTCAAAGCCCATAGTTGCTGCCATACCTTTTAAGGTATGCGCAGAGCGGAATATTACCTGCACAATACTAATGTCCTCAGGATTCGCTTCCAGCCCCATCATGCTCTCGTTCAATGACTGCAGATGATCGTTCGACTCATCAATAAACATGGATAAATATTGGTTCATGTCCATCAGTGAGCACCTCCCCTTTGAGTTCGCTTTTCTGTTATTTAACAGCTTGCACCAGCCTTGGAGCAATTTCTTGCAAAGGCAGTACGTGCTGGACGCACTGTAATTCCACCGCAGATCGCGGCATTCCATATACGACACAAGTTTCTTCGCTTTCAGCAAAGGTTGAGGTTACCCCAGAGTCGTATAAGGATTTCATCATTCTTGCCCCATCACTACCCATCCCTGTCATTAGTAACAAATGACGTTCTAACGATGTGAGCGGCAGCAATGATTCAAATAAAACATCCACAGAAGGTCGATGGCCATTACGAGCCTCCTCCTTTGTGAGTACAACCGCATATTGCCCTCTAGAGGATGGGACAACTTGTAAATGATAGCCTCCAGGTGCTATATAAGCAGTACCTTTTTGCAATATCATCCCCTGCTCAGCTTCAATCACTTCTAGCGGGCTGAAGGTATTCAGTCGCTGGGCCAGTGATTTGGTAAAGTTAGGCGGCATATGTTGCACAATAACAATAGGTGCTGGAAAATCCGCAGGAATCTTCTCCAGAAATACCTTTAGAGCACGTGGTCCACCAGTAGAGCACCCCACGGCAACCAACTTTTGTAGATCATTACTCCCATACTTCCGGACCTGAGGATTTGCAGGAGCGTCCGAAGACACTTCCACTTTAGGTTTAGGCAACGGTTTTGGTGGGGTAGCGTTATTCTCCACTCTTGACCTTGCATTACTCTTTTCTGATAAAGGTGGTGGAGTAGAGATTAATGGTTTTGCTGCTCTTTTAGGAAAAGTATGATCTAACGGCTGCTTCACCCGCGGTTTTTTGGTCACTTCATTTTTGAGTGAAGCTTTAGGTTCTACCTTGGGTTTGCCGGTTATCACTCTCGGTACAGTTGGCGGTGCGACTTCTACTGGCGGTATGTCTGGCAACTTAAATGCAGAAGCACGTGCTTCGCGCTGCTCCCGGGCCATCATAGCCTCTTTCATTTGTTCCCTTAAGGATTCTCCCACTCCCATGATATCCTGAGAGTTGGTAATCGAAGGTTTACGAATAAAGTCAAAAGCGCCCCATTCCAGTGCAAGAATGGTTTCCTTCATGCCCTCTTCATTGATCCCTGACAGCATAATCACTGGCAGAGGGTCTGAGGCCATTATTATTTTCAGCGCTTCCAGGCCGTTCATTTCTGGCATTTCTACATCCATAGTAACCAGATCAGGACGAAGCTCATTGATTTTTTCGATAGCCTCACGACCGTTTTTTGCTGTTGCCGTCACCTGAAAGTCAGCGTCATTTTCAATTAAATCGGAAATGATCTTGCGCATAAATGCCGAATCATCAACAACCAATACTTTATATGGCTTCATATCATTTCCACCTCTGTCCCAAATTCAGAACAACTATTTACTTCGCTTTAACCATTTATGGATAAAGCCTTTAATCCCTTGGACTTTTGTGGTCTTTTGAGAATCAATGGTCAAATAACTTAGGGCAAGCCGATGTATATCCTTTGCAGCAATACTGTTTGGAAAAGCCAATGTGAATGGCGTTTGCCTTTTGACAGCCTGCACTACATGGGCATCTGAGCTTATGTGACCAAGATAAGAAATATCTAATTGCAAAAAACGACTGGCGGCCATTCGGATCTTGTCGCTTGTCGCTATGGCTTCCCTTTCATCACCTGCCTGGTTCACAATCAATTTAAAGGAAGTCTCAGGATAGGAACGATTCACAACCTTCATTAATGCGTATGCATCTGTGATAGCTGTTGGTTCTGGTGTAGTAACGACTAGGCAATCGTCGGCAGAAGTTATAAACTTCATCGTTTCCTTAGATAATCCAGCACCAGTATCGAACAAAATATAATCCATGCTGTCCGCGATAAGTGCTATTTGATTTGTGAAATAATCAAGATCAGACTCTGAAAGAGTAAATAGCTCATCCATTCCAGAGCCACCTGCTATAAAAGGGAGCGAATTCGGACCGTATTGAATAATCTGCTCGATATCCGCTTCTCTTTTTAACAAATGATAAAGATTATATCTCGCTGATACGCCCATCAACACATCTATATTAGCCATGCCGATATCTGCATCGAACAGCAAAACCCGTTTGCCCATAGCCTTTAAAGTTAAAGCGAAGTTAAGTGTAAAATTCGACTTACCAACGCCCCCTTTACCACTACACACCGTAATGATCCTGGCGGATGATCCCCCTCTTACAGCTACTTTAGAATCCTGACTGGATACAAGCTGTCTTAAGGATTGTGCCTGATCCATCATGTTTCACCTGTTCCAAGAAGCAACTCACTCAGCTGTCCTTTGGTAGCCATAAGCAGGTCATCAGGTACATTTTGACCATCGGTCATATAAGACAAGGTAAGTGGGAAGTCATTCAGGACATTAAAGAGCGGGCCGTAACTCCCCGTCTCATCCAGCTTTGTGAAAATAACCTTATCCAGTCTATATCTGCCGAAATGCTCTGCAATAAGTTTCATATCACGGCTTTTGGAGGTCAAACTAAGCACAAGATAGGTTTCACTTCTCAATTCCTTCGCAAGCAAGCTTTGCAGTTCTGCAACTAACATATCATTGCGATAATTTCGGCCAGCTGTATCCATTAATACTAGATCACAACTCTCCAAACGAAAGAGTGCTCTTTGCAAATCTCCTGGCGATTGGACAACCTCCAGTGGAACATTGAGGATAGCAGCGTAGGTTCGCAACTGTTCAACAGCTGAGATTCTATACGTATCGGAGGTGATAAAACCTACCTTGCGTCCGTGCTTAAATAGCTGTTCTGCCGCAAGCTTAGCTATGGTTGTGGTCTTTCCAACTCCAGTGGGTCCGGCAATATATACTATTTGAGTATCCCGGGCAATTCCATCAGCAATTCGTCCTGTCAGAAAACCGTCAATCTGTTCTTTAAGAGATCCCATAAACTTCTCTGGTCCCCAAGTGCGCCCTTCCTCTACCCAACGTTCCGAGATGTTACTGATCCATTCCTCAACAAGCACAGCATCCATTTCTTGCTCTAATAAAAGATCCCGTAGCTCCTGCAGACTGTCCGGCAATTCTCTTCCACCTGAGGATTGTCTGGCAATTCGCTCCATCCAGAGCTTCATATCTCTAATCTCTCGAAGAACATCATTTTCGAGGGCGGTGGCAACCTCTGGCGATTGTTCTAATCCCAATGATTCATACAACGCTGATATAGTAGGTGCATCTTCCCGATTTAATTCAGAAAGTTTTTGCTCAGGCTCTGGCTCCGGAAGCTTGGCTATCGATTCTTGTACATTGATAGCTTCCGATAAGGCTGCGGCAATCTCCGCAAACGTCCGTGACTCTTCTGGCTTTTCTAATGAAACAGAAGGTACGGAAGCTATAGAAGATGTAGTTGAAGCAGATGACGCTTTTTGATAAGCCTGTGGTACTGCACTCCGTGGAATGTTCATCGCTGGCGCAGCCGGCTTTTTTGGAACATTATTCTTCTCTGCCTTTTCTACTGCTGCTACAACTTCTATTTTCTTCTTCTTAAATAACCCTAAAAATCCGCCGATTTTGATTTCCTTTGTACTTAAAATGACGGCCTCGCTCCCAAGCTCGTTGCGAATGGAAAGCATGGCGTCAGGCATCGAATCGACCACGTAACGCTTCACTCTCATAAATTCACCACTCCGACGCTTTGTATTTCAATGTTAGGCTCTAGCTCGCTATAAGACAGTACAGGAATATCCTGCATCGTTCGTTCAATCACCTGCCGCAAATACATACGAATGGTTGGTGATGTGAGCACTATTGGCTGTTGCCCTGTCTGCAGCAATCGATTAATCTGTTCACTTAACCGCTGATAGATCGTTTGTGTCGAAGTTGGATCTAGGGCCAAATAACTTCCCTGTTCAGATTGCTGCACACTCTCGGAAATTTTCTTTTCAAGATTAGGTCCAACCGTGATGACTTTCAATGTCTCCCCTACTTGTGAGAATTGCTGAGTAATCTGTCTGGACAAGGACTGACGAACATATTCAGTGAGAATATCCGGATCCTTGGTGTATGTCCCATAATCCGCCAATGTCTCAAAAATCGTAACCAAATCTCTGATCGATATTTTTTCACGAAGCAGCTTAGCAAGAACCTTCTGCACATCCCCAATCGCCAATACGGAAGGAATAAGATCGTCGACGAGCACTGGATAATTATCCCTAAGGTTGTCCACCAGCATCTTAGTTTCTTGTCTTCCTATCAGCTCATGTCCATGACGTTTGATTAACTCCGTCAGATGTGTTGCGACAACAGATGGAGGGTCTACTACAGTATAGCCGGACAATTCAGCCCGCTCTTTAACCGATTCATCAATCCATAATGCTGGAAGCCCAAAGGATGGTTCAATGGTCTCAATACCATTTATAGATTCATCATCATATCCTGGACTCATTGCAAGGTAATGATTAAGTAATAATTCACCACCGCCGACTGTATTTCCTTTAATTTTTATGACATATTCATTCGGTTTTAGTTGAATATTGTCGCGAATGCGAATAACAGGTACTACAAGACCCATTTCTAGGGCACATTGCCGTCGAATCATGATGATACGATCTAGCAGATCGCCACCCTGACCTGTATCCGCCAAAGGAATAAGACCATAACCAAACTCGAATTCAATGGGATCAACTGACAGCAAATTAATGACACTTTCCGGACTTCGTACCTCTTCAATCTGCTTCTCTTCAACAAGTTGCTCTTCGGCAATCTGTTTCTTATTTAAATTTTGTCCCATACGGTAGGCTGCAAAAGCCAGCAATCCGGCCAATGGGAGCGTTGTAATCATATGTATGGGTGTAAAGAGTCCAAGAAAAGCTACCGTAACTGCGACAATATACAACAATTTCGGATAGGACAACAATTGTCCTGTCAGTTCTTCTGCAAGATTACCTTCCGAAGAAGCTCTAGTAACAATCAAGCCGGCTGCTGTCGAAATCAGCAAAGCTGGAATTTGACTGACGAGACCGTCCCCGATGGTCAATACAGAATACGTGGATAACGCAGTAGCAAAGTCCATCCCGTGAACCATCATACCGATGATAAATCCACCGATGAGATTGATCAGCAAGATGATAATACTCGCAATCGCGTCTCCTTTAACGAATTTACTCGCACCGTCCATGGCTCCGAAAAAATCCGCTTCACGTTCTACGTTACGCCGGCGCTCACGTGCCTGGGTTTCGTTAATCATGCCTGCGTTAAGATCGGCATCAATACTCATTTGCTTACCGGGCATCGCATCCAAGGTAAATCTAGCGCCTACCTCAGCTACGCGCTCTGAACCTTTGGTGATAACAATAAACTGAACGACTACCAAGATCAGAAACACGATAAACCCAACAGCAATTTGTCCGCCAGCGATCCAGCTACCGAAAGTAGATACCACTGAACCGGCATCTCCGTAAGTCAGGATCAGTTTTGTAGTCGAGATGTTAAGTGACAGACGAAACAGTGTGGTTACTAGGAGCAATGAAGGGAAAATTGAAAATTCGAGTGCATTTTTCGTATTCATAGCAACCAGAATGATAATTAATGCAATTGAGATATTAATAACAAGCAAAACGTCCAATAGCCAGGACGGGATAGGCAGAATCATCATAAGCACGATCCCGATGATGCCTAGCAAAACTGTTAAATCTTTAGCTTTCAATGTCCTAACCCCCCCGCCTTATCTCCTCTTACCTTTAAGCTTATATACATATGCCAGCACTTCAGCCACAGCCTGGAACAGATCATTTGGAACGACATCTCCAATCTCTGCCCTTTGGAATAATGCCCGTGCCAGCGGTTTGTTTTCCATAGTCACGACGCCGTGCTCTTTAGCCAGCTCCCGGATGCGAAGTGCTACATAATCCTGCCCTTTTGCTATAATCTGCGGTGCTTCCATCTTGGTACCGTCATATTTAAGCGCAACCGCAAAGTGTGTAGGATTCGTAATGATTACATCCGCATTTGGAACTTCCTGCATCATACGCTGCATGGCCATTCTACGTTGGCGTTCCCTGATCTTACCTTTGATTAGAGGGTCACCCTCCATTTTTTTGTATTCATCCTTGATATCCTGCTTGGACATTTTCAGGCTTTTTTCATGCTCGTACTTCTGATACATGTAGTCCAGAAAAGCCATAGCCAATAGGGCAGCCCCGATTTTCAAACCAAGACTCATCGTCAGCTTGGCCGCAAATTTAAAAATCCCCTCCGCACTGATATGCGACAGGGATGCAAAGTTCTTCTTTTCTCCCCATAAAGTGCTATATACCAGATAAGCGATAATTAGAAGCTTAAATATGGATTTCAGGAACTCGACAAACGAACGCATGGAGAAAATATTTTTGAACCCTTTTATCGGATTAAGCTTGCTGAATTTAGGGGTGATCCCTTCTCCCGTGGTCATAAAGCCCACCTGCGCCAGATTGCTTACCAGCGCCATAACAAAAACTATTCCAAGTAATGGAGCTAGCAAAATCAGTATTTGTAGTCCATATTGATTAAATAGCAGTGTTATATTCTCCGGAGTAACCTCCAGTGTCATCTGATTCTGAAATACGTCCATATATAGCTTCATGAAGCGCTCTTTCATAAAACCACCAAACATCATCAAGCTAACTACTGCTGATAACAATACAACTGCACCGGATAGCTCAGCACTTTTGGCTACTTGACCCTTTTTACGAGCATCTTGCCGTTTCTTCGGGGTTGCTTTTTCCGTCTTTTCACCGGCGAATTGTTGAAGATCCAGTCTATACCGCTTCGTCTTAGGCATAATACGCTCCCCTTACGGTCACCTACGGACTCTTCCCCATGAGATTCAATAAATTCTCCATGGATTCGAACATGATATCGAAGAGATTCTGAAACAGCACAGCCAGACCAGGCATCAGCACTAAAAGCAGTGCAAGACCTATAATGATTTTGAGCGGAACCCCAATAACAAATACATTATATTGCGGAGCCGTTCTCGCCAAAAAAGCAAGGCCAACATCAGTCAGAAACAGCGCAGTTACTAAAGGAGCCGACATTTGAAAAGCGAGTACAAAGGACTGAGCAAATGTTCGAACCAGAAACTCTGACAAACTACCGTCAATCATGCCTAGAAATAAATCATTATTCATAGGAACCCATTTATAACTGTACACAATAGCATCTAGCAGATGGTGATGACCATTCATGCTCAGAAACATTAGCAGGGCTATCATATATTTGAAATTACCAAGAATTGGTGCAGACGTTCCAGTCATAGGATCGATAACATTAGCAATACCGAAGCCAATCTGAATATCAATAAATGAACCTGCTGTCTGAATCGCCATAAACATCAAATATCCAACGAAACCTAGCAACAATCCGATTAATACCTCTCTGGCAATCAGCAAAATATAACTGAAATCCTGCGGGATCGTAAGCCCTGTTCCATTAGCACTAAAGACAACCAATGCTACAAAAAAAGAAATGCCAATCTTAAAGGTTGTCGGGACCCCTTGTGAAGAAAATACAGGAACGACAACAAAAAAAGCGGTTATTCGACAAAAAATAAGCAAAAAGACGGGTAAACTTTGCAGTATGGTCTCCATGTTCATTGATTAACCAATATACATATAGAGATTACCCAAAATTTGGCTTGTAAAGTCAATCAGCTTCGTGATGATCCACGGACCAAATAGCAATAAAGCCAGCAGCACTGCGACGATTTTGGGAACAAACGCTAGCGTCTGTTCCTGAATCTGTGTCGTAGCCTGAAAAATACTGATTATTAGCCCTACCACCAGACCAAGAATCAGCATGGGTGCGCTGACTTCCAGCACTAAATATACGGCTTGGCTTGCTAGCCCGATGATAAACTCCGTACTCATCCCTCATGCCTCCTCTTTAGGTCAGGTGTTAAAACTAAGAAGTAGTGATTTAATGACTAAGTACCAGCCGTCTACCAGTACAAAGAGCATTATTTTAAAAGGTAATGAAATCATAACCGGGGGAAGCATCATCATCCCCATGGCCATCAGTGTGCTCGCCACAACAATATCAATAATCAGGAATGGTATGAAAATTAAGAAGCCCATTGTAAAAGCTTTTTTCAATTCGCCAATTGCAAAAGCTGGCACCATCACCGTCAGTGGAATATCACTGTATGTAGCCGGTTTAGTAGATCCGGTATAACCGGTGTATTTCATAAATAACAGAAGATCTTTGGTGTTCGTCTGTTTAAACATAAATTCTTTCATCGGATCAGCAGCTTTATCAAAAGCCTCGGTCTGGGTGATTGTCCCCTTCATATACGGCTGCAACGCATTTTCATTCACTGTGGCCAGCGTTGGTGACATAATGAATAGGGTCAGAAACAGAGCAAGTCCTACCAGCACCTGGTTCGGAGGCATAGCCTGAGTACCCAGCGAGGTTCTCACAAAACCTAATACGATTACAATTCTAGTAAAGCTAGTCATAAGAACCAGAAACGCCGGAGCAATACTCAGAACCGTAACAAGAAGAAGAATTGATATGGAACTGGTACCACTGCTTGAACCTTCATTACCGACCTGAATATTAACATTAGGTATAGGATCAGCATGTATCGGCGTCATCATAACCACACTGATAATACCGAACAGCAGAATAGCAAGAATTAGCTTCTTTTTCATATATTCCTCGACTCATCCTTAGTAACATCATCCCGAAGCAGCTCTTCCATTTTCTCTTTACGCTCTGGTGCAGAACGAAGCTTGGATTGCAGAGTCTCGTAAAAAGATGATGTTTCACTAAGTTCAATTTCCTGAGATGGAACCTCCCCACGCAGCTTTACCTTTACCTTGGCAATAAGCGGTGCGAGGAAATTATTCTGGTTAGAGGACTGATCCTCAAATGCCGCAATGATCAATGCTACCTCATCCGGATCGGTGACTTTATCCAAAATAGATATATTTTCACCAATCCCGATTAAGTAAAGACTGCTTCCCAGTTCGATAACCTGCATCGACTTATTAGGTCCAAGCCCTATTGCACCAAGCGTTCTTATAGAACGGTTGCTCATAAAGGTCTGATTACGCCGTCCAAGAAAACGAATCAGCACCACTATAAGTACAATGATTATCGCCAGGACAATAATAACTTTAAACAAATTCAGCAGGGTGTTACTGCTTCCGAGCGTTTCGGAATATAACATGACTTTATCCTACGCGCCCAACGTTTTGTTAATAGCTTCGATAACCCGGTCAGCTTGGAAAGGCTTCACAATAAAGTCTTTAGCTCCTGCTTGGATTGCATCGATAACCATAGCCTGCTGGCCCATGGCTGAACACATAATAACCTTTGCAGCCGGATCTACTTTTTTGATTTCTTTCAGGGCGGCGATTCCGTCCATCTCAGGCATAGTAATATCCATCGTGATGAGGTCCGGACGCAGTTCCTTGAATTTTTCTATCGCTTGAGAACCGTCCTGAGCTTCGCCCACTACTTCAAATCCGTTTTTCGACAAAATGTCACGGATCATCATTCTCATAAATGCTGCATCGTCCACGATTAGAATTCGGTTAGCCATTTTTACAAAATCCTCCCTAAGTATGCTTATTGTAATTTCTGAATTCGGTCCCACTGGCTGACGATATCCGTAACGCGTACGCCAAAGTTTTCATCGATAACAACGACTTCACCTTTGGCAATAAGCTTGTTGTTAACCAAAATATCTACAGGCTCACCTGCGAGCTTGTCCAGCTCAATAATTGAGCCTTGTGACATTTCTAAAATATCTTTGATCTGCTTCTGGGTCCTTCCTAATTCTACGGTTACTCTAAGCGGTATGTCCATCAATAAATTTAAATTATTTTCATCAATATGACCAAAAGCCCCACCATTCAGATTTGCAAATTGCACAGGCTGTACATTTACATTGCGATTTGCCTCAGAATTAAGCGGTGGTGTCTGTCCATATGGCATCCCTTGCGGTGGCATACCGTATGGTGGCATCCCAGGCATTCCGTATGCTGGCATACCCGCTGGAGGGTAATAATATCCGCCTTCTGGCATCCCTGGATACGCTGGCATACCCTGCGGTGGATATGGTGGTTGCGTTCCTCCTGCAGGCTGTGAGGGCGCCTGTTGCACTGGAGGTGCTGGAGGTGGTGTCTCAGCAGAATTAGTCATGGCAGGTGTTTCAGCCATTGTGACCGCTGCCTCCTCCTCTGCTGGACTAACATCACCAAGAAGCATGGATACCATATCTTTTGCGAACTGAACAGGCAAGAGCTGCATAATAGTAGAATCTATCAAATCACCAATTTTAAGCCGGAACGAAATACGAATTAGGGTCTCATCGTCTGGTAGACTGCCTACGCCTTCTCCGCTGGACATATTCAAAATGTCTATACCCGGAGGCGAGATATTAACAAAACGATTAAAAATCGTAGACATCGATGTAGCAGAAGAACCCATCATTTGATTCATAGCTTCTTGCACAGCGCTAATATGAATTTCATTCAACTCTTCATCCTTAGGTTCGCCAGCACCGCCAAGCATCAGATCGGCAATGACCTGTGCATCCCTAATCTTAATAACAAGTGAGTTAATCCCTTGAAACCCATCCACATATTGAACGTGAACAGCTACATGCGGTTTAGGAAAAGCAATTTCAAACTCCCCGCGTGTAATGATCGAAACTTGAGGGGTTGTAATATCTACTTTTTTCCCTAGTAAAGTGGAAAGTGCTGTTGCTGCACTGCCAAACGTTATATTACCAATTTCGCCCAAAGCATCCTGTTCAAACGGTGTTAGATAGTCATCTACCGTTTTCTCCGCAGGAGCTAATGAGCCCTCCGCAGATTGTCTCAGAAGGGCGTCGATTTCTTCTTGGGATAAATAATCTTTACTCGTCAAATTCTTCAACTCCTTCATTGACAATTTCGTCTATTTGCACGGCTACCCGATCTTTAACCATTCCGGGACTTCCGATGAACTTAAGCTTCTCCCCTACCTTAATCGACAGTCCAGAATCTACGTTTCTGTTGAGAGAAATCACGTCACCGACGCTAAGCCCTAGGAATTCAGATATGGATAAGCTCGATTCTCCAAGTTCAGCAACAATCGGCAGCTTCGCTTTATGAACTCTAGCTCTAATGGCCAGTAGCTCATCTTCATCCCGCGTCTTCTTCTCTGTCACAAACCATTGGTGAACAGAAAGTCTGGACATGATAGGCTCTAAAACGACATGCGGTATACAAAGATTGATCATGCCTGTTGTATCTCCAATTTTGGTACTTAGAGAGATTAATGCAATGGTCTCATTGGGCGATACAATCTGCATGAACTGCGGGTTCGTCTCAAGAGCTTCCATCCGCGGATGAATATCCAGCACCGTTTTCCAAGCCTCCTGCAGACTCTCAAAACATCTACTAAAGATACGCTCCATAATCGTTGTTTCGATCTCAGTTAGCGCATTAATCTTAGAAGGTGCAGTTCCAAAGCCTCCAAGCAACCTGTCCAGCATAGCAAAAGCAATGTTAGGATGAACTTCCATTACCATGCGGCCCTCTAAAGGTTCTGCTTCAAAAATGTTCAATATCGTCATTTTCGGTATGGAGCGAATAAATTCATCATAAGGGAGCTGCTCTACTTGAACGACATTAATCTGAACGAAGGTGCGCAATTGGGCTGAAAAATACGTTGTAAGATAACGGGCGAAATTGTCATGTATCCGTGTAAGACTGCGGATATGATCTTTGGAAAAGCGGACAGCCCGTTTAAAGTCATAAGAGCGGATTTTCTTCTGAGTTTCTTCCTTTTTAAGTTCATCGGCGTCCATCTCACCTGAAGAAAGTGCAGCAAGTAGAGCATCAATTTCGTTTTGTGATAGTACATCAACCAATTCAATCACCCCCCCATCAAAGAATTATCAGGAATAAAGCTACACAGAAGCCAAAAGGAATTTGGTGATTTCGATCTGAGTAATTTGGCCCTCAGTCAATGTCTTATTGATCAGATTAATAAGCTTACTGCTAAGCTGATCTTTTCCATTCGCTCCATTAAGGTCCTCAGGTTTGGTATCTGCAAGCGTCTTGATAATTATTGGTTTGATTTTGATCTCTTTTATTTTTTCGAATTCTTCCTTTGATTTCGCAGAACTCAGTTGGAAGGCGAAATCTACTTGAAGGATAAAATCGGGATCAGCAAGATTTGTTTTGATATCAATGATCTCTGCCGTCAATTCGACGATTTCATCTGCAGTTAAATGTTTTGTTTCCACATTTTGAACAGCAGCACTTACCTCGTTCGTATCTTTCGGAAAGATCCTGTCCATTAGTAAAAATGCGGCGACCACGATCAGAGTAATCGCTAGTAATATCGTGATGAGCCACGGCATCATCTTTTTCATGTTAGCTCCTCCATTGACTGGATTTTAATGGTGGCAGCATATGTGCCTATGTCCCTGTTATAATCCCGGATCTTCGTAATAACCTCATCGGCTTTTTCGAGAACGATCAGTCTTTTTCCGGTTACGAGCGTAATATATGTATCCGGGCTTTCTTCTACCATTTCGACCAGTAGGGCATTGATCCACATCGGTGTTCCATTTAATCTTGTTACCGATATCATAACAGGCCTCCTAACAAAATAGGGGGAGGAGTAACTCCCCCACGACTCCGCATGAACCATTTAAGAAAATATAGAATTTATTGATTAAATTAACGCTTCAGGTTTACTACTTCCTGCAGCACTTCATCAGAAGTTGTGATGATACGGGAATTCGCCTGGAATCCACGCTGTGATACGATCATTTCTGTAAATTCATTGGTAAGATCCACATTGGACATTTCCAGCTGTCCAGAGATGATTGCCCCGGTGCCATCTTCTGTATTGTTCGCTGTAGTCGGAACTAGCTCGCCTTCTGCATTCGCATTAAGTGTCATACGATACAGATTGCCTCCGATTTTCTCCAGACCAGATGGGTTAGTAACCTTGGCTACACCAATCTTCACCCCAGCTTCAGTCGTTCCATCCGCCATGGTCTGTACAATTGTTCCATCATTAGAGATAGAAAACGCCGTTACATCGTCACCTAATTGAATGAGCCCACCGTCGGAATCTAAAACATGAAGTCCATCAGCAGTAACAAGATTACGCGCAGCGTCAATGTGGAAATCTCCGGCTCGGGTCAAAAACGCAGTTTCTTGATCCTCAGTTAGCTTAACCAGGAAAAAACCATCTCCATCGATCCGTAAATCTGTTGGGTTGTTGGTGGTTTGAGCACTACCAGCCAAATGTAGGGTATCTATAGAAGCAATACTAACACCTAGTCCAACTTGTTTCGCATTTACCCCACCTTGACCATCCTCGCCCGGTGCAGTAACACCAGAAACGGTTTGGCTCATAATATCCTTGAACATAACACGTCCGGATTTAAACCCGATAGTGTTTACGTTAGCAATATTATTACCGATTACATCAAGCTTAGTTTGAAAGCCTCTCATTCCTGAAACCCCTGAATACATTGATCTTAACATGTTTAATGTCCTCCCAGATTATAGAGTCCTAATAACTTTCCAAGTGAATTGGGACCGCGTCAGTCGGTCAGCGGCCGCCTCGGCTTTCCGTTAGGACCAGCCTATTATGAAATCACTATTGCACTATCGATTTGTGTAAATACATTATCTTTGATCGAGTTACCATCCATAGCAGTAACTACTGTGCGATTAGGAACGCTAACGATGAACGCCAAATCCTTCATTAAAATCAAGGATTCTTTACTTCCCTTAGCAGCAGCTTTGTCCACAGCAGATGAAATTTGATCCAGCTGACCGCTTCCAAGCTCTATCCCTCTTTGTTCTAGGCGCTTAGCAGCATGATTGCTGAATTTTAATAGTTTCTGTTGCAGTAAACTCTCAAAAGAAGCTTCCCCCGCCACAGACTGCTTAGGCAGCGAAGATCGTTGTAACGTTGTAGAATGCAGGGACGCAGGATACAGTTGGCCTATAGTAAGCCTGTCACTCATATGCTCGCCCCGCTTCCTCCGCTATTCTCCGGAGTATTACTATCTGTACCAGAACCGCTTTCTGGCGTTGCTGCGGCATTCTGAATTTGTGTAATATCGGTTAAAGCAATTCTGTCTTTTCCCACAACCGCATATTGAATACCATTGCTAACAACGATAGATTCAACATTACCTGTCTTAGGCAGCTTTGTGGCGGTGTCTGTCCAAGTAATATCTTTACCAATCAACCCGGATACAGATCCAAGGGACTGATTCATAGCATTAAGCTGAGTAGAGATATTCATCAATTGCTCCACGGATGTAAACTGGGCCATTTGCGCAATAAATTCTTTATCTTCCATCGGTTGCATCGGATCTTGATTTTGCAGCTGAGTAATCAAAATCTTCAAAAACTGATCCTTACCTAAAGTAGAATTACCTGTTGTCCGTGCACTAGAGTCGGGAGTTGTATAATTCCACTGATCTTTAGTAGAGACCGGAACTGTTGTCGCCATAACCACTCACCTCTCTTTCCTTTGTTATTAAAGTTAAGCCTTAGCAGAAAAAGATCCACCTTGGGACTGATCTTCTTGTCCCGCATTTGAAACCCAGTCTTTCCATTCACCATTCAGCTCTGCGGCTAGAACAGCATCACTGGCTTCCTCTCTGCTTTCTTTGGAACGTCTACCCTGCTGCCCACTTCCGGAATTAGGTTGGCGTCCTTCCTGCCCCCATTGCGAATTGAGTGGGGTATTATTTTGCGTAACTTCCAGCTTCTCCACTTGAAGACCTTGAGATTGCAATGCAGCGCGAAGCTGGTTCATTTGTTGTTCCAGCATATCTTTAGCGCCGGTATGTTCAGTCATGAACTGGGCAACTAAATGACCATTTTGCATTGTGATCTTAACATCAACTTGTCCGAGATTTTCTGGAAAAAGGGATATAGTCGCTTCAGCGATCCCACCTTTTTGCACAATCTCTAATTTGCCTGTAATGAAACCTGTCATTTCCTGAGCAAATTGCTGAACCGGAACAGGTGCTGCTGGCACTTCAGCCTTCAGCGGTGCAGTAATTCCTCCGCGCAGAGATAATTGCCCCGCAGTAACAACCTCATGATCCCCTTCGTTAGCTGTAATTCCCAGCGTGGAATCTTGAGCAGATTCTGTTGTCTTCGTTTCCCCGATTACGCCTGTCTTGATTAACGGCGTGTTCGCAGTCTCTGCTTCAGCTTCTTGCACAGTTCCTGATATCACAGGCGAGCTTACAACCGTATCATTTTTCACTACAACAGCTTCTCCGGAACGATTGCTTACATTCTGAATTGTTTTATCCGTTTGATTATTTTTGCTTTCAGTAATAACGGGCTGTTGTAAGGAAGCATCAGAATTAACACTCACATTGCTGGTCTTTCCCTTCCCCTTATTAGTGTTAGAGGAGGACTCTTCTAAAAGCGCTGTGAAATTATTCAATAAACTGATTCCCTTTGTTGCAACTTCCTCATTGCCACTCACTGCAGCTTCTTGAATCATAGAAACTAAACTTTGCAAGTCATCTTGAACTGCAAATCTTAATGTATCAGCATTCTGTGCCAATGGTGACAAGCTTCCAGCCACTTCTGCTTCCGTTGTAGTAGTACCATCCTCTGCAGCATGGCTTCCAGATAGAAGTGCAGATACCTGAAGAATCCAAGCTTGCAAGGCTACCAACAGAGCTGGATCACTACTGATACTTTCATCCAGCTTCTCAACATCAGCAGCAAGTTTTTCAAGGAGCTCACCCTTCTGAGTGTCTTGCCCTGCTTGCTCTTCTCCAGTCGGCTGCACTTCCTTTAACAGGCCTTGCAGCAAAGAAGCTAGATTTCCCAATAGGGGTTCAGCTGGAGTCGACGAGGTGTTGGCATTGCCTCCCATGGTTTGTACCAGGGTTTGAGCAAATGGTGCACCCGTCGTTGTTGTACCAGTTGTAGTCGATGAACTCCCGTTTACTGCCGTTGCGTTTGCACTCACAAGCGATTGAACGACTAAACTCATTTATTTTTCACCTCCTTTCCCTATCTATTTAGCACCCATCAGACGATTAACAATTTTCGCAGTTTGCGCGCTATCATTTTTAGTCATTTCTCCCAAAATAGATGAACGAACACTATCACTTACGGTATTCATAATCGTCACGACCTTATCAGGGCTAATCTTGTACATTTCTCCTAGTAACGATGCTGCATTAGCAGGAGTCATTGTGCTGAAGGTCTGATTCAACTTTTCCTTATCCAAATTCTTACTGGTTGTTGCTGTTGCTGTTGTGCCGGCATCTTTCTTCAATCTAGATTGAAGGGCTGCGATCGCCATGTCACTCGAAGATGTAGTTTCTTTTAACTTAATCGTTACATCTGCAGCCTTTTGCGGATCCATTTTTTCCAAAATTGCAGTTTTACTCGCTTTATTCATGACACTGAAGATCTGTACCATTTCTTCTGTAGTTAAATTCTCCATGATCGGTGCAGCCTTCGAAGCTTTCATGCCCGCATACAGCTTA
Organism: Paenibacillus sp. FSL H7-0716; assembly: GCF_038002705.1. Lineage (NCBI taxonomy): Bacteria > Bacillati > Bacillota > Bacilli > Caryophanales > Paenibacillaceae > Paenibacillus > Paenibacillus sp. FSL H7-0716. The sequence goes on from NZ_JBBODA010000020.1 coordinate 110,474, forward strand.
GCCAAATCAGAAACCTGTTTCTGATAAGGATCTTCTGTTTCATCTGTGCTTGCCTCTGCGGTCTCAGCTTCCTTCTTCATACCCTCAATCTGTGACTCTAGCGCCTGAACCTTGGTATCCTGGGCTGTTTTTTCATCTGTAACCTTCTTCAGGTTTTCTTCCTGCTGGGCGAGCTGAGCCTTAAGCTCCTTAATCGTTGTCGCTGAGCTCACTTCCTGCTTTTTGCTTTCTTCCTTCGGTTTGGAAGGATCTGCTGGCGGATCAGGAACCCATTTTTCCAGGATAGGAATTTTATTCGCAACTTCAAGCACATTATTACGAATGTCCATATTAAAAAGCGTCAACAGTACTCCAAGCAGTACTAGCGTGAAGATAATCGGTATCATTAAGAATAAGAACCGCTCAAATTTCCCCGCTGACCCTTCATTTTCAAGTTCCATATCATTATCAATATTAGCCACTAGCGGAAACCTCCCGGGTTAGAGGGATTTCATCGCGAAGCGGACGGTTGCCATCTCATCCAGTTCGTTTTGTTCCCGTAAAATCATACTTTGCTGAAACAATGTCTCAGCCTTGTCTTTTGCCTTCAACCATACTTTTTCATCTAAAACCTTAGTACTTAACTGATCTTGTTTCTTCTGGACTTCTTGATGTGCACGGCTAATGTCCGTATGCTTACGGGCAATGCATTTATCCAGATATTCCACATACTCTTGCATTTCACGAATCTTAACCATAGGTGTCTTTTGCTCTGCGGCATTTTGTAAGGATAGCATGATAGCACTCCGCTGAAAGATGAGTTCATCCAGGCTTCTTTCCTGTGCCTGCAATTCTCCAAGCGCGCTTGAGAGCATCCATTCTGCCTGTGTCTTCTCATTGCCCTTCAAGTCAACGACTTTTTGAAAAGTATAATGAAACCTCATAATACCGAATCAACTCCTTGAGAACTGTGAAATTAAAGACTGTTGAACTTCAGCCAGCGTAACTTTTTCATTCACCTTTTGTTTGGTGAAATCCCATATACTGTCGATAAATTCCATCGACTCGTCGATTTGAGCATTAGAGCCTCTCTGATAAGCTCCAATATTAATCAAATCCTCTGAATCCTTGTAAACGGCCATAAGGCGCTTCACATTCTCCGCTGCTGCAATCTGTTCTTCTGGAGCAATATCCTTCATCACTCGGCTTATGCTGGAAAGAACATCTATTGCTGGAAAGTGTCCTTTGTTCGCAATATTTCGATTGAGTACGATATGTCCGTCAAGTATTCCTCTGACTGCATCTGCGATGGGCTCGTTCATGTCATCACCATCAACCAGTACCGTGTAGAAGGCTGTTATAGAGCCTGTAGGACCTGTACCGGCACGTTCCAGCAGTTTGGGTAAGCTGGCAAACACCGAAGGTGTATATCCCCGCATGGCTGGCGGCTCTCCAACTGCAAGTCCAACTTCACGTTGGGCCATGGCATAACGGGTGACCGAATCCATCATCAGCATTACATTAAGGCCACGATCGCGGAAATACTCGGCAATCGTTGTAGCGATAAGCGCACCTTTTATGCGAATCAAAGCAGGTTGGTCTGAGGTAGCAACAATTACTACGGATCGCTGCAAGCCCTCTGGTCCTAAATCTCGTTCAATGAAATCCAATACTTCTCTGCCACGCTCACCAATCAGAGCAATAACATTTACATCAGCCGATGTATTCCGGGCAATCATCCCCATCAAAGTACTCTTGCCGACCCCCGAGCCAGCAAAAATACCGACCCGCTGTCCCTTGCCAATCGTTAGCAAACCGTCAATCGCTCTCACACCAATACTGATGGGTTCCTGCACCCGCGGTCTATTAAGTGGATTGGAAGGAATATTAAAGGTAGAGCTATGTGGCATTCGTGCTGGAATGAGAGAGCCATCAAGCGGCTGCCCCAGACCATCCAGTACTTTTCCTAATAATTCAGAACCTACTTGCACGCTAAGCGGCTTACCAGTGCCCACTACATCACAACCAGGTCCAATCGCCTGCAGTTCACCAAGTGGCATCAATAGTACCTTGTTATCACGGAAACCAACGACCTCAGCTTGCAGCGGTTTGTTTCCTTTGGAAGGGTAGATGTAGCATACATCACCTATACTTGCGTCAGGGCCTTCCGATTCAACCATTAGACCGATTACCTGCGTCACTTTCCCATTGATCCTCACCGGATCGAGATTACGAAGTTGCTCCTTATAACGGTTGCTATTAAGCATCGTCTTCCCCATTTCTCTGCTCATCGGTGTCCAGCGCAATTCTTACCAGCTCTTTCTTGATCTCTGCGAGCTGAGTGTCGATTCGAGCATCAATGCTGCCAAAGGAAGAGCGGATAACACATCCTTGGTCTTTTACCGTTGAGTCGGGCAAGATTTGCAGTTCAGCCTGTGAATCAACAGCTAGTGATAATTCTTCCCGGGCAGCATTCACAAAAGCGAACTGCGCTGGGGATACACAAAGTGAGATCAAACCCTGTTCTCGCTTACGAGCCAGATTTTTGCGGATTAAGTCCATTGCGAATTGTGGTTCTAACGTTAACTGCTTGTCCACAATTTTCTCTGCAATATCACAGCTTAACTCTACTAAAAAAGGCTCCGCTTCCTGAATAATCACTTCTCTTGCTTTATACGCCTCAGTCAAAACAGCACGCGCTTCTTCCATCATCTCTGCGATCTTATGCTTCATCTCTTCCTCAGCCTGAGAAACACCTTCCTCATAACCTTGCTGATGAGCTTCAGCTTTGATAGCTTCGATCAGATGTTCATCCTGCTCACGCCGTTGTTTCCACCACTCTTCAGCCTCCGCTTTCGAGGACTCTACAATCTGTTCCGCTTCAAGAGATGCATTCCGAACCTGCTCTTCAGCAAAATCCTGAGCGTCCTTAAGCATTTGCTTACGCGTCTCTTCTGCCTCTTCACGTGCGGGATCATGATAGTCAGTCTCGCTTAAAGTCTCCTCGGGAACGGGCTCCTCAGTTAGGCCCGCATATTGCCGGGCCTGTTCCAATCTTTTAAAGACATCAACCGGAACATACTGGGAGTGTTTGATCAGCTTAGACAATGATGTCATCTCCTCCGCCACGAGCGATGATAATTTCACCAGACTCTTCGAGTCTGCGGATCGTGCCTACAATACGAGTCTGTGCTTCTTCAACATCACGCAGCCGCACAGGACCCATGTATTCCATTTCTTCTCGGAACGTTTCTGCCATACGCTTGGACATATTTCTGAAAATAACATCCCGTACTTCTTCGCTGGCAACCTTGAGTGCAAGCTGTAAATCCGCATTATCGATATCACGAACAATGCGCTGTATTGAACGATTGTCCACATTAACAATATCTTCAAATACGAACATCCGTTTTTTGATCTCTTCGGCAAGCTCTGGATCTTGAATTTCGAGAGAATCCAGAATCGTACGCTCTGTCCCCCGGTCAACCCCATTCAAGATTTGTACAATTGATTCGATACCACCAGCATTTGTATAATCCTGGGTTACTGTAGCGGAAAGCTTCTGCTCCAGCACACGTTCAATTTGCGTAATTACCTCTGGAGAGGTACTGTCCATCACAGCAATTCTTCTAGCCACCTCTGCCTGTTTCTCTTGAGGAAGCGAGGAAAGGATTGCGGCAGCTTGTTCAAATTGCAGATAAGACAATACAAGTGCAATAGTCTGTACATTTTCATTCTGGATAAAGTTGAGAATCTGATTAGGATCCGCTTTTCGTGCAAAATCGAAAGGTCTTACTTGCAATGTTGCAGTCAGACGATTAATGACCTCCATTGCTTTTGTTGACCCAAGCGCTTTCTCCAGAATTTCCTTAGCGTAGTTAATACCGCCTTGTGATATATATTCCTGGGCGAGGCATATCTGATGGAATTCAGACATGATCGACTCTTTTTCACCGCTGTCCACTTTGCGAACATTAGCAATTTCAAGAGTCAGCTGTTCAATCTCCTCGTCTCTTAAATGTTTAAAAATTTGCGCCGATACCTCGGGCCCTAGTGTGATAAGCAGGATCGCAGCTTTTTGACGGCCACTAAGTCCCTGCTGGCTAGCCTTTGCCATTAGTTCACCTCTGTTCGTCTGCAAGCCATGTACGCAGCAGATTTACGAATTCGTCTGGCTTCTTCTTGGCCAAACTTTCCAATTGCTTACGAACTTGACTTTCATTCGTCACGCTCTCCAAGTTAATAGAAGGAAATTCAGTAGGAACCTGCAATGGAATGTCTTCATCTTCCTCTTCCACAGTCTGTTTACGACTCCGGTAGATTAGATATCCTCCACCTGCTCCAACCAGCAATGCTGCTGCTCCGATAGCCCATATCATCCAAGAAGCGAGACCACCTTTAACGGTGTTGGCATCGGTGCCACCAAATTGTTGCGAGTAGACCGAAACCTTTTTGGTCAAATCAGCGTCTGTATATGTAGTACCTGAATCTGCAAGAGAAGCGCGAACAATATTCACCAAAATATTTTGAATTGCAGCTGATGTTGCATCATCTAAACTTTTTTCTCCTGAAGGTGGTTCAACTGCAACATTTATGGTTAAGTCTTTAACAGTATACGGACTAGCAATAACATCTTTAGTAATTCGGTTAACTTCGAAGTTCCTCGTTTCTGAAGATTCCTCCGAGGTAGAAGTATCCGCACCCGCATTAGAAGGATAGCCCGTAACATCTTGAGAACCAGTGCCAGCCACTCCGCCAGTCGTGTTACCTTGACCCGAATACGAATTACTAATTATTTGTGAACTGATCTCAATCCCCTTCATGTTCTCTGTATCCACAGGGGTAACAAGATCTTCCTTCCGGTTTTCCTTGTCAAAGTTCAACTTTGAGAACACAAGAACATCCACTTTATCAGGACCGGTAAGAGTGCTAAGGAATTGTTTCACATTTTTCTTTACTTCTTCTTCGAATTTCTTCTGAAGAGCGAAGTTTTCTTCAACTTGGTTTGTGACACCAGCCTGTCCACCTTTAGCTGTTGGCATTAATTCAATTTCATTATTTGCAATGGTAATGTTGTCAATTGGTAAATTAGGCACAGCAGTTTTCACAAGATTGAAATACCCGTCAATATTGTCTTGGGTAGGTCTAAATCCTGGATCAAATGAAAGCACAACGGATGCAGATGCCTGCTCCTGATCAGCCTGTGAGGCAAAAACTGTCTCTTTAGGCAAATTAATCAGCACTTTTGCATCTTTAATCCCTTGCATGCGTCTCATTAACTGTTCAACTTCACCGTTCAATGCATTATTGTACTTCACGTTAAACTCGCTATCTGTTGTACCTATCATTGACGAATTTTCGTCAAAGACTTTATATCCGATAGAGCCACCTTGAACAATCCCCTGAGAACCGATATCCACCTTGACCCGAGCTGCTTCTGTACTAGGTACAGAAATACTCTTTCCATCTTGACTTAATCGGTATGAAACACCTGCTGAATCTAAGGCTTTCATTACTCCAGCCGAATCCGTACTGTCCAAATCTTGAAATGCTACTTCATATTCTGTTTTTGAAAGCTGCATGGTCATAACTACGATTATTATTAGAATGATAAACAATGTTGAAAAGAATAAAATCTTCTGTTTACCACTAAATCTGTTCCAATACAAGAGAACCTTCTCCCGATATTGGGCAAATCTTTCATTCACAGTGTCACCCCATCCGAAACTAAGCTAGGATTTATTATATTTGAGTTCTCATAATTTCTTGATAGGCTTCAATCACTTTGTTCCGGACTTGTGTAGTCAACTGTAAACTCAGTAGAGCCTGTTGGGAAGAAATCATCACTTCGTCAATGTTCACTTCTCCCAATACAAATTTATTACTCATATCCTTAGCTTGTTGTTCCTGATCAGCCACTTTATTGAGCGCATCCTCAAGATAGGAGCCAAAGCTCTCCATCGAATTAGCAGGAGTGGATGAAACTTCGGAAGATGTCGGTTTCATAGCAAGCTGCTGTACAGCCTGAACCCCATTAGATATATTCTGTATCAACTGTTTCCCCCCCTTAAGTTAATTAACATTCATTTATCTACCGATTTCGAGTGCCTTGCTTACCATAGCTTTGGATGCATTAAGCATCGTAACGTTGGCATCATAAGAGCGAGATGCAGATAACATATCAACCATTTCTTTGGTAATGTCTACGTTTGGCATATAGACATATCCTTCAGCATCCGCATCAGGATGGCTCGGATTGTATATCGGCTTCAATGGTGAAGTATCTTCTATGATCGACTGCACCTTAACCCCTTCATTGCTATTATTCATTTTCGAATTTAGTATATTCGAGAATTTATTACTTTCGTTCGTTTCCAAAACAACTAACTTACGTCGGTAAGGAACAGCCTTGCCATCCACCACGGATGCTCTTGTAGTTTCAGCATTGGCTACGTTGGAAGAAATTACATCCATCCGCAACCGTTGAGCCGTTAATGCAGATGCACTGATCCCAAAACTACTACCAAAGTTCATACTCTCTTATCCTCCTTGAATTACGGCTCGCATCATCGAAATCTGGCTGTTAATCTGTTCAACATAAGAACTATACCTAAGCTGGTTCTCTGCGCTTAACGCCATTTCGCGATCTACATCCACATTGTTGTCGTTATTGTTCATAGAGGTAGTTTCATCAGTATTTTCAACAGCAGCGGGAACAATTGTGTTGCTGCCAAATTGATAATGCCGGGTATCCGAAACTTTCGCTCTAAGTGTAGATTGGATTCCACTTTCCTGTTGTTGCAGGATACTTTCGAATGAAACATCAGAACGTTTGAAATTTGGCGTATCTTGATTAGCCACATTATTTGCTAGAGCACTTTGTCGTTTATAGGCAGCATCAATGCCTCCCTGCAATCGTTGAAAACTGACACTATTCAGCAATCCCAAGACAATTCCTCCTTTCAAAGCTATCATAATGAAAAGAATTCCACAACTTCCATCAAAAAACCTGCTTGCTTTCGACAAATAAAGAAAAAATACTCTAAATTTACGGTATTCCGTCGAACGCTGTCGCAATGAATAACACTTAGCATTTTCACATACATTGATTTTCATTTAATTTGTATATTATTACAATAAGAAATAAGCCCTATCTTTTTAGAAAAGACAGGGCTTTTAGCACTTTATTACTATTTATTTACATTTTTAACTCAATTTTTTCTTTTTAATTGCATGTTTTGACATATTTTTACGTTTTCACGACACCAATTTGTAATTTATCTAATCCGTTATGCCCAAATTCAAAATACATAGATTTTTTGTTTTTTTGTCGCTTTAAAGAATATACTGACTTAAATCACGATCCTGAGCTATACTTGCCAATTTCTCGCGCACATACTCTGGGGTAATAACCATTTTCTCCAAAGTCAGCTCAGGTGCTTCAAAAGAAAGATCCTCTAACAGCTTCTCCAAAATAGTATGAAGACGCCGTGCACCTATATTCTCCATATTTTGATTCACTGAAGCCGCTATTTTGGCGATCTCATGTATAGCATCCTTCTGGAATTCCACTTCTAAATTTTCAGTTTTAAGCAGATTCACATATTGTTTAGTTAAAGCATTCTCTGGTTCCGTCAAAATAGAAACGAAGTCCTCTAACGTTAAACTGCTCAGCTCTACGCGAATCGGAAAACGTCCTTGAAGTTCTGGAATCAAATCCGAAGGCTTAGCAATATGGAAAGCTCCGGCAGCCATAAAGAGTACATAGTCCGTCTTCACAGGACCGTATTTCGTCATAATGGTCGAGCCCTCTACAATCGGCAAAATATCCCGTTGCACGCCTTCACGCGACACATCCGGTCCAGACCCTTTTCCCTGACTTGCTACTTTATCGATTTCATCGATAAAAATAATGCCTGATTGTTCAGCCCGAGTCACGGATTCCTGAATCACATCATCCATATCAATCAGCTTGGCCGCCTCATCCTGAATGAGTACCTTGCGCGCTTCGCGAATAGGAAGCTTACGTTTCTTCGTCCGCTTAGGCAGCAAACTGCCGAACATCTCTTGCATATTCATACCCATCTGGTCGTTTCCTTGACCTGCAAACATATCCATCATAGTTGGCGCTGTATCCTCAACATCAATTTCAATGATGTCATCTTCCAGCTGACCAGCTAACAGCTTAAATCTAACCCCACGCCGACGTTCACTTAGGCTTCCATCCTGCTCAGTGTCTTCTTTAGAGTCCTCTTGTGCAGAATTCCCTCCAAAAATCATCTCGAAAGGATTCTTTTGTGATTTGTTTTTGGAAGAGGAAGGGACCAATATAGAAACGATCCGCTCATTAGCCAGCTCTTCCGCACGATCCTTAACCTTCTCCGTACGCTCAAGCTTGACCATACGAATAGAAGTCTCTACCAGATCACGAACCATAGATTCCACATCTCGCCCTACATAACCGACCTCAGTGAATTTAGTAGCCTCCACTTTGATGAACGGTGCATTAACAAGCTTTGCTAGACGCCGGGCGATCTCTGTCTTTCCCACACCTGTAGGTCCGATCATTAAGATGTTCTTAGGAACAACTTCATCACGCAGTTCCTCTGCTAGCAGACTGCGCCGATACCGATTACGAAGCGCAACAGCTACCGATTTCTTGGCTTGCTTCTGACCTACGATATATTTATCCAATTCGGCAACAATTTGACGGGGTGTAAGCGATTGATTCACCATCGTGAATTCCTCCTTGTCTCTATGGCACTGAGTCTATAATTGTTCAACAATAATGTTGGAATTAGTGTACACACAAATTTCTGATGCTACCTGAAGCGATTCTCTAGCAATATCCGCAGCGGAAAGATTGGGTGCATGACGTTTGAGTGCTCGGCCTGAAGCCAGCGCAAAATTACCACCGGAACCAATCGCAAGAACGTCATCATCCGGTTCGATAATTTCACCATTTCCGGAGATCAGGAGCATTCCTTCCTTATCCATAACAATCATCAAAGCTTCAAGCTTTCGAAGAATACGATCTTGACGCCAGTCCTTCGCTAATTCAACTGCAGCCCGCTGCAGGTTCCCATGATGCTCCTCCAGCTTGCCCTCGAATTTTTCGAATAGGGTAATAGCATCCGCAACGGACCCCGCAAAACCTGCTATTACTTGTCCTCTGTACAGGCGACGGACTTTTCTGGCCGTCGTCTTCATAATAACACTCTCTCCGAATGTAACCTGTCCATCACCTGCTATAGCTGCCTGTCCGTTATGTCTTACAGCACAAATTGTAGTCGCATGAAAGCTGGGTACCATGATTGTAAGTTACCTCCTTAAGATGGGCTTTGTTCGCTATCGACAACCTCCGGCTCCGAATAAGCGAGTCCTGTGCGGTTGGCATACTCGGCAAGACTGTCCAGAGCGCGATGAGCTAACATTTCATTCTTTTCCTTCTTATTGCGGATTTTCTTCTCTACCTTCGGCAACAGACCGAAATTGGCATTCATCGGTTGAAAATGCTCTGGATCGGCAGAAGTAATATAAGCTGGCATGCTGCCTAGAACAGTATCCTGCGGGAAGATCAGTCCTTCCTGACCGAGTGCTGCCCGTGCAGCATTAATACCAGCTATGAGCCCGGAAGCAGCTGATTCAACATAACCTTCTACACCTGTCATCTGTCCAGCAAAAAAGAGTCTTTCCTTGCCTTTCATCTGATAGGTAGGGTGCAGAAGTTTAGGAGAATTAATAAATGTGTTTCTGTGCATCACACCATAACGAACATATTCAGCATTCTCAAGACCTGGGATCAGCGAGAATACACGCTTCTGCTCGCCCCATTTCAAATGGGTCTGAAAACCAACAAGATTGTAAAGTGTGCCGGCAGCATTATCCTGACGAAGTTGCACAACCGCGTAAGGAAGTTTACCTGTATGCGGATTGATAAGTCCTACTGGCTTCATTGGGCCAAATAACGCTGTTTGCTTGCCGCGTTTCATCATGATTTCGATAGGCATACAGCCCTCAAAGTATATTTCTTTCTCAAAATCTTTGAGTGCTGCTGTCTCAGCAGAAATCAACGCATCATAAAACACGTCGAACTCCTCTTCTGTCATCGGACAGTTGAGATAAGCCGCTTCTCCCTTATCATAACGGGAAGCCAAATACACCTTGTTCATATCAATGGTGTCTTTCTCAACAATCGGTGCTGCTGCATCATAGAAGTAGAAATACTCTTCACCCAGCAGCCCTTTTATTTCAGCGGATAATGCCGGTGAAGTTAGGGGACCCGTTGCAATAACAACAATCCCTTCCTCCGGTATATGCATAAGTTCTTCATTTATGACTTCAACGAGCGGATGATTATGCAAAGTATGGGTGATCTCACCTGAGAATCCATCACGATCTACGGCGAGTGCTCCTCCTGCGGGTACCGCGTGTCGGTCAGCAGCACCTAATACAAGAGAGTTCAAACGCCGCATTTCTTCCTTCAATACACCTACAGCATTCCCTAATCCATTCGCACGCAAGGAGTTGCTGCATACCAGTTCAGCAAATTGATTCGTGTGATGGGCTGGTGTCTTTACTACGGGTCTCATCTCATATAATCTTACCGGTACTCCTAGTGATGCTATTTGCCAAGCGGCTTCGCTTCCTGCGAGACCCGCTCCAATTACTGTTACTTTTGCTGTATCTGACACTGTCTTTTTTCCTCCCATAGAGACTATTAATCTGCTAATTCTTCTTCGTTGTCTAGAACCGCCTCTGTATGATCACAAGACGTACATTGTAGCTTGGTTCCTTGCTTATTACGTTTCTCAATCATCCAAGATCCACATGATGGACATGGTTTTATAGAAGGTCTATCCCATGAAACGAAATCACAACCAGGGTACTGGTCGCAGCCATAGAAAACACGCCCTTTTTTGCTGCGTCGCTCCACAACCTTACCTTCATGACATTTAGGGCAAGTTACGCCAATATCCTTGATAATCGGTTTCGTGTTTCGGCAATCCGGAAAGCCAGAGCATGCTAGGAATTTCCCAAAGCGACCCAGCTTATACACGAGAGGTTTGCCGCATTTCTCACAGATCTCATCAGAAACTTCATCTTCAATCTCAATTTCTTTCATCTCTTCTTCCGCGAATACCAAACGCTTCTCAAACGATTCGTAAAACTCTGCAAGAACCTTTACCCAGTCTTCTGAGCCCTCTTCCACATGGTCAAGATCGCCTTCCATGTTCGCGGTGAATTCAACGTTTAGGATTTCCGGGAAAAATTGCTCCATCTGCTCTATAACAAGCTCGCCAAGTTCGGTTGGCATGAATTTTTTCTCTTCAATAGCCACATAACCACGCTTCTGGATGGTTTCCAGCGTTGGGGCATATGTACTTGGACGGCCTATACCCAGCTCCTCAAGCGTCTTTACAAGTCTTGCTTCCGTATATCGTGGAGGCGGTTGTGTAAAGTGCTGCTTAGGCTCGATCTCCTGCTTATTTAAAGCATCTCCCGCTTGAAGTGGCGGCAAATACTTGTCTTCATCTGTAGTTCCGTCATCGTTGCCTTCTACGTAAACCTTCATGAATCCGGGGAATGAAACCTTCGAACCAACAGCTCTGAATGTAGCAGTACCTGCAGCTATATCCACCGAAAGCGTATCCAGCAGGGCAGAAGACATCTGACTTGATACGAATCGCTCCCACACTAGCTTGTAGAGACGGAATTGATCACGGCTCAAGAACTCTTTGACCATTTCAGGTTCGCGTAATGCCGAGGTTGGACGAATCGCTTCATGCGCTTCCTGTGCTCCAGCTGCCTTTTTAGAATACTGTCGTGGGGATTCTGGCAAGAACTTCTCACCATACTTAGCTGTTATAAGCTCTTTAGCTTCATCCTGAGCGGTGACAGAGAGACGCGTGGAGTCAGTACGCATATAAGTGATCAAACCTACGGTACCTTCTTTACCGAGTTCCACACCTTCGTATAGCTGCTGTGCAACAGACATTGTCTTAGCGGCACGGAATCCAAGCTTACGGGCTGCTTCCTGTTGTAGGGAGCTGGTGGTAAAAGGAGCCGAAGGATGACGTTGTCTTTCCTTCTCCTTCACATCACTCACCTTAAAAGATGCGTTCTTAATAGCTTCAAGAACCTCCTGAACATCACTTTCCTGATTCAGTTCTTTTTTCACACCATTCAGCTTATGAAACTTAGCTTCAAAGACGGAATCCCGGATTCCAAGCTTCGCTGTTATGCTCCAATATTCGGTGGGTACAAAAGCGGAGATTTCATTCTCACGATCCATAATGATCTTCACAGCAACGGATTGTACACGTCCAGCAGATAAACCTTTTTTGACTTTCTTCCATAATAGAGGACTAATCTTGTACCCTACCAGTCGATCCAGAATACGTCTAGCCTGCTGTGCATTCACGAGATCCATATTAATCTTACGCGGTGTCTTAAAAGCATCTTTTACCGCTTGTTTGGTGATCTCATTAAAAACAACTCTGCATTCTTGTGTATTATCTAAATCCAGCGCATGCGCCAAATGCCAAGCAATTGCTTCCCCTTCGCGGTCGGGGTCAGCTGCGAGATAAACTTTTTTAACTTTTTTACTAGCGTCTTTCAATTCCTTCAATATAGATCCTTTACCGCGGATAGTAATATATTTGGGACTGAAATCATTCTCCACCTCAACACCAATTTGACTCTTCGGTAGATCTCTAATATGTCCCATTGATGCCTTTACAATATATTTACTACCTAGATATTTGCCAATTGTCTTCGCTTTTGCAGGCGACTCGACAATAACTAATGCATCTGCCATAGACTCTTCCTCCTCGTTAACACTCGCACCTCTATATTAAATTACCTTATAAATAGCTCCTGGTAATTGTGTTACCGCTTTTTTTATGATTAAAGATAACAGAACTGAATGCAAATGTCCAAAATCCCATCCTGTTCTTACAAGCAGATCGTCCAATATAAAAGGGCCTTGATGCAGTATATGGTATAGGTGAGACTCCTCATTTGTCAATTTCTTTTCAATCATAAAGTCGTCTGCTGTCTGTTCGGTAGTGCTATTATTCCCTGTTTTTATTACGTTTGCCGGCAAATAAGAAGTATATTCTTCTATAATATCTACTCCACTGGTTACCAGCTTTGCCCCCTGCTTGATAAGCTCTAACGCCCCTCTGCTCTTAGGTGATGTAATAGGTCCGGGAACTGCGAAGACATCCCTCCCAGCTTCCAAGGCAGCATCGGCTGTAATAAGTGATCCACTGCGGCTGTCAGCCTCCACGACCACTGTCCCCCGTGATAAACCTGCTATGATCCGATTACGCTGTGGAAATAATCCAGGATGACTTTTAGTTCCAAGAGGATACTCTGTGATGACAAGCCCTTCCTGAGAGATACGCCGTTCCAGTTCAATATTCTCAGTTGGATAGACTTTGTCCAATCCTGTTGCCACTACTGCTATGGTCCCTCCACCGCTTCTTAGCGCCGCTTCATGACAAATGCTATCGATCCCCCTCGCAAGTCCGCTAACCACCGTTAGACCTGCTGCACTAAGCTCCTCCGTGAGAATCTCTCCTACCTTTCGTCCATAAGCTGTTGGCACACGAGTGCCAACCATCGCCACGCTAGGTGTTGATAACAGTTCCAAACGCCCCCGATAATAAAGGATCCACGGTGGCTGTGCCGTCTCCTTCAACAAAACAGGATAAGCCGCATCAAACACAGTGACCATCTTCACTGCACTTTCTTCCATTAATAAGCGTCTTTTGGTGATCCACTCTAACGTATATATGGAAGCAAGATAAGTCGACAGCTTTCCGTTCAATCCGATCGTTTCCCAATCTTTTGCACTACAGGAAAATGCTCGTTCTGACATTAAGCCTACTCTTCGAATCTTGTCGATACTCTTCCAGCCAATCCCCTCCACTTCATTAAAACCAAACAGCAGATCTTTTTCTTCCATATAAGCTTATTCTCCTTTAGTGGAAGGGTTAGCCTTCCCTATTTTGTAACATGAATTAGAGGAATGCAATATTTTCTTTTAATTCAATATTTTTCTATGTTAAAAAACAAAAAAAAGCAACCTTTTATCCCTTGGATAGGAACAAAAGGTTGCTTACCTCTGAAATAATTATACACGAAAGAAGCCCACTCGCGTAGAGTGAATTCCTTCAAGTAAATAAAATAATTAATGCGTTGTAAACGCGCTAAGAATACCGCGTTCTTCAAGTACACTCACTAGTGTTGAGCCCATTTCGGCAGGTGTAGGAGCAACCTTGATTCCGCATGATTCAAGTACGGCAATTTTCTCACTCGCTGTGCCTTTGCCTCCGGAAATAATAGCACCCGCATGCCCCATACGTTTGCCAGGAGGGGCAGTAGCACCGCCAATAAACCCTACAACCGGCTTAGTCATATGGTCACGAATCCACTCTGCTGCTTCTTCCTCTGCGGTTCCGCCAATTTCACCAATCATGATGACTGCCTTTGTACCCGGATCCTCATTAAAAAGCTTCAGAATATCAATAAACTCTGAGCCTTTAACAGGGTCTCCGCCAATACCTACAGCTGAAGATTGCCCGATTCCACGCGTGGTCAGCTGATGAACAGCCTCATAGGTTAGAGTTCCGCTGCGCGAGACAACACCTACATACCCTGGCATATGAATATAACCTGGCATAATTCCTATCTTGCACTCACCAGGAGTGATAACTCCCGGACAGTTGGGTCCGATCAATACAGTAGAGCGCCCCTCCATATAACGGGATACTTTTACCATATCAAGTACTGGAATCCCTTCGGTAATACAAATCACCAGGTCGAGTTCTGCATCCACGGCTTCCATTATAGAGTCTGCTGCGAATGCTGGCGGTACATAGATTACACTAGCGGTTGCGCCTGTAGCCGCCTTAGCAGCTACAACAGTATCGAATACCGGAAGGCTAACCTCACTGCCATTTTCAAGCGTGATGTTGACAGATGTTCCACCTTTACCCGGTGTTACCCCTCCAACCATCTGTGTTCCATAATCCAGCGCACCTTTAGTATGGAACAAACCCGTTGATCCTGTAATTCCCTGCGTGATAACTTTCGTATTTTTATCTACAAGAATGCTCATGCCTTAAGTCACATCCCTACTTATATTGTCAAATACGATAACTGGCTTGCTAAATCAGGCCATTATTGCACAAGAGACACAATCTTACGGGCACCGTCCGCCATAGAATCAGCAGCAACAATATTAAGTCCCGATCCAGCCAAAATCTGCTTGCCCAATCCAACATTTGTTCCCTCAAGACGCACAACCAGCGGTTTGGTCAAACCCAGTTGACTAGCCGCTTCTACAACACCGTTAGCGATAACATCACAGCGCATAATACCACCGAAAATGTTAACAAAAATTCCGTTCACCTTTTCATCGGATAAAATGATTTTAAAGGCTTCTGTTACCTTCTCGGTCGTTGCACCGCCCCCTACATCCAGGAAGTTGGCGGGTTCGCCCCCATAATACTTAATAATATCCATAGTCGCCATCGCGAGACCTGCACCGTTTACCATGCACCCAATATTGCCATCAAGTGCAATGTAACTAAGGTCATACTTCGAGGCTTCGATTTCCTTTAAATCCTCTTCATCCAAATCCCGCAGCTCTAGAATATCCTTATGACGGAACAAGGCATTGGAATCAAAATTCAGTTTGGCATCCAGTGCCATCACATTCCCATCCGCAGTCACTACCAATGGGTTAATTTCGGCAATAGAGCAATCTTTATCCACGAAAGCTAAATATAGCGCTTGCATGAATTTCACAGTTTTGCCTACCAGCTCATTAGGAATAGAGATACTATAAGCCAGCTTACGCGCCTGGAAAGTCTGCAAACCCACTGCCGGATCAATGATCTCTTTAAAAATTTTCTCTGGATGTGTTGCAGCTACTTCTTCAATCTCAGTACCGCCTTCTTCAGAAGCCATCATGACCACTCGGCCAGTACCTCTGTCAACTACGATACCAATATAATACTCCTTAACAATTTGACAACCCTCTTCAATGAGCAGTCTTTTTACTACCTTACCCTCCGGTCCAGTCTGGTGAGTTACTAGAGTCTTACCCAGAATCTCAGTTGCGTAACTACGCACCTCTTCGATATTCTTAGCAACCTTTACTCCTCCAGCTTTACCGCGTCCACCTGCGTGAATCTGAGCTTTAACTACAACAACCGGTGTGCTCAGTGACTCTGCGGCTTCTACCGCTTCCTCCACTGTATAAGCTACTTTTCCATTCGGTACGGCTACACCGTACTTCTTAAGCACTTCTTTTCCCTGATACTCGTGGATATTCATAGCGGTAGCCTCCTAAAGTAGCGTGGTGACTAAACAGGCAGCCTGTTGTCATCTCGCTTTCCGTTTTGATTGCCGCGGGGTTAGGGATAGGCTGATGTTATACATGCAGCACTATTCCGGAACCAGCAGAAACTGATCTACCACTCGTAAAAAGAATGGCATTATTTCTGCAAGAGACATTGTGTAAATCTATAAGACTAAGCTTATATTTACCTATATGCCATACAAAGGAACCCAGAATAGTGTAACATGTTTTTAAAACGCTTACCTTAAATATATTCATGATTTGTACACATTTTTTCGCTTGATTTCATGCCGGAATGCGAACGATCGCATTGACTCCTTACTACGCTTACTTTTTACTATCTTGGATATTAGCTTCGTGAACACGATTCAGTAAGTCTTTAAACTGATCAAGTAGCTCTATGGATTCATTATTTGTCAGTGTCGTTTCTTCCATCATTTTGCCGGGAATACACACGGCATCACTTTGGAGTGCCCAGCCTTGTTTCGTTAGTGAGATTAATACTTTTCGCTCATCCTGCATCGAGCGTTCACGTATAATTAGGCCTGCAGCTTGCAAGCGTTTCAATAGCGGAGTCAGCGTTCCTGAATCCAAAAATAACGCCTCACCAATCTCTTTCACTGTACATTGCTGCCGTTCCCATAACACAAGCATTACTAAGTATTGGGAGTAAGTTAAACCGATCTTATCCAAATAAGGTTGGTACAGCTTTGTAATCTCACGCGAGCAAGCATAAATGGTAAAACAGAGCTGATTCTCGATCAACAGCTCTGGGGTTGTTGTCATTTTCTGCATATCTTCTTCACTCATTTTCATATTTATTCACCCGCCTTATCTCTTTATTTTATCATAATTCACTCATACATCATAATAATAGCAAAAAATTAATTTGACTTTTATATTAATTGTGATAAATTAGATTGTACACAAACTAATTAGTGAATAGGAGAGATTTATTATGATGACAATTCAACAAAAGATGTATGAAACCACAGTTAAAGCCGTTGGGGGAAGAAACGGTTATATAGAATCAGAAAGCCCTAAACTCAACCTTACGATCAGTACACCACGCGAAATGGGTGGTGCCGGTGGTGAAGGCACTAATCCTGAACAATTATTCGCAGCTGGCTACTCCGCTTGTTTTGACAGTGCTCTAAACATGGTTGCTCGTCTTGGCAAAGTGAAGATTGAAGGCAGTGAAGTTACGGCTACTGTAAGCTTTGGTAAAGTTGAAGATGGCGGATTTGGCATTGCGGTTAAGCTTGACGTGCTAGTTAAAGGCGTTGACAGAGAAACCGCAGCATCTTTGGTAGAAGCTGCCCACGGCGCATGTCCTTACTCCCGTGCTACTCGTGGCAATATCGAAGTAGAACTGAATGTACTATAAGAAATTATAGAGAAAAATGTATATTAAATTTGCTAAACGATCTAACCTTCTTTGAATACGTGGCATCTCACATTCGAAGTCGCTATCGGACACAGTTGATCTTAAACGCAACTTAATCCCATATTTGAGATGTTATCGGACCTCATAGCAGCTATTGGAATGAAAACCACCCAGTATAACCTTCTTCCAAAGGAATAGCGTCTCCAGAGTCCGAATCTACGCTCCAAGGGCTAAAAACTTGCAAATAAAGTCCTCTAGGTCCGTTCCGTAAGCATCAGAGCATAATAATGGTTCGGCGGTGTTCGTCACTACCGGTCCATAGTATAGAGCAGCGATTCTCATTAACGGGAATCGCTGCTCTTTTTTCTTTATTCCTCCGTTAATACCTGTCGATCCAGATTACGGTATTGCACAGCTTCCGCGAGATGTGCAGAAGAAATATCCTGTGCACCCTCCAGATCAGCTATGGTACGGGATAGCTTAATAATCCGATCATGCGCTCGCATGCTTAGACCTAAATTCTCCAAAATGTCATACAGCATTTGAGCACTCTCTCGGTTTAGGCTTGCATATTTCCGAAGGGAAGCACCGGAAAGCTCACTGTTCCATGAAATTGCCAGTCGTTTGTAACGTTTAGCTTGGATGGCCTGAGCAGCCAACACCTCCGCACGCATATCTGCTGACGATAAAACATGCCCCTGCCGATCCCATTCCTTCGGGCGGGGAACATCAACCTGTAAGTCGATCCGATCCAATAAAGGACCGGATATTTTGGCTCGATATTGGGCAATCCTTGCGGGACTGCAGGTACAATTTTGCTGGGAGATACCGCTTCCAAAAAAGCCGCAGCTGCACGGATTCATCGATGCAGCGAGCATGAATTTGGCAGGAAAAGTAAAGGAAGCCCGGGCACGACTTATAGTAACCACCCCATCTTCGAGGGGCTGTCGCAGCACTTCAAGCACATTCCGGGAGAATTCAGGCAATTCATCCAGAAACAGAATACCTCGATGCGCAAGACTTACCTCACCTGGCTTGGGAATACCGCCCCCTCCAATTAATCCGGCAGAAGATATCGTGTGGTGTGGAGAACGAAATATACGTCTTCGCAGCAAACCGTTGTGTGCATCCTTCAAATTTCCAGCCGCACTAAAAATTTTGGTTACCTCAAGTGCCTCACTGTCCGACAATTGCGGAAGGATACTGGGAAGGCGTTTGATCAGCATCGTCTTGCCTGTGCCAGGTGGACCGATGAGCATAATATTATGCATCCCTGCAGCCGCGATAGTTAGTGCTCTTTTCACATGTTGCTGTCCAAGCACATCACTGTAATCATCCATTATTTCATTCGTTTCGGAAGAAGCAGCCTCAGAATATATAGGGATATATCTGAGATGCTCTACAGAAAGAACAAGCACCGGAGGTTGTTCTTTTGGCCCCGTCCCCATGCTCACGGATACAGGAAAAGGAAGTGGTGATCCTTCAGATTCTTCTAGAGGAACTAGACTATCTATAATCGGACCAAAGCTGGCCACAGGTTCAGCAGCATTCGCTAACGTTTGCAAATGGTCGATGGTATAAACCTTTATGCCATTGATTAAAGCGGCTTCTGCCGCATTGCCCTGCGGGAGCAGAACGGCTTTAAACCCGCTTTTACGCGCTGCTTCAACCATCGGCAGCACACCCGATACCGGACGCAGACTGCCGTCGAGCGCAAGCTCTCCAATCAAAAGCATCTCTTGAGCTGAAGGCATAATCAACTGGCCACTAGTTATCAGTATCCCTAAAGCAATCGCTAGATCAAAAGCAGAACCTTCTTTACGCAGGTCAGCTGGAGCAAGATTGATCGTAATACGCTGCTGTGGATAGCGGTAACCGCAATTTTTAACAGCAGCCCTAACTCGTTCAACAGCCTCACGAATCGCTGAATCAGGTAAGCCAATGATATTCGTCTGCGGCAGTCCATTTGCAAGATCGATTTCCACACCAATCATTACCCCTTCAATCCCATACAGACACGCGCTAAACATTTTCCCATACATAATAAAAAACACCTCATCTCCTGAATTACACCCTAATTTTGGGGTGTCATAGCTTCAAGAAAAAAGGTGCTTCCTTATTTTCCAAATATATATTAGCTGTTAAGTACATTATAGAAGTTGTGTCCTAACGCAATCTGTGAGCAATTTATCTTTAGAATAAGAAATTCAAGTTTTACATAAAAGCGAAAGCACATCTCTAAAGACCTACATCAATCTCCTTCTTTAACTACGACCGAGTCCCTAATCTGCTCAAAAGTCAACGGTTTATAGTTCCAATGCTCTACACAAATGTTAAAATGATTGTTTCCCTCATATTTTTGCCCATGAATATGGCCGTGCACATTTACGTAAGGCATATGTTTATTCATGTACATAGGCTCATGTGAGAGGAAAAAGAAATCCTTATAAATCAAAGGATATTCACTAACCTCATCAAAACCTGCATCAAGCCACCAGCTTCGGCTGCGGCCGCGATCATGATTGCCAAGAATCAGGATTTTGTATCCATGCAGCCTGGCCACAATCGCACGAGTCGCCTCCTTATTCAGAAAAGAAAAGTCTCCCAAATGAAATACTTTGTCTTCCGGATTCACTACCGAATTCCAACTTTCAATCATAACTTCATTCATCTGCTCTACATCTTTGAAGGGTCTGGATTCAAAATCAATGATCAACTTATGCCCAAAATGATGATCTGATGTGAAAAAAACCTTAGCCATGTGCACCCTCCTTTTGTTCCTATTCTAATGACAGTATGTATGAAAAAAGCTCCGACTACCCATAAACCCTAGGAAATTCGGAGCCCCGAGGACTTTTCCGCCTAATTTCTCACGAAATTATACGTATCATTCTATGTCATGAGGCGATGACGGAATACCTCTTTATTGTTAATGTTACTTTTCCCAGTCGCGCCGCTTACTCGAACGTTTATTAACATCACTCTGAATCAGTTCAGCTAAAGGAGGCGCCTCCTCATTGTCAATGAGCCAGCCACGCATCTCCTTGATCGCTTCCACCTGTCCATTGCCTTTGTCACGCCATGTAAGCAGTTCAATAACTCTAATTACAAGCGCTAAGAGACTGCTATTGCTGTTTTGCGACTTTTCAGCCCGGATTTTTTGAAATAACGCTTCATTTTCCCAATCTATTAATATTTCCTCCGCTATAGTGGGCCGCATTACCGTGAAGGTCTTATTGCAATTATCGCAACAGACGACAGATATTGGCTCTGCTTTAAATTTCACTTCAATCTTCTGCTGGCAATATTGGCATGTAAAACTAACCTGCATTTCAGAAGGTTTATTCTTCACTAGACAGCCCTCCTCATGATGACATTAAAAAGTTACTCCTAATGTTTACCCATTTCTTTTGAGAAATGACCCACAGTGCGGAAGGTATGTAAAGACTTTTTTATCAGATCAGCAGCAAATTCATAAAGAATCGCATGAGAAAATAGAGTTACTCTTAAAACGCCTCGCGAATATGACTAAGTGAAGCTAGGCTAAGATCGTCATTTAACAAGACGCTAATTACATCAAAAGAAACCCGCCGTTCCTCATAACCCTTCATATGCAAATAAACCTGTGTTGTATTCCGAACCTGGTTTATTTTGCGAGCATTCACCGATTCTTCTGGAGTTCCCTGAAGCAGCTCTCCACTGCGGCTACGAACTTCGACAACAACAATACAGTCTTCACGCTCCGCAATGATATCAAGCTCTCCAGTACGACAACGCCAATTCCGTTCCAATATCATATACCCGCTAGAAGATAGGTACTGCACAGCTCCGTTCTCTGCAGCAGCTCCTTTCTCTTTGCGGTTATAGTGTTTTCTTGCATATGGCTCTTTCATTCTTGTCCCCGTTCACCAGCAGAACGATCGCTTTGATACACAAAGCTGAGGATTTCCGCCACCAGCTGATAGAGCTCAGACGGAATCTGTTGGTCCAGATCAAGCTTTGAAAGAACCTCCACGAGGGCTGCATCTTCCTGAACAGCAACCCCGCTCTCCTTAGCCTTTTGCAGAATAAGGTCTGCTATCGCGCCTTGTCCCTTGGCTACTACGACAGGAGCCTCGTTTTGTCCGGGACTATATTTGAGAGCGACCGCTTTTTTGAGCCCTTGTGAAATTGGCTGTACAGGCTCATTCATATACGGTAATCCACTCCTTTGTAAGCCTCAGGAACATAATCAACAAACTTATTAGTATTGGAGCCAGCAAGCTCTTTAGGCAAATTCAATTCTGGCAAGGGTTCGGTTCTTAAACCTGATAATTGATAACCGATGGATTCCACTGCAGTTTTTATATCTTCACGCCGCGTCTCCAGCAGCTCAAGCACCCACGGATGATCATTATGAAGCTTAAGACTAACGATTCGATCTACAACCTGCACATCTACCAATGTCTGCCCTAGCTGCTTCATGTCCAAATCGAACCATAATCGACAGTTAGCTGCATCCAGCTCCCCTTTGCGGCCCCGCCTGGACTGGATATGAACCGATGCAGTTTCCTGCCCATCTGGACCTTGCAGCGGCAAAAACAGTGTAACTTGCGCGAAGGGAGCAGTCCGGTCTGTATTCAGCAGCAGCTGTTGGCCTGTCAGCTGCTGCACTAGCCCGCTCGCGACATCTTTTACCGCGGGCGGCACCTCGCTGCTGCTCATAAGCTGCAGCAGCACGCCCTTCAACGTGTCGGCAGCTTGCTCCCCGCCGACACTGCCTAGCGCGGCTGCAGCTGTCCCCGCTGCCGCTCGCGCCGTCTC
>NZ_JBBODA010000021.1:0-120739 GCF_038002705.1 Paenibacillus sp. FSL H7-0716
GGCTGATGGTTGATGAGCTGACGGCTGATGGTTGATGAGCTGATGGCTGGTGGTAGATGAGCTGGTGGCTGATGAGCTGATGGCTGGTGGTAGATAGATGATGGTTGATGAGCTGACGGCTGATGGTTGATGAGCTGACGGCTGATGGTTGATGAGCTGATATGCTAACGGACCGAGATGCAGCTATTTGTGTATTTTATGCCTTTTTGGAGGAGTTTCGGACTGGAGAGCCGTTATTCGGCACAAACAGGGTGGATATCGGGCGTTTTGAATCCAATAGTGACTATGGAGTCCGATAAGCAAACCAAATGAACGGAATTGATGCAAATAAGAGCGCTGGGGTCCGATACGAACCTTCCGAACTCAGAACTCCAGAACTCCCGAACTCAGGACTCCAGAATTCAGAACTCCAGAACTCCCGAACTCCCGAACTCCCGAACTCCCGAACTCCATGGTTACTTTGACGCCAGAATTAGATTAGTAGCTAGCAAACTGCGCAATGCGGAGCTTGGCTAATCTTCTGCGGGAAGATTGGAGTTAGTAGCAAAATATCAATTGTAACCTCTGGCTGTAACTTCGCTGTGAAATCGGAGTTAGTTGAGTGGCAGATGAGTTGAGTAACTGGAGGATGTTTGGTGATGCGGAAAGCGAAATGTGGGAAATGGGATATATGACGTGCAAAGTGTAGAAATGCGAATGTGAAAATGTGAAACGAGATGTGCATAAATCGCTGAATGTGAAAATGCTAAATGAGTTGTACAGAAACGCTGATATATGACGAGCAAAAATTGCTGAATGTGGAAATAGGAAAATGTGATCTGTAGAGGCGCTGAAATGTGGAAATCAGAAATATGACGTGTGAAAATCGCTGAATGTGAAATGTGAAGATACGAAATAAGCTGAGCAGAAACGCTCAATGTGGAATTACGAAATGTGATTTGCAAAAACGCTAAAAGTAGAAATACGAAAATGTGATTTGCAGAAATGCGTAAAGGTCACATTCTGCAAATGCGCAAAAGTGAAAGCTCAGAAATCTACTCATAAAAACGGCTTTCCCGTCCAATAAAGGATGGAGAAGCCGTTTTATTTTGCCATTGTGGCTATTGATTACGAGCAGTTGTTCACGACCGAACGATGTTTTGATGTTGCTGCCACTGAGCCAATGCTTTCTCTAGACGCTGGACAGCAACTGGAACTTGCTGTGGTGGCGTGTGTGTGAAGTTAAGGCGCATTTTGTTTTTGTGAGGCTCCGCTGAATAGAATACCTCTCCGGGTACGAACGCTACTCCGTTTTCTACTGCCAGCGGGAGTAATTCCTTAGTGTTAATCTCTTCGGAAAGGGTAAGCCATAGGAACATGCCGCCTCTTGGCTCGAGGAAATGTGCTCCTTCCCAGTCATGTGATCTGAGTTCCGCGGACAGGAGCTTCATACGAGAATGATACTCTCTTGAGATGAGGCGGATATGCTGCTCAATATCAAAATGCAACAGTAGCTCATCTAAAGCACGCTGGTCGATGGTGCTGGAATGCAGATCGGCTGCTTGCTTTGCCTTGGCGATGGTTTTGATTAGTTCAGAATCGCCGATAATCCAGCCGGTGCGCAGGGCAGGGGCGACGATTTTGGAGAAGGTCCCTGT
The DNA here is from genome assembly GCF_038002705.1 of Paenibacillus sp. FSL H7-0716. Lineage (NCBI taxonomy): Bacteria > Bacillati > Bacillota > Bacilli > Caryophanales > Paenibacillaceae > Paenibacillus > Paenibacillus sp. FSL H7-0716. Next base: position 1,638 of record NZ_JBBODA010000021.1, read on the forward strand.
GTAGACTACACAATGATCCCCGCCGAAGCTTCTATCGATGGAGGCTAATGAGGATGGATATAGAGTTTTATCTTCATCAAAGGTTATTTCTCCATAGGGATTGTCCTCTAGAATAAGAACACCGTAACGGCGGCAGATTTCAACCACCTTCTCGCGGCGTTCTTTACTCCAGGTTGCTCCAGACGGATTGTTGAAGGTCGGAACTGCGTATAGCAGTTTTGGCCGATGTATCCGAATCTGCTCTTCCAACTGATCCGGCAAGATGCCATGTTCGTCGTTTGGTATCGAATGAATAGCAGCCCGGTAAGAACCGAGTACCTGTAGTGCTGCCAGATAGGTGGGCGCTTCCACAAAAACGGCATCGCCGGGATCCAGCAATATTTTGCATAACAGATCTATAGCTTGCTGTGAGCCTGTAGTTAATACCATCTCAGAGGCTGTAACCGGGATGCCTTGCCGGGTAAGCCTTTCAGCGATTTTGTCACGTAGTGGAGTGAAACCCTCGGTAAGCCCATATTGAAGCGCTGAGGTGTCGCTGGAGAGCACGCGATTATAGGCATCACGTACGGCCTCCAAGGGAAACAAATCCTCCCCAGGCAGCCCGCCTGCAAGTGAAATGATGTCATTGCCCTGTGTAACTTTTAGAATCTCCCGAACTGCTGATGACCCTAGATGATTGGCTGCCGTTGAGTATTTGATATCCATAAATTAGTTCTCCACCTTTCGATTTGATGCTATCATAATAGGAGCGCTGTATAACAGTAAAGCGTTGAATATAACAGTGGAGGTGAAGGGTTCATGCATATCGATTTGAATCGCAGCGGCAGCAAAACTCTACCCCATCAAATCAGTGAAACCCTCAGTCAGCGGATCTCATCAGGACTGCTTCAGCAAGGTGTCCGGCTGCCCTCTGTTAGAAGTCTAGCTATAACATTGAACGTGAGTCAGGTTACAGTAAGCAAGGCTTACGATATGCTTGAGAAACGAGGACTTATATACTGCAGACAGGGTAAAGGCTGCTTTGTAGCCAATCCAACCCATAATAGACGTCAAGAAGAGGGTTGCTGGCAGGATTTATATGATGATTATTTGCCGCGGGCTCAGCTTTGGCGGAATTTTGATATTTCGGAAGTGAAATATCCCTTTCATTTAGCCGCCATCCACAGTGAGCTGCTGCCACTTCAAGATATTGGTGACACCTACGCGTCCTTGGTCAAAGAGCAACCGGAGCTTATGGCAACCTACGGAAATTTTCAGGGAGATCTTGAACTGCGGAATGTCATGAGAGAACATTTGAAATCGCGTGGGATTTCGCTAACTTCTTCCGATTTGATGATAACCAGCGGGACCCAGCAAGGCATTGATCTGGTGGCTCGTACATTTGTTGGTCCTGGAGATACAGTCTATCTTGAGGCGCCTAGCTATACTGGTGCTATTGATGTATTTGCGGGACGAGGCGCAGAGATGATTTTTGTGCCTACGGATAGTGAAGGGATGCGAGTGGATGTTCTTACAAAAATGTGTGATCAAAGACCCCCAAAGCTAATTTATACCATCCCTACTTTTCAAAATCCAAGCGGCGTAACTATGAGCATCACAAGAAGACAACGACTGCTGGAATTAGCGCGCAGCTACCGTTGCCTCATTGTTGAGGATGACCCATTTAGTGATTTATATTTCCATACACCTCCACCCAGGGCGATTAAATCAATGGATCCCGATGGACATGTAGTCTATATGAAAAGCTTTAGCAAAGTACTTGCACCTGGTTGCCGAATTGCCTGTGTAGCCGCAGAAGGAAATATTCTGTCCCGGCTGATCGCCGCTAAATCTGCGAGTGACCTTGGAAGTCCCTTGCTGACACAGAAGGCCGTATTACCCTTCATCGCTGAAAAATACGACGCCTACGCAGCACAGCTACGAATTACACTCCGTGGTCGTATGGAAAAGGCGGCGAAGCTTCTGAAGCTGTACGCGCCGCCTGGAGTGAACTATATTCTACCAGAGGGAGGACTTAATCTCTGGCTTGAACTGCCCCCTTCTCCTGATATCGCAAGCCTGCATGACTTGGCGGAGCAGGAGAATATTTCTTTTTTACCAGGTGATGTCTGTTACTCTGCGGAAACGCCTTCCCGCCACATCCGTCTTTGCTATTCGCAAATGAAGGAACCGGAAATGGAGGAAGGGTTACTGCGGTTTCTGCGCTTACTTGGCCGGTTTTTGCAATGACACGGTTAAGGGGTGTTCTTTGTTTTTTGTTTTAATTGATTCATTTGTTGGCGTACATGCTGAGGGAAAAGCTGCAATGGGACTTGATTGCCGCTTGCCGCTTGTAGCGTTTTATAAATATCGACCTGACCCCAGCCAAAATATTTATCATGGCCGGAAGTTCCCAGATCAACAGCGTTTTTGGTCATAAGGTCCATAACTTCCTTATTCGTCAGATTAGGATTCAGTGAACGTACCAGACCCGCCAGCGCAGCGACATGGGGGCTGGCCATCGACGTGCCGGATAAAGCGGCATACTGGCTGTCCGGATAGGTGCTTGCGATGCTTTCTCCGGGTGCAGCGACATCAATATAATCGCCGTAGTTGGAGAAGGAGGCTTTTTCCCCTGAAGCATTTGTAGCAGCCACTGCAATCACTTCGGGATAAGCCGCAGGATATCCAGGCCGTTCTGTATTATCATTGCCTGCTGCAGACACAAGCACGATGTCCCGGTCGTAGGCGTATTTAATCGCATCATGGAGGAACTGAGAGTCGGCATAATTCCCTAAACTTAAGTTAATAACCTTTGCGCCATTGTCAGCTGCCCATATGATACCTTCTGCTACGGAATAAGTCGTTCCGGCACCTGAGTTATCTAGCGCTTTTACAGGGAGGATCTTATTGTACCAGCTGATGCCAGCTACGCCTTCCCCGTTGTTAACAAGTGCGCCAATGATACCAGATACATGTGTACCGTGACCTACATCATCTTCGGGTGTGGAACCATTGGTAATGGCATTGTAACCAGTCAAAAGCTTACCTTGTAAATCAGGATGATTAATCTGTACTCCCGTATCGACTACGGCTACAACCACTTCTTTGCTGCCTTTGGAAAGATTCCAACCTAGCTCAGTTTCAATCGCCGGGAGGTTCCATTGGTAAGTGGAGAATAACATGTCGTTAGGCGTGACAGTTCCTTCAGCGTTTTTAGTGATGGTATCATTGGTTAAATACATATAGTGAGGTTCCGTATACTCGGGATGCCATTTGTTGGTGAAATAGGATTTCAGCTGATAATAGGTCATCTTCTCAGAGCGAAAGATATAGGCATATCCCAGCTTGCGTGGCTGCTTGCAGTGGATATCGGCGGTTATCGTCTGGAGCTGTCCCTGAGTCGGAGCATTTCCCTTAAAACGGACTACAATTTCATTCTCATAAAAATGGCTGGCATTTTCGTTATCATGGCCGGTCTTGACTGTAATGTCCTTTAAGTTATCGGTGTGGACTGATTCCACATGGTATTTGCCTTCCTTAGGATACGGAATGAGACGCAGGTTCTTCAGCTGATGGTCTGCCACACGCCCAAGCACCTTTTGGTTAATAAGAGCAATGATCCCTACATTTTTCTGTTTGTTCCGCTGAGCGATAAAGTAATATTTTTCTTTACCGATTGTAAACGTTGGAGATTCATAGGATTGATGACCGTGGATTGCTGATTTTGCCGTATTGAGATATTTTAGAAGCTGTTTGTTCTCCTGTTCGGTTCCTTTTGGAAAAGACGACTTAAAGGTCTCAGTCTTTTGTGTGCGGAAATCGATCCACATCAGCATGGAGATAAACCCGTGGTCTTGCTGCAATCGTTTCGCATACACTGATTTATCATGAATCGAAGACATCCCGTCTGTTTCAGACAGGAGTTTAGTTAAATGTCTACTGACATCGACTCTGTTCAGATGGTCTGTCGCCTCCACATCCTGGCTTAAGGAGGTTTTCTTTAATGTTTTTTCCTGAGAGGGATTTGGAGGTGAATGCAAAGCTGAAGTTGGAGCCGGATTCTGAACAGCGACTTTTGCGACATCTCTGGTCGTCCCATTAGTGGCAGGGCGCAGGGCAAAGGTAAGTAACCCAACTGTAAAAGCTGCTGTAACCAAACCTGCAACTGTTAGATTTTTTCGTGACATGATTTCCGCTCCTCTATGCAATGTAATGTCTATAGGTTTAGAAGAGAGCGTATCTTTTATGCATCTTAGAAAAGGATACCTTCCTAACGTTTTTTATGATAATATCAGAGAGAATAAGTATCTCGAATTGTCTTCTTGATTTTGTAAGAGATACCTCATTAGATGTTGTTCTTAATAATTGTTCAGAAGGTTAGACTTCTCTGTGTTCACATCCTGATATTGCAAGAATAAAGAGATACGTCTTTAGGGCGGTTTCTTTCAGAGGATTAACTTTATTGACTACAAGAGCAGGGAATAATAAGGAGGAGCAACCGCTATGTCAGCAGCCAATGTGCAGAAATTATGTGAATCGACGAGAGATAAACTTAAAGTGGTAATCGACAAAATGGAAGTATTTCTAAATGAGCATGCATTGCCTCAGCTTGTAGTTGAGGGAGATGAGGAAACCGTACAATTTTACCAAGGTTTTCTGTCCGATCTTCGTCACCTATTAGTGTTCTCGGAAATGTCATATGAGAAATTAGGCGTTGCGCTGCGTCGTGCGACATTCGATGAATCTTTTGCACAGAAAGCGCTTTATAATGTATATCACTATGGCGTGAACAACTTCTTTTATCCGAAAAATGAAAGCTATTCTGAAGATGGCCGTTACGCTTATACTGGTCAGGATGCAATCCGTTTCCGCAAAAAGCCAGTACGTCCCGCACGTGATATCATCCTGGAAATCACCAAAACGTATGAAGATCTTCGCGATGATCTCATTTATTATGAGAACGACTATTTGACCGAGAAACGTATGCAAAATCAGGTTTAACTTCTAAATAGTGATCTATAGGGATCAGCAATTTGTCATTTTGTAATGACGATGAGCTGGTCCTTTTTTTGCGTGGATTAAAAGCCTGTCTCGATACATCAACTGGAAACCACTCTGTCGAATAGCGGGTAAATGGAGCGGACATAATGAAGCCGAGGTGATAATTATGTCAAGTGAAAAACCATTAGTAAAATGTAGCGTGAGCAATTGTCATTATTGGGGCGAGCATAATTTATGCCGGGCTGAAGAAATTGTCATCGAGATTGATAAGCACGTAGGCAATGGTTATAAGGAAGAATATGCTGAAGAAATGACAAATGAAGGTCACCGCGATCATGCCAGTACATCATCTGCAACATGTTGTCTGACGTTTAAGCCGAACGCTTAGGAGGCCGCCAGAATGGACACAGAAAAGGATAATGAATCAAGCTCATCACGAGAACAGTCCGGTCCGAGAAAAGTCATTCTTCGTCCGCGGAGAGTGGACTATCCTCGGCGGGACAGAGAGCATCGCGAAGAATACGCTGCTGAGGTAAATCCGGTTCCAATGCAGGTTCGGGATGCCCCGCGTTTAGTGGAAGAGCGCAAGGACAGTGAAGCGGAATATAGTGGAAGCCGGGTAATGGGGTATGTTGGACTGGGGATGGGGATCGCCTCATTGTTCATCTGGTCCTTTATTCTCGGACCCATCGCTGCCATAGTTGGTTATTATTCCTATGTCAAAGAGCAAAAAACGCTTGGGGCATGGGCAATGGGCTTAGGGATTGTTGCGACACTAAGTTACTTCGTGATGATTCCCTTTGCGCGCTAAAAAGAACTGAATGGCTTGATCTAAACAGGCTTTTAGACCTAAATATCAGGGTCTGAAGTCTGTTTTTTCATTCCAACATATAGCAATAATCTCAGATAAAATGTAAGATTAAGCCGTAATTCATCGAAATTTCAACGCGAAACCTTATATATGATTCGAGTAGGACAAAAAAGGAGTGCGCCAGCATGCAGATCAATCCCGCTGTAACCGACGGGTTAGGGCAGCTTAAATGGATCAACCTTAAGGCTACAACCGAAAAAACTAGCTCCGCGAATGGAAATGAACGGTCAACAGGAGTTTCAGCTTCTGGATTTGCGACAATGCTTCAGGCAATGTCAACGAGTAGTGAAAGTTCAAGCTATTTGACCTCTCTTCCGGATGCAACTTCTGTAAGCAGCTTGTTATGGCAGCAGATAGGTGGGACAACAGAAACCTTCAATAACATAATTTCCGGGGAAATAACGGGTTCCACACCTACAAGCTATGATGATCTCATTCAGAAGGCGAGTGCTAAATATGGCGTGCCGATTGATCTGATCAAAGCAGTGATTGATACTGAATCCTCGTTTAATCCTAATGTGGTCTCTTCCGCAGGGGCTAAAGGTTTAATGCAGCTTATGGATGGCACCGCGAGCGGCTTAGGTGTTACTGATTCGTTCGATCCGGCGCAAAACATTGATGGCGGCGTACGTTATTTATCTTATCAACTGAAACGCTTTGGCGGAGAGGAAAAGATGGCACTTGCAGCGTACAACGCAGGGCCGGGACGGGTAACAGATCTGGGAGTAACCAATGATCAGGAATTATTGGAGAAACTTAGCCTGCTCCCAAAAGAGACACAGTCTTATATCTTCAAAATAGAACGCGCCCGCGCTCAATACGCGGTATAATAAAAAGGATCAAACGGGAAACACCGTTTGATCCTTTTTCGATAATAAGTTCACTCAACGAAGTAAAGGAGACATTTGACATATGCTTTACTGGGATTATGCCGCCGCAACACCGCCCTATGAAGAAGTGGTGCAGACGATGGAACAAATTATGAAACTGCATTATGCGAACCCTTCCTCTTTGCACCGTGCGGGCAGTGAAGCGGGTAAGCTGATCAGACGGTCGCGTGAAGTATGCGCTGCTGCTTTATCTGTACAACCGCAGGAGATTCTATTTACTTCTGGTGCAACGGAAAGCAATAATTTGGCGATAAAAGGCGCTGCTCTGCAATATCAGACTAGAGGCCGCCATTTGGTAACTACAGAAATAGAGCATCCCTCTGTATATGAGAGTTTCCTGCAATTGCAGCGAATGGGCTGGGAGGTTACTTTTGTAGCACCCGATAGCACGGGCGTTGTTGATCCTGAGCGCATAGCTGCTGCTGTCCGGCGCGACACAGTTCTTGTTAGTGTGATGCATGTCAATAACGAGATTGGAACGATACAACCGCTTAAAGAGATGGGTAAGCTGATTAAAGCTGTGAATCCGCGAATCTTAATTCATGTAGATGGTGTTCAGGGATATGGTAAGCTTGCAGTTGATTTAAAGGATTGGCAGGTGGATCTTTATAGCCTGTCTCCTCATAAACTTCGAGGCCCACGTGGAGTGGGATTACTGTATATCAAAGATGGAATTAAGCTATTCCCATTGCTTACAGGGGGCTCTCATGAAGAAGGACAACGCGCTGGTACTGAAAATGTACCTGCGATTGTCGCATCTTCCAAAGCTATCCGTATGAGTGGTGAGCAGCGCGAAACCTTCGTTGCACAGTTGGTTCCACTCCGAGATCGATTATTACGCTTCTTGCGCACCGTTCCTGAATTTGTTATAAACAGCAGAGAGGATGGAGCTCCCCATGTTGTACATTTCTCTTACCCTGGCATGAAGGGAGAGGTATTCGCCCGCAAGCTGGAGGAACTGGGGATGGCTGTCTCCACCCGCTCGGCCTGCTCCTCACGACTGGCTGAACCTAGTCGTGTGTTATTGTCTATGGGTAAAGATGTCTCCATTGCTTCAGGTGGGATTCGTATTAGCCTTGGCGACAGTCATACAGATGAGGATGTCGCTGCGCTTGAGCAAGCATTAACCACTGCGGTACAAGCTTTAAAGATTGCTGAAGGAGGAATGAAGTAACAAATGAGCATAATGAATAAGGAATCTGCAGAAGGCAGAGCCCATAGTATAGAATACGCTGATATGCTGCTCCTGCGTTTTGGGGAGTTTACTTTAAAGGGCAAAAATCGTACCCGATTTGAAAAAACCGTACTGCGTCATGTGAAGGAATTGATTAAGCCTTATCCAAACGTAGTTCTGAGCAAGGAATTCGGAAGAATTTACGTGGAACTGAACGGGGAATCTGCGATTGAATTGGTACAAGCACTGAAGAATGTCTTTGGCATTGCTTCAGTCAGTCCAGTGAAGGTTTCTAAGTCAGAGCTTGAAGATATTGTAGCGGTCAGCCGTCAATTTTTGGAGATAATCGCGCCTGCTCCTGGCACCAGATTTAAGGTTAATGCTCGGCGGGTATGGAAAGAGTTCCCTTATGGCTCCATTGAGATGAATAAACTGATCGCGACACCACTATTGCAAGGATATCCTGGCCTCACCGTAGACGTTAAATCGCCTGAATTAGAGCTGAGGGTCGAAATTCGTCAGGGACATACTTATATTTTCTGTGAAAATATTGCCGGTGTAGGCGGATTTCCATTAGGCACTAACGGAAAAGCGATGTTATTGCTGTCCGGTGGCATTGATAGTCCCGTAGCAGGCTGGTCATCCATGCGGCGCGGACTCGAAGTGGAATGTGTGCACTTCTACAGTTATCCTTATACAAGCGAGCTTGCTAGACAAAAAGTTGTGGATCTTGCGCGGGTATTGTCACGTTATGCGGGTGTTATTAAGCTGCATCTGGTACCCTTTACAGAAGTGCAGACTTCCTTTACCGGTATTGGCCAGGATAATTTGATTATTACGCTGATGCGGCGGGCAATGCTGAGAATTACTACCCAGCTTGCTGATCGCGAAGGTGCATTGGCGATTGTAACCGGGGATAGTCTGGGACAAGTCGCTAGCCAGACCTTGCCAAGCATGAACGTGATTGGCCGGGCGACAACCCTCCCCCTTCTGCGTCCGCTGGTAATGATGGACAAAAGTGATATCGTGGACCTGTCGAAGAACATCGGTACCTATGATTTGTCTATCCTTCCTTATGAGGATTGCTGTACTTTATTTGTTCCAAAATCACCTACAACAAATCCGAATTTACGGATTGTGGATAAGATAGAGGCTACGCTTCCGGGATATTCTGAACTTCTGGAAGCAGCGATTGAAGCCACAGAGACCGTGTTAATCACTCCTTATGGAGATGAGAAGCCTAGTGATGTTGTAAGTGTTGAGGCTGGATTACAGGAAGAATGGTTCTAAAATAATAAACCAAAAAACTGCCTTGGAGCGTAGTGAAATCTACGTTCTGAGGCAGTTTTTTTGTGGTTTAGACGATTGTGCCCTCCTGAGGCTCTTCTGGTTTTGATTGGCGTTTCCAATGTCCTGCTGCCAAGATACCTATAATGATCACGATTATAAACAGATATTTGAGCAGCGGATGATGATCAAAAAATGGCGCAAGCTGATGTTCATCCGTCATCATACTTGAAGCAGTAAAACCTAAGACAGCAGAACCAATATAAATGATCCATGGATATTTGTTGATTAATTTAATAAAAAGGGTACTTCCCCACACAACAATGGGGACACTGATCAGCAGTCCTATGATAACTAGTGAGATATTATGCTTGGCAGCTCCGGCAATGGCGATCACATTATCAAGACCCATGGCAGCATCAGCTAAAATGATTGTCCCTACAGCGGACCACAAGCTTTGACCTGCCTTGATATCTGTTGAAGTGTTCTCACTGGTTAACAGCTTATAGGCAATCAGAATGAGTAAAATCCCTCCGGCAAGCAGTAACCAGGGGATTTTCAACAACCATACGACCAGAATCGTTGCGAAGATCCGCAACACTACAGCACCTGCTGTTCCAAATACGATAGCCTTTTTTTGCGTGTCTGACGGTAAATTACGCGCCGCAAGACCGATCACAATAGCATTATCTCCCGCCAAAATAAGATCTAGAAAAATAATGTTGAGCAGCGATAATATAAACTCCCAGATGGATGTATTCAAAGCGAAGTCACTCCCAAGTGTTGTTAGATTGAGCTTCAAAATATGCTTAGTTTTGTATACGCAAAAAAAGGAGCCAACATGCGTTCACGCTCAAAAAAAGTTGGACAGGAAGCATAGCTTGTCATTTCCGAACATACAAGTAGTTACATGTGACTCGGGGAGGTAAGTGCGAATGGATTCATTATTGCTCCTTGGTGAAATATTGATGATTAATCTGGTGCTGAGCGGAGATAATGCAATGGTTATCGCAATGGCCAGCAAGGATCTTTCGGCGAAGCACCGAAAGACTGCGGTTTGGTGGGGCTCAGCAGGCGCAGTTGTTCTGCGGTGTTTGCTTACTTTTGTGGCGGTATTGCTATTAAAAATCCCTTATATTCAGGCAGGAGGGGGAATGCTGCTGCTATGGATAGCGTTCAAGCTGCTTTTGGAGGAAGAGGAGGATCTCAGAGTAAGGGAATCATCCTCAGTCTGGAAAGCAATCCGAACGATTCTTGTAGCAGACTTCATTATGAGCCTGGATAATGTACTAGCCATTGCAGGAGTAGCTAAAGGAGATTTGGCTTTAATTGTCATCGGGATTGCCCTTAGCATTCCGATAGTAGTGTGGGGAAGCGGCATCATTGTAGGCTGGCTGCACCGGTTTCCAGTGCTCGTATTTATCGGTGCTTATATATTGGCGTTTACAGCAGGGGATATGTTGCTTCAGGATGCAAAATTAGGGACGATGCTCTCCTTTTTGTTCCCTTCCTCACATTCCTATTTGCCCATTGCTTTAGGAATATTAGTTGTGGTTACGGGAGCAATTAAACGCAGAAAAACATCTGCAGGTTAATAAACTGCAATAAAAGGCAATACTAAACGGACATCTCCATAAATTGGAATTGTCCGTTTTTTTGCGCGATCAGAAGTACTTATCGACACTGATTAATCACAGGGAGTGATGGCATTTTGTGTATGTTTCGGATAATATATGAGTAAGAATCCTGTCGCTTTCAGGCTATAAGGTGACGAGGAAATGAGGTAGACGTGAAATTGAAGGGATGGGTGAAGGATGTCTTCAAAGAAAGATATACAGCTAGGAATTTTTATTGTTGCTGCTGGCATCGTGATTTTATTAGGTAAGCTGGGCGTCTTCGGATATTTGGGCCGCGCGCTTTGGCCTCTAGTGATTTTAATTCCAGGAATAGTACTACACATGTTATTTTTCAGCCGTCGTGCTTCGGCCTCGGTATTGGTTCCTGCCGGGATATTAACGGTGTATGGTTTGTTGTTTGGTCTTTGCAATATTTGGGGATGGGGGCTTATGAGAAGCTTATGGCCTGTGCTGTTGCTTGGTCTTGCCGTGGGCTTGTATGAATACTCTATCTATGAACCAAGACGGACGGGTGGACTGTCAGCAATTGCTGTAACATTAGGCTTACTAAGCCTTGCACTTTGTATTTTCAGCCTTATGGGCACCGGCGCGATCTACCTGATCGGGATTGTATTAATAGCTGTAGGAATTTGGCTGATTACAGGACGAGGCAGAGTACGTGGCCGGAATAGATGGTATCGAAGCTAATTGCTGTAGGATCTTGTGAAAAAAAACGGAAATTGGTAACTGTTTTTTTCATAAAAAGACTTGCTTTTCATAGTACTTTCACTATAATATTAATGTTATGTTGAAGCGTCGGCTTTCTGCCTGGCGCTTCTTTTGTGAGACTGCCGTGACATGCTATGAATTTTAACAGTTTTAATTTGATAAATGAGAGGATTTGGATACAAATCATGCATTCAAGAAAAGATATTCGCAACATTGCGATCATTGCCCACGTTGACCATGGCAAAACAACACTCGTCGATCAGCTCCTTCAACAATCGGGGATCTTCAGCGCCCATGAGCACTTGCAAGAACGTGCTATGGACTCTAATGATATCGAACGGGAACGTGGAATTACAATCCTAGCTAAAAATACAGCAATTACTTATAAAGAGTTTTTGATCAACATTGTGGATACACCTGGACATGCTGACTTTGGTGGCGAAGTAGAACGGATCATGAAAATGGTTGACGGTGTATTGCTGGTTGTTGATGCTTATGAAGGCTGCATGCCGCAAACGAAATTCGTTCTGCGTAAAGCATTGGAACAAAAACTTACACCGATTGTTGTCGTGAACAAGATTGACCGTCCAGCTGCTCGTCCTAAGGAAGTTATTGATGAAGTGCTCGATTTGTTCATCGAACTTGAAGCAAATGACGAACAATTGGAATTCCCTGTTGTTTATGCATCTGCTCTTAATGGTACATCAAGCATGGTTCCTGAGAAACAAGATGAAACGATGCTTTCGCTCTACGAAACCATTGTTGAACATATTCCAGCTCCAACCGAAAGTGTTGAAGAACCGCTTCAATTCCTCGTAACGTTGATGGATTATAACGAATACTTGGGTCGTATTGCGATTGGACGTGTTAACCGCGGTGTGATCAAACAAGGTCAATCTGTAACAGTTATTATGCGTGATGGTAAGAGCAAAACTGCACGTATCGAGAAATTGTTCGGCTTCCAAGGTTTGAAACGTATTGAAACAGAGCAAGCGGGCGCAGGGGATATCGTTGCTATTGCAGGGATCAAGGACATCAACATTGGTGAGACCATTGCTGATCCTGCAAACCCTGAAGCACTTCCGGTTCTGAAGATTGACGAGCCGACCATGCAAATGACATTCCTAGTGAATAACAGTCCTTTTGCTGGTAAAGAAGGTAAATGGGTAACTTCCCGTAAACTACGTGAGCGTCTATTTAAAGAACTTGAAACAGACGTGAGTTTGCGTGTGGAAGAAACTGATAGTCCTGACGCATTTATCGTTTCTGGACGCGGTGAGCTTCACCTTGGTATTCTGATCGAGAATATGCGTCGTGAAGGTTATGAAATGCAAGTTTCTAAACCACAAGTAATCATTAAAGAAATCGACGGTGTCAAAATGGAGCCGCTTGAACGTCTAATGATTGATATTCCAGAAGAGAGCATGGGCTCTGTTATGGAGAGTCTGGGTACTCGTAAAGCCGAAATGGTCAATATGATTAACAACGGTACGGGTCAAGTACGTCTGGAGTTCCTGATTCCTGCACGTGGATTGATTGGTTACAACACTTACTTCTTGACTTTGACACGCGGTTACGGCGTTATGAACCATGCTTTTGACAGCTACGCTCCACTGGTTGCTGGTCAAGTTGGAGGACGTCATCAAGGTGTGCTTGTAGCAAGTGAGACTGGATCAACAACTCAATACGGAATCGTGGGTGTTGAGGATCGTGGTATTCTCTTCTTGGATGCAGGTACAGAAATTTATGAAGGTATGATCGTAGGCGAGCATACCCGTGATAACGATATTATCGTTAACATCTGTAAAGAAAAAGCACTTACCAACATGCGTACCTCAGGCAAAGATGATACTGTAAAAATGAAGACACCACGCACCTTCTCTTTGGAAGGCGCACTTGAATATTTGAACGATGATGAATATTGTGAAATTACACCTAAATCCATTCGTTTGCGTAAAAAGATTCTGAACAAAGGCGAACGCGAACGTGTAGAGAAACAACGTAAAACAGCACAAGCCAACGCGTAAACACATGCTTATGAATAAGACCGCCGGATTATTGCATCCGGCGGCTTTTTTTAATATAAGAAACAAAAAATTCCCCTACTGATGATATAATGTAAACGTATCTTAAATTTGGGAGGAGTGCGGTTATCTATGCAGGTGTGGTTCGCTGAGCATCCAATCGTCGCTTATATTGTTATCTTTATATTGCTTACTTTTGTTTATAATCAAGTCTTTCGTGTGAATCAAAAGTTATCGATTGGCAAGGAAATCATGCTCTACATAATGATGGCGATTGGCTCTGGCATGCTCCTCATTTTCCAACATGATAAGCTTCCGATTATCCAATGTCTGTTGGTTGCTGTCGGATTAATGCTGATGGTACGGATACGTTATATAGTAGAAGCTCGACAGAAGAGAAAGGCTGCGGCAGCAGCGAAGAGATCGTAATCGCAACTTTTGTACCTTAAGGATCGTCTAATTAATGTAGCAATTCTAATTCTAAATGAAATGAAAAGGACTTTATTCTATTATGAGTACAAGAAACAGCAGTTTACCTCCAAGAGCAAACGGGCAACAACCTACTAATAGAAAACAGCCTGTGAAGGGTGTTTCTAAGAAAAAAACGAAAAAGAAAGTAAAAAAGAGAGGTTTTTTTGGCAGATTAGTTAGAGTATTGTTAACTTTGCTAATTATTGCGATCCTCGGCGTGCTGGGTTATGGCGGTTATCTGTATTGGAAGCTTGAGCATGGCGTATTTAATGCAGGGGTTGAGGGTACGGTTGCTCCAGGGCATTCCGCTTCAGAAAAACCACTGACAATGCTTATACTGGGAACGGATAACAGACCTAAACACGAGTCTTATTTGACTGACGTGATCATGGTTGCAGCACTTAATCCAAAGACTAAATCAGCGACTATTGTTTCGCTTCCTCGTGATACCTATGTGGAGCTAAGCGGCTATAAGAAAACGAAAATTAATGAATTTTATGCTCGCTTCAAGGGTAAGGAGAAATCCTCTGGTCTACTGGCTGAAGATGAGATGAAGACGATGATGGGTAAGTATTTGGATATTGATGTAGATTATACAACGATTCTTGATTTTCAGGGCTTCCGTGATGTAGTGGACGAGCTTGGGGGAGTCGAAGTAAATATCAGTGAAAATATGTGTTATACAGACACTGTGGATGGCACGAATATCAATCTGAAAAAGGGTCCGGCAGAGCTGGATGGAAAAAATGCATTGGACTATGTGCGATATCGTAAATCCAATTGCAAGCCTAAGACCAACGCATCAGATGATTTTGATCGCAACAAACGCCAGAACGAAGTTCTGAACAGTCTGGTGGATCAGATGCAATCGCTTGGTGGCGTATTAAAAATCGGCAAGGTGCTTGATGCAGTGGACAGTAACATGAAGACAGATATCGAAAATTCGCAAATCAAAGATATGATTGCGACGTATTGGAAGATTTCCAAAGAGAATATCGAATTTAAGCCGGTTACTGGAACGTGGCGAAGTCCATATGTATATATTAATGATGAGGAGTTTGAGGCCGCTAAGAAAAGCTTGCAGGATCGGATTGCAGGAATTTCCACTGGAGCTGATTCGACAGCTGCTGAGACGCCTTGAGGACCTTAATATCTTCCATAGCTAAAATTGAATGCAAGTTTCAGCCTGTGCTATAATATAATAAATCGAATGAATTAACGTCGCATAGGGGGCCAGTACTTATGTCCGAAGCCGTTGCTCAGCTGAATGAAACTTTGCTATCGATGCTGCAATCGGAAACCTTTGTTCTTCTAAACACAGTTGATGCGGAGACAGGCGGTCCTACATCCACAGCGATTTCGTGGCTTTATGCTGTTAGTCCTAGTACTGTGCGTTTGGCTATTGATCATCGTTCAAGACTTGTGAATAATATGAAGGTAAATCCATTAATAACTATAACTGTGTTTGGTGAAGGAACTGTCTATGCCATTAACGGTAGTGCTGCTGTAAAGCAGGACCCGCTAGAAGATGTTCCTTTTAAGATGTGCTGTTTTGATGTTGAAATTCAAGCGGTCCGCAACGCGCTTTTTTACGGCGCGCAGCTGGACTCCGCCCCAAGATATGCGAAAGTTTATGATGGACGTGCCGCTGAGAAGTTGGACGGACAAGTATTTGCTGCCATGAAAAAAGCCTAGTGAAAATATCACTGGGCTTTTTTTGAACTCAAAGAACATCTTTTGTTCTCAACCTCTACTGTGCATTTTTTTGCGGCTTGGTATCCTCTGGCAGCTGTGGCATGATTCTTCCGATAATATCAGCCAGCTCGGATGAGAATCCGGATATCGGATGTCCCTTGGAGATATGGCGGCTCATTTCCGCTAATCTGCTGGAGAGATCCATATCGGCAGTGACAAGCGCCCGTACACTTCTTGGGTCTTTGCGGATGGCTTCCGCTACAGAATATTTGATGCTTCCTACACGTGAACGGCCTAGAGAACCTTCTACATCAAGACCAACAATGGCAACTTTGTTCATGACTACACAGTGCGCGCCATTTACACCGGGAACTCTTTTGGCCAACTGTTCAAAATGATCCTTAAGTGCAATTTCACTTTCTCCATTAACATTGGCGGCTTGACCAGCTTTTGAGGTGGCTTTAGGATTAGACGCACCATCATTGGACAATTGCCGGACCTCATGGTTCCCCGTACCCTTTACAGCATTCGCAGATTGTTTATTCTGAGGAGAGGGTGATGTCTTTTTATTAGCGATACCGCAGCTTGTCAGTAGCAGCAGTACCAGCAACAGACATATTGATTTTCTCATATGTGATTACTCCTTTCAGCCAAAGAATCGTTTCTGTACCATATCTTTTCCCTTGGCGGAAAGAGTTATGTATGATCAATCAAACCAGGCGCTGTGGAGGGGATAATATGAACAAGATATTTGTGCTAGATACCAACGTGCTTTTGCACGACCCCAATTCAATTTTCTCTTTCAAGGAGCATGAGGTGGTTATTCCGGCCGTTGTGCTGGAAGAAATCGACTCCAAGAAGCGCAATGCTGACGAAATCGGTCGGAATGCCCGTACGGTATCCCGATTGCTTGATGGACTCCGGGAACTAGGTCATTTGCATAGTGGTGTGGAACTGGAGCATGGAGGCAAGCTGAAGGTAGAACTTAACCATCGCAGTTTTGTGAAGGTACAGGAAATGTTTGGCGAGGTGTCTAACGACAATCGGATTTTGGCTGTTGCTCTCAATTATTTGAATGAAGAGAATGAGAAGCCCGATCCGCGTCCCGTTGTGCTTGTGAGCAAGGATGTACTGGTTCGTATTAAAGCGGATGTACTGGGAATTACGCCAGAGGATTATTTGTCAGATCGTACTGGAGACTTAAATGAACTATACACTGGTTACCAATCTCTGCAGGTTCATCCCGCATTGATTGATGAATATTACAGTCACCGCTCTCTGACGGTAAAACAGCTTGCGTTGTCGTATCCGTTGTACCCTCATGAATTTGTGATTCTCAAGGATGAGATTGGCACTGGCAAATCAGCTCTTCTCAAAGTGAATAGTGATGCCACACGGCTGGAGCCACTCTATCTGGGCAATGATTCGGTTTGGGGGATTAGCGCCCGTAATGCTCAACAACGAATGGCGCTGGAGCTGCTGCTAAATGATGAAATCCCACTCGTAACGATCACGGGTAAGGCTGGGACAGGGAAGACGTTATTGGCGCTTGCAGCCGGACTATTCAAAGTGGAGGATGAACATAAATACAAAAAATTGCTTATCGCCCGTCCGGTCGTTCCTATGGGTAAAGACATTGGGTATTTGCCCGGTGAGAAGGATGAGAAGCTTAGACCCTGGATGCAGCCTATTTATGATAATCTGGAATTCCTGTTCGATACCAAAAAAGCTGGCGATATCGATAAAATCTTAATGGGGTTAGGAAGTATACAGGTAGAAGCCTTAACCTATATTCGCGGCCGTTCAATCCCCTCGCAGTTCATTATTATTGATGAGGCGCAGAACCTTTCCCGTCATGAGGTGAAGACCATTGTCTCCAGAGCGGGAGAAGGAAGTAAAGTCATTCTTATGGGCGATCCGGAGCAAATCGATCATCCATATCTGGATGCTGCGAGCAACGGACTGAGCTA
Organism: Paenibacillus sp. FSL H7-0716; assembly: GCF_038002705.1. NCBI lineage: Bacteria > Bacillati > Bacillota > Bacilli > Caryophanales > Paenibacillaceae > Paenibacillus > Paenibacillus sp. FSL H7-0716. The sequence goes on from NZ_JBBODA010000021.1 coordinate 19,348, forward strand.
TATCGTCGAGAAGTTTAAGCAGCAAGGGATTAGCGGACATATTACTTTGGAAAAAGGTGAGCGTTCCCGCTTGGCGCAATTGGCCGCGGATCTACTCTAACCGTTCATCAATCCTATTTTCAGCCGGGAGAAGCAAACACTCCCGGCTTTTTCCTGCCCCCCCGGAAACGGCAGAGGAATTTAAAGTTGGTTGTGGTGATTAGAGCCATGGAAAGAAAGTTTGGAACTGTAGAAGCGAAGCGTTCGCCTTTATCCTCGGATTTTAACCGCATGATGCGGTAATTAAATCAGGAAATCTGAGGATAACAGCGATCGGAAGTCCAAAGCTTTCTTGTAATGGCGGTCAGATCACCTTCCTATTTTTAATGCCTCTGGCGTTTCACCCATATAATAGAAAGAGAACGGTTTCACAAACTAAAGACAAGCACCGGAGGGTTTGGTAAAATAGGGGAGACCAATCAAAAGGGAAGGTGGGGAATCGTGCTGAAACGCAAAAATTATTGGCTGCTTTTTGCAATTTTACTACTATCGCTGACAAGCCTGTCGCCCAGTATGGAATTGAGTACCAGTAACGATCCACGTCCTATGAAAAGACCACAAAGTCAGTCGACCCATCCCTCTTCTGGAGATGAGGGAACTATAGATAGCTTACACATAAGAGTATCGTTAAATAGCGAAGAATTTAGTGAACTGGAGCTCCTTAGCAACCGTTATACCTTAGAAAGTGGAGTAAAGGTTATTTTAAGCAATGTGGATATGGAGGATGCCGATGAGGTATTGAAGCATGATTTAACGATCGGGGACAGCCCGGATATAGTCATGGCAGATGGACGAAGCATTCTGGACTGGGCCACACGTGGATATTTATTGCCGATGGATGTGTATCAGAGCGTTCCGGGGAGCGCACTGTTAACGCAGTTGATCCCCTTGATGCAGTGGAATGGATATAATTGGGGAGTCCCGTTAGATATAGATCCTTATGTGCTCGTTTATTCCCCACAACGGCTGGCGGAGCTGGGTTTTAATGCATTACCCAAAAGCCTCGAAGAGTGGAATATCCTGCTTCAGAATGTGCTTAAAGAGCAAGGGAAATATTTACTCGCGATGGATACCCGTAATCCTTATGGATTGTCAGCGGTAATGGAGAGCATGAATAGCAGCTTGTTAGCAGATAACCAAGAAGTGTTGAATTGGACTCAGAACGCCCGCAGTTATTTTTATCTCACCAGCCGTTACAATAAAGATGTCTGGGATATGCTACAAGGAGGTAGTGTCGCCGTTGCTTCATTACCGTTATCCGAGTGGCAGAAGCATGGAAATTCATCCCTTGCTGCTGTACCGGCCCTGACTGCTGATAATGGGGGTGGGTTTGAATCCTGTTACAGTCGATCTTTTGCCCTTCCAGCTCAATCTCAAAGTCCAAAGGAAGCTGTGAATTGGCTGACCTTTATCACCTCAGAGGATGCTCAGCTGGATTGGTTGGAGAATACGGGGAGCTTGCCGGCGCTTGATGTTCTTTATCGTTCGGAGCATGCTTTTAAATACAAGCTTCCTTTCGATGTTGAGCTATTGCTGACAGAAGAAACCGCCCCGGAGGATGAGTCACAGGGCGGCTGGAGTAAGGTTGTTGAAGCTGTATCGTTACTATTAACAGGGCAGATAGATGCGGAAGGCTACAAAGAATTTCTAAAAGAAGGCCTAAAATGAAATGGAAAGCTTAACATGCAAGACGCCCTCTTGGCTATCTACTGCCGTGGCACGAAGGAAAGATACTATTTTGCCTGGATAAAAGCCTAAGTCAAATTCTTCTTCCAACGTTTTTCTTGTCGTGTCAGGCAATTCAAGACCGTTAAATACAATATGATCGACTTGGAATATAAGGCCGTTGATCGGTTCCTCCTGAATGGTGTAGTGACCGGTCAGTGAAAGGGCTAGCGCTCCGCTTTTTCCAGTGGCAGTAATTGATCCGTCATTGAAATGAAAGGCGAAGTCTTTAAACAGCGAATTCTGCGATTGCAAAAATTCATTCAGATCCTCTTCCTTCAGGTTTAGCTCATAAGTCATTCCCTTTCGAGTCAGTACACCCTCTCGATTCTGAACAAACTGTGGTAGTTTATTCATTGCGGAGGATAACGCCTTGAAATAGGTTTTTACCTCGTGCAGGCCGATATTCTCCCAATATAATGTGAATTCTTTAAGTAGAGTACTCATATTTTCAGGATCGCTGCTATTTTTAATCCCACCTTCAATTTCCTTGTTGAGCGCGTTTACCCGAACTTGCTGTTCCTCCAGAGCCGTGCGCAGCCGGGCGAGCTCTTCCGAGTTTCGCTTCGCAGTCTGAAGGGTATCCTTCAAATCCTTATATTGTTCTTCATATTGTGAGAGAATATCGCGGTCATTCCCAATAATAATCTCATAATAATCGAACAGAGCCAGGAATCTGCTGATACTTTTTGCTGAAAAAAACGCGACCAGAAGATTATCTCTATCCCCCATATAATAAGAACGCACAACTGCACCTGCCCGTTCCTGTTGGTCCGCAATGGCTGTTTTTTTCTGGGTAGCTTGTCTGTTCAGGCTTTCTACCTTTTGCTCAAGCGCTTTTTGTTCGGCTGTAATCTTGATGATTTCACGTTCAATTTCTGCAGAAGACAAGGTCTGTTCAAGTAGTTTACGGGTTTCTTCATTATCTGGTATAGCAGAATTGAAAAAATCACCGCTAGGATCGGCAGACAAGTACTTCACAGGTTGTAACGGAAACAAAGTACAGCAGAAGAGAATTAGTATGGTTGCAATCATGCGGCTTTGTAAATTGCGGGAGCGCACCACACCACCACCTTTTTTTTGAAATGATATATGTATGTACTAATAATATGTTTAACCCTTCTAAAATAGCATACAAACAAAAAAACGGAAGTGATCCTTATAAGATAAGGACCTCATCCGCTCCAAAAGAGTACTGCAATTTATAGTGGAAGACCCATTTGAAAGATCGTCCAATAACTAAATCCGGTGAAAGTCAGAATCATGTATGCCCAGAAGAGAAGAACATAAGTTTTTTCAGTAAATTTCATATAGCCAAGTATTACGAAAAATGCAGTTTGCAAAAAGAAAAGCAAGGCCATTTCTGTTAGACCTCCGGCGAAAGCCATCAATCCAATAGCTAATGTGAAAAAACCTAATACCCGAAACATGCGGTCCAAGAGAGAGTCCCCCTTCCAGTATGTATCTCACGAATATTCCTTCGATTTATTATACCCTCAACATAATTATGTGTAAACGAATTCATTGAAAAAAATGCACTAATCTTCAAAAAATGTGATTTTTATAATTGACCTGAGTGATTAGCGCTTTAAAAAAGAGAATTTATAGTTTTATGCGTATGATGTACGCAGATAATGGAAATACAAATTAGTATCAAATAGATTCTATGAACTCTATGAGAAGCATAGAAATGGAGTAAGCAGCTTTTATCCCTATTCACTACCCGGCAGAACTGCCGGTTATGGAGATGGTTATTTCATGACGTTGTTAGGAGGTTTGGCTTTATGACAGCCGTTAGACAGGACGCTTGGAGTGCAGAAGATGATCTAATATTGGCAGAAGTAACTTTGCGACACATTCGGGAGGGCAGCACACAGCTTGCCGCTTTTGAAGAGGTGGGTGAAAAAATCGGCAGAACTTCGGCCGCTTGCGGATTCCGCTGGAACAGTTGTGTTCGGAAAAGTTATGAAGGTGCAATCGGTATTGCTAAAGGGCAACGTCAAAAGCGTAGCTACCTGAAAAAGCAGCCGTCAGTAAGAGGAGCGCAAGTAGCTGGTCTGATTCTGGGTGATGTCGATGAGGAATTTGGGCGCGGTGAGGGATTAAGTGAAAACACATTATCCATTGATGCGGTCATTCGTTTCTTAAGACAATGGAAGGGTACGATCCAGGAAGCAGGACGTCAGCTGAAAATGCTGGAAAGAGATCTGCGCGAGAAGGAAGATGAATTAACAGAATTACGATCTGAGAATGAGCGGTTGTCTAAAGAGGTTAATCTTGCTCAAAGTGACTACCGGGTAGTCAACGATGATTACAAAGCTTTAATTCAGATTATGGATCGTGCTCGCAGGCTTGCTTTTTTAAATGAAGAAGAAGAAGAAATGAAGACTCGTTTCAAAATGGATGGTAACGGAAATTTAGAACGCATTGAATAAACGATAGGTTCACTAACAATCCCGCAAGTGGTCTGCTTTTTAAGCACCACTTGCGGGGTTTTTGGTATACTTAGAAAAATTGTGCTTAAGATCAGCAGGAGGGTTATATGAAAATTGATATAATTGGTGCAGGTTCACTCGGGCTGCTGCTGGCAGGGAGACTGATCCAAGCCGGGAATGATGTGAGACTGTGGTGCCGAGGGGCAGAACAATGCCAACGATTAGGGCGTGATGGCTTAACGGTTACCTACGAGGATGAACGCGAGCCGATAACAATTTCGGAAGATCAGTTTGTATCCGCGCCTATAGGGGAGTTCGCTGGTGCTTATCTGGAAGAGCCGAGTGATTGGATCATGGTAACGGTTAAACAGAATACTCTACATAATGATTTGCCTGAATTTCTATCCCTACTTAAGGAAGAGCAAGTACATATGATTTGTTTTCAGAATGGTACAGGACATATGGAGATGTTGGGAGGCTTGTTGCCGGACGCCAATTTATATGTAGCTGTGACTACGGAGGCTGCGAAGCGCAAATCATTAACTGAGGTCATTCATGCAGGAGCAGGGGAGGTTTGGATAGGGAAATGGAGCTTAGTAGATGAACAAGCTTATAGCATACATAATGATTTAAAAGCGAATAATTTAATAGAAGTTCTCATAATGGCAGGATTCGCAGCCTTTTTGTCGAATGAAGTGGATACCATGATTTACCGGAAGCTCTTGATCAATGCCGTTATTAATCCACTCACGGCGATTTGGCGTATTCCAAATGGGGAGCTGCTGTCTTCAGAGCAACGCCTCCAATTAATGAAGGAAGTTTTTGAAGAAGCAACAATGGTGTATGATTTCTGTGAAATTACTTATGATAAGGATGCTTGGGATAACATCCTTCAGGTGTGCCGGTTAACGTCTGGCAATATTTCTTCAATGCTGGCAGATGTACTTGCTTCAAGAACCACAGAAATTCGTTGGATCAATGGAAGTGTTGTAGAAATGGCAGAACGATCTGGAGTGTCGGCACCATTGAATCGCTGGCTCTGCCAATTAGTAGAAGGTATTGGGGTATGATCTCTGGGGAGAGGTGAAGCTATGGGACTGCTGATGGATTCGGTTATTACTTTAAGCGTTATTCCGATTGTGCCGTTTTTGATCGTTTTTTTCATTGGAAAAGGCTTAAAAAAAGATAAAAAGAAAACTTTTATGCTCGCTATGGACGTGACCACATTTTTTTTATTATTGTCGGTCTCCGCATTGTTTAACAACATCTTTAATTCCGGGTTTGGGTTTTACCTTATACTAATTATTGTATTAATATCCGCTGGGCTGATTGGCGGAGCTCAAAATCGGATGAAAGGAAAGGTAGATGGGAAGCGGTTATTTCGGGCAGTTTGGAGACTTTCGTTCTTTTTTATGAGCGTCGGATATTTATTATTTATGTTTGTTGGGCTAATTACCTACATATCACAAGCGATGTAACGTTCCACTGCTTCGGTGAAGCGTCAACGTCACAAAAGTTTAAAGTTTTTAAAAAAAAATATTTTCTGAAAACATTGCACTAGATTTTTTTGACCACTGGTTGTATAATCATAAACCATATACCACATTCTATTTAGGGGGAACTGCTAGATGAAGAAGAGTAAAAGTCTATTGCTAATGATTGCATTAGTACTTGTTATCGGCACAGTGCTTGCTGGCTGCGGCGGAAACAATGCAAACAGCGGCAATAAAGGTAACAATGCTAACACTGGTAACACGGCAACTGGTAATGCAGCTACAGAAGAAAAATTGGCTGCTGACCAAACATTGAGAATTAACCTTAGTTCTGAGCCTCCAACATTTGATCCAGGATTGGCTCAAGATAGCCAAGCTCACACTGTCCTGACAACAATGTACGAAGGTCTGACTCGCATGAATGCTGAATCTGGTCAAGCTGAACCAGGTGTTGCTGAAAGCTGGGATGTTTCCGCTGACGGTCTGGTATATACTTTCAAACTCCGTGATTCACAATGGAGTAATGGCGATCCTGTAACAACAGAAGACTTCGTTCGCGCTTGGAAACGCGTGCTCGATCCTGCTGCTGCATCCGCTGCGCCTTACGCTTATCAATTGTACTACATCAAAAATGCTCAAAAGTTCTACAACAAGGAAATTACTGATTTCAGTCAAGTAGGTGTCAAAGCGGTTGATGAGAAAACTCTCGAAGTTACTCTTGAAGCCCCAACTCCTTACTTCCTTGGATTGCTTTCCTTCTACACTTATTACCCTGTACACAAATCCATTGAGAGTAATCCTAAATGGGCAACAAGCAAAGATACTATGATCGTTAACGGTGCTTTCACTCTTACTGAGTGGACTACAGGTCAAACACTTGTTGTAACTAAAAACGATAAATATTGGGATAAAGATTCCATTAAACTTAACAAAATCGACTTCTCCCTTGTAAACAGCGGTGCAACTGAACTGCTCAGCTACAAGAACGGTGAATACGATCGTGCCGGTGGACCAACTGGTGAAATTCCATCAGAACAAATTCCAATCGTGCAAAAAGAACTTCCTAACGAATTCAGCCGTAAAGGTATTGCTTCCGTATACTACTACGAATTCAATATCACTGAAAAACCTTTCACAAACGCTAAAATCCGTAAAGCTCTTGCAATGTCCATCAACCGTCAAGCTTTGATTGACAATGTAGTACAAGGTGGACAATTCCCAGCATTCGGTTATGTACCACCGGGTATCGCTGGTGCTGATGGTGAATACCGTACAGCAGTTAAAGATAGCTACTTCACTGAAGATATAGAACAAGCTAAAACATTGCTTGCTGAAGGTCTGAAAGAAGAAGGTATGGATAAACTGCCTACATTCTCCCTGACTTACAACACAAGCGAAGGTCACAAGAAAATCGCTTTGGCGATTGCTGATATGTGGAAAAACAATCTTGGTATCGACGTACAAACCGTTAACCAAGAGTGGGCTGTATTTATTGAAAACCGTCAAAACCTGAACTACCAAGTTGCTCGTGCTGGTTGGACTGCGGATTACAATGATCCAATGACTTTCCTTGATATGTGGGTAACAGGTGGCGGTAACAATGATACTGGTTACGCTAACCCTGAGTATGACAAATTGATCAGCGAAGCTAAAACAAGCACTGACTTGGCAGTACGTCAAGAAAAGTTTGCTGCAGCTGAAAAATTGCTCATCGAGCAAGATATGGTTCTGATTCCTTTGTACTACTACACTAACAACTCCCTGACTAAAGAGTACCTTAAAGGTGTTACTCTTGACTTTAGTGGTGCAATTGACTTGACTCGCGGATACTTGCTTGAGCACTAAGATATTGCTTTAGTAATTACAACAGAATAGTTAGTTGACTGAAGTTGCAGAATACTTCGGGATATATATGTGGAATTCCATATATATCCCTTTTTTTTGTACTCCTGTCTATTTGTTAATTAATGTTATTAATAACATATAAAGAAAATAGACAAAAATCCGTTTTTTTCATAAAATCATTATTATGTGTATCAAAAATTGTCGGAGGAGGTGTGATGGGGATGGTTCGTTATGTCGCAAATAAGTTTTTCTATATGTTGGTTTCTTTATTTGTATTGATTTCAGCTACCTTTTTCTTGATGAAAGCTATTCCGGGGGATCCGTTTACTTCTGAAAAGAAGGTACCGCCAGAAATTAAAGCACGTCTGATGGAACAATATGGTCTGGACAAGCCGCTCTCTCATCAGTATTTTAAGTATTTAGGTGATATTATCCAAGGTGACCTAGGTGTCTCAATGAAACGCCTAAATCAAGATGTATCACATTTGATCAGTCAAACCTTTTCAGCGTCGCTGAAGCTGGGACTCGTCGCAATCGTTGTGGCGGTTATTGTCGGAGTATTTCTCGGCATGTTGGCGGCACTCTATCACAGAAAGTTTATTGACAGCGCAGCTATGGTGCTGGCAGTTCTGGGGATTGCGGTTCCGAGCTTTGTAGTCGCGTCATTACTGCAGTACGTATTTGCTTTCAAACTGGGTTGGGTACCGGTTTCAGGTTTTAAAGGGCCAATCTATTATTTCTTACCCGTGGCCGCGCTCTCGGCACAGCCGATCGCCTTTATCGCCCGCTTGACCCGTTCAAGCATGCTTGAAGTTTTGAATGCGGATTATATCAAAACGGCTAAAGCAAAGGGATTGAGCTGGATGGCTATTCTGAGCCGCCATGTACTTCGTAACGGAATTCTACCTGTTGTCACTTATATGGGTCCAATGACAGCTAACATCGTAACTGGTTCGGTTGTTATCGAGCAGATCTTTGGTGTTGGGGGTATTGGTAAACAGTTCGTGGAAGCGATTGGTGTCCGTGATTATACCGTTATTATGGGGATAACCATTTTCTATGGTGTATTACTCATGGTTGCCCGCTTTATTACGGATATTGCTTATGTATTGATTGACCCACGTATGAAATTAAGTGGAGGAAAGGAGGGCTAAATAGTGGCTACTGAAAATAACTTGCTGAATCTAAAACCGGAAGATTTTCAAAAAGTCGGTGTAGATGAAAAAGAAGCCGAAGTTATCCAGCGTGAGAGTCTCTCTGCTTGGAAAGACTCTTGGCAACGGTTGCGTCAAAATAAAATGGCGATGACTGCGCTCGGTATCCTGGGTTTGATTGTACTTGCAGCGATTTTTGCACCTTTTATCTCGAAATATAACTATTATTCTAATGATTTGATGAGCACCAATAAGCCCCCTTCCTCCGATCACTGGTTTGGAACGGATGATCTTGGTCGTGATATCTTTGTTCGTACTTGGTACGGTGCACGGATCTCCTTGATCGTTGGTCTTGCTGCGGCAGCCATCGACTTGTTCATCGGTGTTATCTACGGAGGCATTATGGGCTTCTTCGGCGGCCGTGTAGATAATATTATGAATAAATTCTCTGAAATTTTGTATTCTATTCCTTATTTGCTGGTTGTAATCTTGCTCTTGGTCGTTCTTGAGCCAAGTCTTGGAACAATCATCCTAGCTTTAACCATTACAGGCTGGATTACGATGTCGTGGATTGTGCGTGGAGAAATTATGCAGCTCAAGAATCGCGAATTCGTATTGGCGTCCCGTTCCATGGGTGCTGGTTCTGCGAGACTGTTGTTCAAGCACCTTCTGCCGAACGCAGTTGGTCCGATTATCGTAACCATTACACTGTCTGTACCAAATGCTATCTTTGCTGAGGCCTTCCTAAGCTTCTTGGGTCTTGGTGTACAAGCTCCTGTTGCTTCACTTGGATCGATGATCAATGACTCACTCACCGGCTGGCTATACTATCCATGGCGCTTCTTGTTCCCTGCGATCCTAATCAGCTTAACAATGCTTTCTTTCAACATTTTCGGTGATGGTCTTCGTGACGCGCTTGATCCTAAGCTGAAGAAATAGGAGGAATATGGATGGAACCTATTTTACAAGTCAAAGATTTGCATATTTCCTTTTTTGTTAAGGGCGGAGAAGTACAAGCTGTCCGTGGTATGAATTTTGAAATTGGCAAAGGCGAAACGGTTGCCATCGTCGGCGAGTCCGGCAGCGGTAAGAGTGTAACAGCTCAATCGATTATGCGGTTGATCCCTTCTCCACCTTCTAAAGTGAAAAAGGGAGAAATTATTTTTCAAGGACAGAATCTGCTAGACAAAAGCATGAAAGAAATGGAATCTATTCGCGGTAAAGATATTGGCATGATTTTTCAAGACCCGATGACTTCTCTGAACCCAACCATCAAAGTGGGCAAACAGATCACTGAAGTTTTGATTAAACATCAGAAAATGTCAGCGGCCGAAGCGAAAAAGCAAGGTATGGAGATGTTGAAATTAGTAGGCATCAAAAATGCGGAGGCTCGCTTTAACCAATATCCCCACGAATTCTCAGGCGGTATGCGCCAGCGTGTAATGATCGCAATCGCGTTAGCTTGCCGTCCGGCTTTGCTGATAGCAGATGAGCCTACAACAGCTCTAGATGTAACCATTCAGGCGCAGATCATGGAAGTTATGAGAGAGATGCAGCAAAAACTAGGTACCTCCATTATTCTGATTACACATGATCTGGGCGTAGTTGCTGGCATGTGTGATCGGGTGATTGTAATGTATGCAGGTGAGGTTGTGGAGACCGGAACAAGATGGGAAATCTTTAAAAATCCACAACATCCATACACCAAAGGTCTGCTGCGCTCAATGCCGCGTCTGGACCAAAAGAAAGGCGAGCCGCTTATTCCGATCATCGGCACACCGCCAGATCTGATCAAGCCGCCGATCGGCTGTCCGTTCACTGCTCGTTGCAATGAAGCGATGCATGTGTGCGAACAAATCGATCCCGGCGCCACAGAATTCAGCGAAACGCATATGGCGCGTTGCTGGAATCTGCATTCGATGGCCAAGGAGGTGCAGTACTCTTGAGTAAGAACCTAATAGAGGTAGAAGGTCTTAAGAAATATTTTAATGTAGGTAAAGGTAAGGTTCTTAAGGCTGTTGATAATATTAACTTCACGATCCGTGAGGGCGAGACACTTGGGATGGTAGGTGAGTCCGGTTGTGGTAAGACTACTGCTGGACGTACGATTCTTCGCTTGTATGAGCCAACTGCTGGAAGTGTGAAATATAATGGTACAGACATTTATAAATTGCCTGGAAATCAAATGAAGGCTATGCGTCGTGACATGCAAATGATTTTCCAAGATCCGTACGCATCGCTTAACCCGCGGTTTACGGTTTCTGATATCATCGGCGAGGCACTGGACATTCACGGAATGGCTGGCAGCCGTGCAGAACGTAAGAAACGGATTGAAGAACTGCTGGATATGGTTGGTCTTAACCATGACCATGCAACCCGTTATCCGCATGAATTCTCCGGTGGACAACGTCAACGTATCGGGATTGCCCGTTCGTTAGCGGTTAATCCTAAGTTCATCGTTTGTGATGAGCCGATTTCCGCACTTGACGTATCCATTCAAGCTCAGGTCGTTAACTTGCTTAAAGAATTGCAAGATCGCCTGGGATTGACTTATCTTTTCATCGCGCATGATCTGTCCATGGTTAAACATATCAGTGATCGCGTAGCAGTTATGTACTTGGGTAAAATGGTTGAGTTGGCGGAAAGTGAAGAGCTGTATGCAAATCCTATCCACCCTTATACTAAATCCCTATTGTCGGCTATTCCAGTTCCGGACCCGGAAATTGAAGTCAACAAAAAACGTATTCACTTGCATGATGAGCTTGGCAGCCCTATTTATTCTGCTAACGATAAGACCAATGACAGTGACTTTGAATTAGTAGAAGTATCTAAAGGCCACTTTGTCAGCAAAAAATTCGCATAATTTATACTTAGGATTTCAAAGGCGGGAGCATTATGCTCTCGCCTCTTGTATGTATTTAGGATATTATTTATTGATTTTATAGTATAATTGAACAGTTGGCTGTACCTGTGTTGCTGATATCAAGACATGTTTTACTTTGACGCGGCTCCTGACTTTGGATACAATCATAGAGAGTTTTTACGAACTTGGATTTACATATAACTGCTTAGTAGAACTGGAGGCACTAGCAAATGAATATTGTAACGGAACCGCTCAAGGGTGGATCTGCACTCTCGCGCGACTATATAGATCATTTTGAAAAGGTTAGTCATTTGTACGGTGGGGATTTCCGCAATAAAGAAAGTAGAAGTAGAAGGGCGGAGTGGCTAGATGGCAGAGAAAGCCTTCGTGCCGACCGGACTCAGATTGCTGACTGTCTACGTCAATATAATGAAAAGCATAACTCGCATGATGCGGTGATGGCTTCGCTGGCGCTCTTAGAACAGCCGGGGACATTAGTGGTGACAGGTGGACAGCAAAGCGGACTATTTACTGGACCCCTGTTAGTGGTATATAAAGCTGCAACTACCATTATGGCGGCAAAAGAAGCAGCTGAACAACTCGGCCGACCTGTAGTTCCTTTATTCTGGATTGCAGGTGAAGATCATGACTGGGATGAAGTGAATCATACGTATGTACTGAATCGTACGCAGGAGATTACTAAGATTAAGATAGAAAAGTCAGAAGAGAAACGCTCCTCAGTAAGTGATATTCGTGTAGAAGAGGAAAGCTGGCAGCAGGTAGTAGAACAGTTAGACGGTCTGCTTCAGGAAAGCGACTTTAAGCCGCTGATTATGGAATTCATTCGCACTTCTTCTTTTAGAGCAGATAGTATGACGGATGCATTTGCCAAGCTGATGGGTTCATTATTTGGTAAATTTGGTCTGATTCTGCTTGATTCTGCTGATCCCAACTTACGTAAGTTAGAACAGCCATTTTTCACTTCGCTAATTACGCAGAATGATGCACTGGAAACAGCGTATATGAATTCTGCTTCTGATATTGTGGGCGCTGGATATGAGCTTCAGGCTGATGTTACAGCTGGCAATGCCAACCTCTTTTATATTCATGAAGGTACACGGCTTCTGCTTCTCAAGAAGGACGGAAACTTTACGGATCGCAAGGGTCAGGTATCCTTTTCCCGTGATGAATTACTTGAGGAGGTGCAGGCACATCCAGAACGCTTTAGCAACAATGTGCTGACACGTCCACTTATGCAGGATTATGTGTTGCCTGTTCTGGCAACGGTGCTGGGTCAAGGTGAGATTGCTTACTGGGCTATTCCGCATCATGCGTTTGAGACCATTGGGGGAGAAATGCCGTTAATTATCCCTAGAATGTCTTTTACTGTCGTAGAAGGTACGCTGCACAAGCATATGGATAAATATCAACTTAGCTTTGAGGATGTAAGACAAGGACTGGATCATAAAAGACATGAATGGCTGGCCGCACAGGATGAGCTGGGGATTGAACGTCGTTTTGAAGAAACCAAAACCTCATTCGCCGCCATGTACGAACCGCTGATTGAGCAGCTTGGGACTGTTCAGGCAGGTCTGCTTAAGCTGGGGAATAACAATAAAGAGAAGATTCTAGATCAGATTACTTTTTTACAGGCGAAAGCCCAAGATGCAATGGCAAAACAGAACGAAGCTGCAATCCGGCAATGGGAGCGGATCGAGCTGTCGTTAATGCCACTGGGTAAACTGCAGGAAAGAGTGTACAATATCATGTATTACTTGAACCGGTACGGGCTTGCTTGGCTGGATGAGCTAATGACGGTTGAACCGGATTACAGTGGAACACATCGCATCATTTATATGTAATGGAAGTATCGCTTCATAAAACTTTTAGGAGGTTTCATAATGAGTTCATCTAAACAAAATAGTATCGTGGCTGATATGTCACTCGCACCGGAAGGGCATTTGAAAATCGACTGGGTTCGCCAGCATATGCCGGTACTAAACCGTATTCGTGAGCAGTTTGAAGCAGAACAGCCATTTAAAGGTCTGAAAGTATCGATCACATTGCATTTGGAAGCTAAAACCGCGTATTTGGCGAAGGTTGTCAAAGCTGGTGGTGCAGATGTAACCATTACAGGTTCGAATCCACTTTCTACACAGGATGATGTATGTGCAGCGCTTGTGGAGGATGGAATCACAGTATTTGCTAAATACAACCCGTCTCCTGAAGAATTTAAAGCTCTTAATATCAAAGCACTGGAGAGCAAACCGGACTTGATTATTGATGACGGTGGGGATTTTGCTACATTACTGCATTCGGAGCGTCCTGATCTGATGGAGAATATTCGCGGGGGTGCTGAAGAAACAACTACCGGAATTATTCGTCTAAAAGCTCTGCAAAAGCAAGGCGTATTGAAGTTCCCAATGGTCGCGGTTAATGATGCCTACTGCAAATATTTGTTTGATAACCGTTATGGCACTGGACAATCGGCATGGGATGGAATTATTCGCACAACCAACCTTATCGTAGCGGGTAAAACAGTAGTTGTTGTCGGTTACGGCTGGTGTGGTAAAGGTGTTGCCATGCGCGCCAAAGGACTTGGAGCAAAAGTGGTTGTCACAGAAGTTGATGCGATTAAAGCCGTTGAAGCACATATGGACGGTTTTGAAGTAATGCCAATGCTGGAAGCAGCTAAGGTTGGTGATTTCTTCGTTACAGTAACTGGTAACCGTTATGTAATTCGCGGTGAACATTATGATGTGATGAAGGATGGAGCAATCATGTGCAACGCGGGCCATTTCGACGTTGAAGTGAATAAGCCAGAGTTGTCGGAAAGATCCGTATCCCAACGTACCGTTCGCAAAAATATCGAAGAGTACCAGCTTCGTGACGGACGTAAATTATATCTGCTTGCCGAAGGCAGACTTGTAAATCTGGGTGCTGCTGATGGTCACCCTGCTGAAATTATGGATACAACCTTTGCACTCCAGGCGCTGTCGCTGAAATATGTAAATGATAATTATAAGAGCATTGGCGTAAAAGTTGAAAATGTTCCCTATGAGCTGGATGAGCAGGTAGCACGTTATAAGCTGGAAAGTCTGGGCATTAACATCGATAGCCTCACTCCGGCACAAGTCGATTATTTGGACAGCTGGAATTTGAACGATTAATAACTGAACGCATAACAATAAAGTGTATTAACCAGTGTACCTTGAACTGAAGCAACTTTTTTAACAAAGCCATGCAACGGACAAGATTCCGATTGTATGGCTTTTTTCTGTGGAGAAATGTTTTTCGGGAAACGATCTATCTGATTTAGGAAAAATTTCCTTGGCCAGAAAAAGGTTTTTGATTTTTAATGGCGAATCTATTATGCTTAAGTGGTGAAAAGTGGGGTAAAGTGGGGATTCGGGGATTAGGGGTGGGAAAAAGGATGTTCATGGGAGAGTATCAACACAGCATTGACGACAAAGGCCGAATCATTATTCCGGCTAAACTCCGTGAATTGCTCGGAACCTCCTTCGTGACGACCCGCGGCCTAGACTCCTGCCTGTTTGTTTATCCCATGGAAGAATGGGCAATCATGGAACAAAAGCTTAAAAGCCTTTCGCTGATGAAATCAGATGCCCGCGCATTTAGCCGCTTTTTTTTCTCAGGTGCAACTGAATGTGTTTGGGATAAGCAGGGAAGGGTAAATCTGCCGGCCAATTTACGGCAGTATGCCAAACTGGACAAAGACTGTGTCATTCTGGGCGTTTCGAACCGGGTGGAAATCTGGAACAAAGAGCTTTGGGAACAGTACTTCGAACAGTCCGAGGAATCGTTCAACGAAATCGCTGAGAAATTGGTGGATTTCAATTTTGATCTATAAAACACAATAACGAATACTGTCCTGGAGGGATGCAGCTTGTTTCACCACATCACGGTGCTTAAGGAAGAAGCGACAGAAGGGCTGCACATCAAAAAAGACGGAATCTATGTAGATTGCACTCTCGGTGGGGCGGGACACAGCTCACTTATTGCTTCCAAGCTTAGCGGCGAAGGCCGTTTAATCTGTTTGGATCAAGATGATTGGGCTTTGGAGAACGCCAAAGAAAGATTAGCGGAATACGGAGACAAGGTTGTGACTATTAAGACTAACTTCCGTGATCTGGAGAGTGTACTTAAGGATGTGCCCTTTGTGCCACAAACAGATGGTATTCCCCAAGTAGATGGAGTGCTCTTTGATCTTGGCGTATCCTCTCCCCAGTTTGACGAAGGGGAACGAGGCTTTAGTTACAATCATGATGCTCCGCTGGACATGCGCATGGATCAGTCAGCACTTTTGACGGCTGCTGAAATTGTGAATACATGGTCCGAGCAGGAGATTGCCCGTGTTCTTTTCCAATATGGAGAAGAGAAATTCTCGCGGAGAATCGCTAGAAAAATTGTTGACAGAAGAGAAGAAGCTCCTATTGAGACAACAGGAGAATTAGCAGAACTGATCAAGGAAGGTATCCCGGCAGCTGCTCGAAGAACAGGAGGGCATCCCGCTAAACGTAGCTTTCAAGGATTAAGGATTGCTGTGAATGACGAATTGGGTGCTTTTGAAGAAGGGCTACATAGTGCAGTACGTTGCCTTGCACCAGGAGGCAGAGTATCCGTCATCACCTTTCATTCGCTCGAAGACCGAATTTGCAAGCAAATTTTTAGCAGCTATTTAAGCAGATGTACATGCCCGCCTGACTTTCCGTTTTGCGTATGCGGCGCGAAAGGCACGCTTAAGTTAATCAATCGTAAACCGCTTGTGCCTTCTGAAGAAGAGCTTGAGCTTAATACCCGAGCCCGCTCAGCTAAGCTGCGCATTGCAGAAAAATTGTAATTGACGATAAAGGAGAGTCAGAGATGGCCTATACCCGCGGCAATTTAGCAGTTCAGCCCAAAAGAAAAGAAGAGGTAAACCCCCTTTACCGCGAGAAGACAAAAGTAGTTACCAGACGAAGAGTACTTCCGCTGCAAGAGAAACTTTTGTATATGCTGACGCTAGGAGTATGCGTTCTGGTGGCGATCACCCTGATTTCACGTTACGTCCAAATTTATGATTTGAACTTGCAGGCTCAGAAATTAGATCAGGATATTGCAACAGCCAAGAAGCAGATTTCTACGTATCAGATGGAAAAGCAGAATCTAGAGCAGAAAGTCGCCCAAAAAGCACGGGATCTTGGTTATGTGTCTCCGGATGAGAATGCAACAATCTATATTCCGGCAAGCTCGGCAACGACTCCAGGTGATAATTAGTGAGCGATTGGCAAGGTCGCAATAAAAAAAGTTGTGAGGTTCGCTTATGCTGAAAAGAATAAAACTTCGCACGCTGTTTATAGGAGGGTGTATTACCCTCTTTTTTCTTGTTTTGATCGTTAGAGTGTTCTGGATTCAAGTTATGCAAGGTGAGGAATGGCAGGAAAAGGCGGCCACACTTTGGGCGCATACCTCAACTATCAAAGCGGAGCGAGGTACGATTTCTGACCGTAACGGGAGTGTGCTCGCTAGTGACGTCCCTGCTTATACCGTGGTGGTGAATCCTGAAGTGATTCAACAACAAGGCATCGGGGAAGAGGTCATCACAGGATTACACGAATTGCTCGGCAAACCAGAGGATGAGCTGCGTAAGTTGGTTGAAGCCAAGGACGAAAAGACGGGTGCTTACCTCAAGAACCGTGAAATTCGTAATGAAGGCTGGAAGATTGATCAGGAGCTTGCCGATAAGGTGAAAGAATTTTATATAGCTCTAGGTAAAGAACATAAAATTCAAGAGACCGGTATTGGGCTTGTTAGAGAGCAGAAGCGATATTATCCAAAAGATGAATTAGCTGCACATATCTTAGGTTATACAGATAGGGACGGCAATGCTATCATGGGACTGGAAAAATACTTTGATACGGAGCTTAAGGGTGCCGATGGCAAGCTGCTTTATCAAAGTGACGGTCAAGGGGTAAAATTGCCGGATTCACAAGATACCTATAAGCCAGTAGTAAATGGAAGTAATTTCAAGCTTACAATCGATAGTACGATCCAGCATTATATAGAAGAGGCCATGCAAAAGGCGTATGCGCAATATAAGCCAAAAAGTATGAGTGTCATTGCTGCTGATCCGAACACGATGGAGATTTTGGGATTAGCCAATATGCCTACCTATAATCCAAATGAATTTTGGAAGACCGGGGCCGATGGGGCGGGATTCTATAATCATGCTATTAAATCTAAATACGAGCCTGGTTCCACCTTCAAAATTGTAACGCTTGCCGCCGCAGTAGAAGAGAAGCTTTTTGATCCTGTTGCGACATTTTTGTCCGGGTCCATCCGGATAAAGGGATATAGTAAGGCACTGCATGATATTAATCATGCTGGATGGGGGCAAATTAGTTTTCTTGAAGGTGTGAAACGTTCTAGTAACGTTCTATTCGTTAAGCTATATGAAATGCTCGGACAGGACAAGCTATTACAGTATATCAATGATTTTGGCTTCAATGAGAAAACGGGAATCGATCTGCCAGGAGAAGTAAGCGGGGTCGTTAACCCTAACCTTGGACGTCCTATAGAAATTGCGACACTCGCATATGGACACGGTAAAGTGCTAGTAACCCCACTTCAACAGCTAGTTGCCGTATCTGCTATAGCTAATGGGGGGAAATTGATGACTCCGTATGTAGTTAAGGAAGTCACAAACCCTAACACTGGTGAGACAAAGGTTACTCAGCCTAGTGTAGTGCGTCAGGTGATTGATGAGGAAAGCGCCAAGAAGACGGGTGAATATTTGGAGCAGGTTGTTGCTGACCAAGTAAAAGGAACAGGCCGCAACGCTTATATTGACGGCTATCGCGTGGCAGGTAAGACAGGAACGGCTATCAAGGTTGAAGGTAAGGATTATGTGAAATCCAAAGTACTTGTCTCCTTTATTGGTTATGCTCCTGTTGATGATCCAAAGATCGCTGTTATTGTCATTATTGACGAACCGAACGTTGAGGTTGGCGGCGGTAAGGCAGCTGCTCCAGTATTTAAAGAGATTGTATCCCAGTCTCTGCAATACATGGGAGTACCTAAATTGGCGTCTGAGGCTAGTGATAGCAGCAGCAAAAAGCCGGCTAAGACTGAAACAGTCGCACTTCGGACTACACCAGATCTAACAGACAAGACGATGAAGGAAGCAAGAGAAGCACTTTTGGATCAAGGCTTCGATTATGTAGTGGTTGGTGAAGGATCTACTGTAGAGAGTCAATATCCTGAGGCAGGTACGAAGCTTGCTACAGGGCAACGGATCTATTTATTAAGTCCGCAGGGGGCTCAGCCTACCATTCCAGATTTAAAAGGGGAATCCCTGCGTGATGCACTTGAAATTCTAACTCTACTAAAAGTAGAGATTGCGGTAGACGGTGAAGGTTACGTCTCAGAACAGATTGTAGGAACGCAAAATGGCAAGACCTTGGTCACCTTGAAAATGAAGCCATTAAATGATTATGGCGAAGATATTCCCGTGGCCCCGCCTGCTGATGAGGGAACAGATTCCGATAGCGGAACATAGCTTGTTCTAACCCCTGTTTGTCCCGAATAGTCATGAAGATAAGAGCTCATGTCTATTGTTGAAAGTGGGGGAGAACGGAATGAAGGTTTCCAAAGTCGTAACACGGCGGAGAATGCTGTGGACATTGCTGGGACTGGCAGTGTTATTCGGTTCGCTGGTCGTGCGTCTTGCGTATGTGCAACTATCTCAAGGCGAGGAATTGACTGCGAAGGTAGAAGATTCCTTGCGCCGCAATATTCCTTTTACCGCTAAACGTGGTGAAATTATGGATCGTGAAGGTGTGCCGCTCGTTTCTAATATCACCACACCTACAGTGTATGCAGTACCGGTGCAGGTAAAAGAGAAGCAAAAGACAGCACAGCAATTAGCTCCACTGCTTGGGATGACTGAGGAGAAGCTGATGACATTGCTGTCCAAAAAAGAAATGTCGGTGAAACTTCAGCCCGGCGGCCGCAAAATTACGATGGATCTTGCCGCGAGCATCCGTGATTTGCAGCTGCCGGGCATCGTTGTCGCTGAGGACAGCAAAAGGTATTACCCTTACGGCGATTTAGCCGCGCATATTCTAGGCTTCACAGGTATAGATAACCAGGGTATTACAGGAGTAGAGAGTATATATGACAATCTGCTCAAAGGCATAGCCGGGAATATTTCTTATTTGTCTGATGCGGGCGGAAGACTTATGCCTGGCTCATCTGAGAAATATTCTGCCCCTCAAGACGGACTTAATCTGGAGCTGACGATTGATAAACAGATCCAGTCCATTATGGAACGTGAGCTTGATCAGGCTATGGTAAAATATCAGGCGCAGGGTGCTTGGGCTATAGCTATGAATCCGAAGAATGGTGAGATACTAGCCATGGCTAGCAGACCGGGGTATGAACCAGCATCATACAAGGAATATGATGCGCAGATTTACAACCGGAATCTGCCTATCTGGATGACCTATGAACCTGGTTCAACGTTCAAAATCATCACTCTGGCTGCTGCGCTGCAGGAAGGTAAAGTAGATCTTCAGAATGATCATTTCTATGATCCGGGGTTTATCGAGGTGGCAGGCGCAAAGCTGCGCTGCTGGAAAAAGGGAGGCCACGGTAGTCAAACCTTTCTGCAGGTGGTTGAGAACTCCTGTAACCCTGGGTTTGTAGCGTTAGGGCAACGGCTGGGAAAAGAATCACTGTTCAAATATATTCGTGATTTTGGTTTTGGCAGCAAAACGGGAATTGATCTGAATGGGGAAGCTAATGGTATTCTGTTCAAGCTCAATCAAGTAGGTCCGGTAGAGCTTTCGACTACAGCCTTTGGTCAAGGGGTTTCGGTTACGCCTATTCAGCAGATTGCTGCGGTATCCGCGGCTATTAACGGCGGCAATCTCTATAAACCGCATGTAACAAAAGCATGGGTTAATCCGGTTACTGGAGAGACTGTATCAGAGGTGAAACCAGAGCTTGTGCGGCAGGTCATTTCGGAGGAAACATCAAAGAAGGTGCGGGCAGCACTTGAGAGCGTGGTTGCCAAAGGCACAGGACGGCCGGCTTTTATTGACGGCTATCGTGTAGGTGGCAAGACGGGTACTGCACAGAAGGTTGTAAATGGACGTTATTCTCCAACAGAGCACATTGTTTCTTTTATTGGCTTTGCGCCAGCGGACGATCCTCAGATCGTTGTGTACACTGCCGTGGATAATCCGAAAGGGATTCAATTTGGGGGTGTGGTTGCAGCTCCAATCGTGCAAAATATTTTGGAAGACTCGCTGCACTATATGAAGATTCCGGAGCGCAGTGATCAGCTTCCCAAAACTTATAAGTATGGCGAAACTCCGATAGTGACCGTACCTGATCTTACCGGAGCAACGGTGCAGGATATCTATGAGGATTTAAATATGAATTTTAATCTTGCACGTTCAGGCACAGGAAATACGGTCATCAATCAAGCTCCTAAGGCTGGGGCCAGAGTAGAACAGGGCTCAACCATCAGGATTTATATGGGAGCATCTAGTGAATAATGATTAAGGTATAAGGTTTCAGCTCGTATCCGAAAATGTAGAGTGAGGGATTACTATGAAAGTTAACGAATTATCTGCTTGTCTTGCTACTTCGCAACTATACGGGGATGGAGATGTGGAGATTACTGATCTTCAGACGGATTCCCGCCGTGTAGGCCCGGGAGATCTATTCATTTGTTTGCCTGGCCACACCGTGGACGGGCACAAATATGCGCCGCAAGCAGTAGCCTCCGGAGCGGCGGCTATTGTATGTGAGCACAAGCTGGAGCTTGATATCCCGCAGATTGTTGTGGATGACTGCCGGTTTGCGATGTCTGTCATGTCGAATGCTTTCTTTGGCTCACCTAGCAGCCGGATGAGAATGATCGGGGTGACGGGCACAAACGGCAAAACAACAACGACTTATCTCATTGAGCGGATTATGCAGGATCAGAATATGAAGACAGGTCTGATTGGAACAATTCAAATGCGCTATGACGGCAAAAGCTACCCTATGTCAGGCACAACTCCAGAATCGCTAGATCTGCAGCGTTCCCTTCATGATATGGCTTCCAAAGGTGTGGAATGTTGTGTAATGGAAGTATCCTCTCACGCACTTCAGCAAGGACGTGTGAAGGGTGCGGACTTCCGTACGGCAATTTTTACGAACTTAACCCAAGATCATCTGGATTATCATCATACAATGGAGGAGTATCGGGCGGTTAAAGGGCTCTTTTTCTCCAGATTGGGAAATGTGATCTCTCCGTGGAAGGAAGAACGCAAATATGCGGTGTTGAACGCGGATGATGAAGCCAGTCAATATTTTGCAGCCCAAACTGCGGCGGAAGTGATTACATATGGCATTGATAACAACGCTAATGTCCGAGCTTCGCAAATATCGATCACCGCAAAAGGAACTTTTTTCCATGTAGATACGTTTAAGGGGAAGACGGACATTTCGCTCCGTATGGTTGGTAAGTTCAATGTCTACAATGCACTCGCGGCGATTACCGCTGCTTTATTGGAAGATGTCTCTCTGGCCGATATCAAGACTAGTCTTGAGGCAATCGATGGTGTAGCTGGACGGGTGGAGTCAGTGGACGAAGGTCAGGAATTTGCTGTTATCGTTGACTACGCACATACACCAGACGGGCTAGAGAATGTATTAAAAACGGTCTGCGAATTTGCTACCGGCAAAGTGCTTACAGTGTTTGGCTGTGGCGGTGACAGAGACCGGACGAAACGTCCATTAATGGGGAAGATCGCTGCACGATATAGCGACATGGTATTCGTAACTTCTGACAACCCTCGGACGGAGGACCCTCAACTAATCTTGAAGGATATAGAAGCAGGACTAGTAGAGGATGGAGTCACCTCTGACCGGTATCATATGATTGTTGATCGCCGAGAAGCTATCGGGAAGGCTATTGAAATGGCAAGCCCTGGCGATGTAGTATTGATTGCGGGGAAAGGTCATGAGACCTATCAACTGATTGGCGGAGTGGTTCATGATTTCGATGACCGCATCGTCGCTAAAGAAGTTATAAGGGGCCGAAACTATTGATTACAAGAACGCTTGAAAATATTGCTGCCATGTGCGCAGGGGAACCTGCTGCTGTCGAAGCTATGAATACACCCCTTACGGGAGTCGTTACCGACTCCCGTAAGATCACACCCGGCTGCCTGTTTGTGCCTCTATCTGGAGACAAATTCGATGGTCACCACTATGCTGCCGCAGCACTGGCTGCTGGTGCGGGTGCAACCTTGTGGCAACGCGATAAAGGACCGGTACCTGAAGGTGGCGGAGTTATTATTGTTGAAGATACGCTGGAGGCTCTCCAGAAGTTGTCCGCTGCTTATCTGAAGGAAGTGGCTCCGCAGGTTGTCGCTGTTACGGGCAGCAACGGGAAAACAACAACAAAAGATATCATTATGTCTCTGCTTGAAGTGCAGTTCAAAGTGCACAAAACAGCGGGGAATTTCAATAATCATATCGGTCTTCCGCTTACTATTTTATCCATGGCTGAGGATACAGAGATCGCTGTACTTGAAATGGGGATGAGCTCGCGGGGAGAAATTGCTCTGCTGGCTTCTTTGGCTGAACCAGACGTAGCGGTAATTACTAATGTAGGCGAGTCGCATTTACTGCAGCTGGGGTCACGTAAAGAAATAGCCCGCGCCAAGCTGGAGATTGCTGAAGGGCTGAAGCCGGGGGGATTGCTGATTTATAATGGTGACGAACCGCTGCTGACTGAGGTAATGCAAGAGTCCACTTTTAAGGCTCCAGAAGGGATGAGAACCTTCCGATTTGGTCTAAATGAGGATAATGATGATTATCCAACAGGGATGATGTCCCATACTGGTGGCATGACGTTTACGTCAAGCCGTCATAAGGAACATGCTTTTACATTACCGCTGCCAGGTCAGCATAACGTTGTTAACGCTCTGGCTGCACTAGCGGTTGCTCGTCATTTTGGGGTTACGGAGCAGAATATGAAGGACGGTCTGAGCAAGCTCAAGTTGACGGGCATGCGGATTGAAGTGATTCGGACTTCCTCCGGACTTACGCTTTTAAACGATGCTTATAATGCCAGCCCTACTTCTATGAAGGCGGCTATAGATGTCCTGCAATCTATGAAATGCAGTGGCAATAAAATCGCTGTGCTCGGGGACATGCTGGAACTTGGGCCGGAGGAAGTAGAATTTCATCAAGAAATAGGCTACTACCTTGACCCTTCCTTAACTGATTTTGTATGTACTTACGGACCATTGTCCGTTCATATTGCCAAAGCAGCAGAAGAGAAATTCGGCAAAGAGCGCGTAAAAGCTTTTACAGATAAAGCGGAACTAACCGCTGTCCTTCTAGAGAAATGCAGCGCTAAGGATATTGTTCTATTTAAAGGATCAAGAGGGATGAAGCTTGAGGAAGTGCTTCAGAGCCTAAATAAAGATATTCAACAGACCTAAATCATTGGAGGGGGTGTACCCATGGATTATCAACTATTGTTATTGACTATTGCTGTTTCCTTTATCCTTGCGGTCATTGCCGCTCCGCTCTTCATTCCGCTTCTGCGCAGGATGAAATTCGGACAGCAGGTGCGAGATGACGGACCGCAAACCCATTTGAAGAAAGCGGGAACGCCGACTATGGGCGGTATCGTGATTATCGTAGCTTTTACCTTGTCTTATCTGAAATTTTCTGTGGTGAATACAGATTTTTATGTACTGCTTGTAGCTACGCTTGGTTTTGGATTGATCGGATTTTTGGATGACTATATCAAAATTGTGTTTAAGCGTTCCTTAGGGCTCACAGCACGTCAAAAGTTATTTGGACAGCTGCTGGTTGGTGCTTTGATGTGCGGTCTTCTGATCTATGCCGGACACAGTACAAGTATCAGCGTACCAGGTACGGATTTCAGCTTTGATTGGGGTGGCTGGTTCTATTATCCATTCATCATTATTATGATGATGGCAGTGACGAATGCCGTTAACTTTACAGATGGAGTCGATGGGCTGTTGTCTGGTGTCAGTGCCATTGCTTTGGCCGCATACGCGGTGGTGGCAATGCAGGCTACGTCTATTGCGGCAGGTGTATGTGCTGCGGCAATGATTGGGGCTGTACTTGGTTTTCTTGTGTTTAATGCCCACCCTGCTAAAGTATTTATGGGGGATACGGGTTCGTTTGGTATTGGTGGTGCGATAGGTGCAATTGCTATTGTCACGAAGAG
This sequence comes from Paenibacillus sp. FSL H7-0716, assembly GCF_038002705.1. Lineage (NCBI taxonomy): Bacteria > Bacillati > Bacillota > Bacilli > Caryophanales > Paenibacillaceae > Paenibacillus > Paenibacillus sp. FSL H7-0716. Next base: position 44,172 of record NZ_JBBODA010000021.1, read on the forward strand.
TGAACTGCTGTTTCTCATCATTGGCGGTGTTTTTGTAATTGAAATGTTGTCCGTTGTGATTCAAGTCGTTTCATTTAAAACCCGTGGCAAACGTGTATTCAGAATGAGCCCGATTCACCATCATTTTGAGCTTGGTGGCTGGTCGGAGTGGCGTGTGGTAATTTCGTTCTGGGCGGTTAGCTTGGTGTTGGCTGCTGTGGGACTATTTATTAGCAAGGGGTTGTAGAGAATGAAACATCCAGATATGTATCGTGGCGAAGAAGTTGTGGTTCTTGGGCTGGCTAAAAGCGGTGTCCAGGTGGCTAAAGTGCTGCATGAACGCGGCGCTGTAGTTACGGTGAACGATAAAAAGGAAAGAGATCAAAGTCCCGAAGCTTCCGAATTGGAATCTTTGGGAATTTGTGTTATATGCGGTGGGCATCCGGAAGGACTTATTCATGAAGGTGTAAGTCTGGTAATCAAGAATCCAGGCATTCCCTATTCTGCGCCCCCTGTACAAAAGGCAATTGAGCTTGGAATTGAAGTGGTCACAGAGGTAGAGGTGGCTTATCGACTTTGTGCAGCGCCGATGATTGGAATCACGGGTTCCAATGGCAAGACGACAACGACGACCTGGGTTGGCCATATGCTGGAAGCTGCGGGAATGAACCCTATAGTTGCGGGCAACATTGGTACGCCTCTCTGTCAGGCTGCACAAGAGGCTACAAAGGATGATTGGATGGTAGTTGAGCTTAGCAGCTTTCAACTCAAAGGTACGGAGACCTTCCGGCCTAAGATAGGCTGTCTGCTGAATATTGCAGAGACCCATCTGGATTATCATGGAAGCATGAAAGATTATGTGGATTCCAAAACGAAGCTATTCGCTAATCAATTAGCTACAGATACAGCAGTGCTGAACTGGGATGATCCTGTCTGCCGGGAACTTGTACCCTATGTGAAGGCTTCGATTCTTCCATTCTCCTTGTTTGAGGAGCTGCCTCATGGAGTATTTGTTAGCCCGTCCTACATTACGGGGCAAGATGATGAGCTGAAGCGCCACATTATCTATCGCGAATCTGCGGATAAGGAAACGATAATCGCGGATGTGGATTCCATCGCCCTTCCGGGCCGCTTTAATGTGGGGAACGCGCTGGCTGCCTGTGGAATTGCTATTGCCGCTGGAGCTGCCCCCTCTCTATTAAGCGAAGTGCTTTCTTCTTTTCGCGGTGTGGAGCACCGCCTGGAGTATGTAGCTGATAAGGCTGGAGCCGCTTATTATAACAATTCCAAAGCAACGAACTCCAAAGCGACAATTACGGCTTTGACATCGTTTCAGCGGCCGGTGGTATTGATCGCTGGCGGATTAGACCGTGGCTCCGATTATATGGAGCTGCTGCCTGTCCTGAGCGAACGCGTCAAAGCTTTGGTGGCGTTAGGACAAACCAAGGACAAGCTAATAAATGTAGCACAGCTGGCAGGATTAAAGCAGATTATCTCCGTCGATAATGGGGAGAGCGCCGCCGCCGTGCTGCAAGCAGCTGTGCGGGAAGCTTCCGCTCTGGCGGAAGAAGGAGATATCGTTCTCCTGTCTCCTGCATGTGCTAGTTGGGATATGTTTACATCCTATGAAGAGCGCGGGTGTATTTTTAAAGAGGCGGTGCATAACCTTTAAGTAGGGGGGTGGATAAGCCCCTACTACGGATGCAAGAGGTGTGCTCCTGATGAACAAAACTCGTCATGCTCCCGATATTTGGCTGCTGATTCCCATTCTTTCTTTGCTGGTGATCGGCATGGTGATGGTATACAGCGCCGGATCTGTTTTAGGCTTCCGCAATTATGGAGATTCGTTTTACTTTGTAAAGAGGCAGCTTTTGTTTGCAGGACTGGGACTTGTTGCAATGTTTGTTACAGCGAATACAGACTACAAAGTGTTAAAAAAGCTGGCTAAGCCGGCACTGATTGTCTGCTTTATCCTGCTCGTTATGGTGCTTATTCCCGGCATTGGTGTAGTTCGCGGGGGAGCGCGCAGCTGGCTCGGAATCAGCTCCTTCGGGATTCAGCCCTCCGAGTTCATGAAGATGGGGATGATTCTATTTCTGGCGAATTGGCTGGGAAAAGAAGAGTATGATATCACCTCCTTCACTCGTGGCTTACTTCCCCCGTTAGCGCTTATCGGATCAGCTTTTGCACTGATTATGCTCCAGCCGGATCTGGGTACGGGTACCGTTATGTTTGGCGCAGCCCTGATGATGGTCTTTACAGCTGGGGCAAGAATGAAACATCTACTCTCACTAGGAGTAGCTGGGGTGGCTGGGTTTGTTGCTTTGGTTGCCGCAGCACCTTACCGGTTGCAGCGGATTACCGCTTTTCTTGATCCTTGGTCCGATCCACTCGGTGCAGGCTACCAGATTATTCAGTCGCTATACGCGATTGGGCCTGGAGGGCTCGGGGGTCTCGGACTTGGAATGAGCCGGCAGAAGTACAGTTATGTACCTGAGCCGCAGACTGATTTTATTTTTTCTATATTGGCCGAGGAACTGGGGTTTATCGGTGGTTTGGCAGTGTTGATCCTGTTTCTTATTCTAATCTGGCGCGGAATGAAGGTGGCGATGAGTCTGCCTGACCGTTTTGGAAGCTATTTGGCCGTTGGCATCGTCTGTATGGTGGCTGTGCAAGTCATTATTAATATTGGTGTGGTCATTGGTCTAATGCCTGTAACAGGCATCACGCTTCCTCTGATTAGCTATGGAGGTTCTTCGCTTACACTGATGTTAACCTCCCTGGGCATTCTATTGAACTTATCCCGTTATGCGAGGTGAAAGACATGCGTATCGTATTAAGCGGCGGAGGCACAGGTGGTCATATCTATCCCGCAGTCGCTGTTGCTAGACAACTGGAATCAGAAGATAGTGAATCTACCTTCCTGTATATTGGTGGAACGCGTGGCTTAGAGAGCAAGCTCGTTCCCCAAGAGAATATCCCTTTCAAATCTATCGACATCACTGGCTTTCGGCGCAAGCTGTCCATGGACAACGTTAAGACGGTGATGCGTTTTTTAAAGGGCGTTAAGGCTTCCAAAGAAATGTTAAGAGAGTTTAAGCCTGATGTTGTAATTGGTACAGGCGGTTATGTATGTGGTCCAGTCGTTTACGCTGCATCCCGGCTGGGTATCCCAACCTTGATCCATGAGCAAAATGCTATCCCTGGTTTAACAAATCGTTTTCTAAGTCGTTACGCGAGTACAGTGGCCGTAAGCTTTGAAGGGACAGAATCTGCTTTTCCGGGGAGCAAGCACGTAATCTACACAGGTAATCCTCGGGCAACGACGGTTACTACGGCTAGTCCACAACGGGGGTTTGCCTCGCTGGGCATTCCGGATAACAGCACGGTTGTTTTGGTTGTTGGCGGCAGTCAAGGGGCTAAGGCTATTAATAAAGCCATGATTGAAATGGCCCCATTTGTGGGTAAGGGTAATGGTGTTCATTATGTTTACGTTACAGGTGAGCCTTATTTTGAGGATACCCGTGCTGAATTGCGTCAGAAGCTGGGTAGCACACCGAACTGGCTGCATGTCCTACCTTATGTTCACAATATGCCGGAGGTCTTGGCTTGTACCTCCTTAATCGTAAATCGGGCTGGGGCATCCTTTCTCGCTGAGATTACAGCGCTGGGTATTCCTTCTGTACTTATCCCTTCTCCTAATGTGACGAACAATCACCAAGAGGCGAATGCAAGACAGCTGGAACGCGAAGGGGCCGCCGTAGTGCTGCTTGAGAAGGATTTGAATGGTAAGGCGCTTTATGAAGCGGTGCAAGCAATCATTGGAACTGAAGCAGTACGCCAAAAAATGTCCGAGGCTTCCAAACGACTGGGCAAAAGGGATTCTGCTGCAATTGTCACTAACGAACTCCGAAGACTAGCCGGTAAACAGTCTTAAGCCATAAACCTTTGAGAGGTTTTTCCTTATTGGCAGCTCTCTGTCACACACTTGGAGGAACGAACATAGGATAATCCTATAATCGTGACAATCACCCAGAACACTTCCTAACCTGAAAGGTAGTGCAGGATAATCTTGTACATTTCATATGACCTTGTATCGGAAGTGTTTGTGGTGGGTGAGCGGTAATCTCGGAGGTGATACATTGGACAAATTGGTGATTGAGGGTGGAAGTCCCCTGTCAGGCACCATTCGTATCCATGGAGCAAAAAATGCGGCGCTGCCGATTCTAGCGGCAAGCCTGCTGGCCGAAGGAGTTCACTCACTGCATAATGTGCCGAAGCTGCTGGACATCGAGACTATGCTAGACATCTTGGATCGGCTGGGCTGCAGGTGCGTGCATCAAGAGGATACGGTGACGATAGATACGTCAGCCGTGGGGACATCTCATGTACCTGAGGATTTGATGCGGCAGATGAGATCTTCCATTTTTTTAATGGGACCGCTGTTATCCAGATTTGGTGAGGTAACGATCTATCAGCCTGGTGGCTGTGCGATCGGGGAGCGTAAAATCGATCTTCATTTGCAGGGTCTTAAAGCATTGGGGGCGGAGATCGAGGAAAGCAACGGACGAATATCCTGTCGGGGCTCAAAGCTTGTAGGGAGTGATATTCATCTCGACTATCCAAGTGTTGGAGCCACGGAGAATATTATGATGGCTGCCGCCAAGGCAGAGGGGACAACGACGATATCGGGAGCAGCAAGAGAGCCGGAAATACAGGATCTACAGCAATTTTTGAATAGTATGGGTGCTCAGATTATCGGTGCAGGCACGGATACCATTACGATCCAGGGTGTCAAAAACTTATATCCCTGTACGTACGAGGTAATCCCGGACCGGATAGTGGCTGGAACTGTAATGATTGCTGCGGCAGCTACACGTGGGAATGTGACCTTGACACATACGAACGCCGGGCATCTGACTTCGCTTATTCATGTGCTTAAGCGGGCTGGTGTTCAAATCACAGTATGCAATGATATAATTAATGTCAGCTGCATGGGGCGTCCGCGTGCGGTTGAGAGAATTGTAACCTCTCCTTATCCTTCTTTCCCGACGGATCTGCAATCTCAGGTCATGGTGCTGCTGTCGCTCGCCGATGGTTTTAGTGTGATCAAGGAGACGGTGTTTGAGGGAAGGTTCAAACATGTGGAAGAAATGGCCCGTATGGGTGCTGACATTTCTATTGATTTGAATCGTGCGTTTATTCGCGGCGTTCAGAGATTGTATGGTGCTACTGTGGAAGCTACTGATTTGCGGGCGGGTGCAGCTCTGGTCATTGCCGGGCTTGCTGCACAAGGGACTACGGTCGTTGAGCAAGCGCATCACATTGACCGTGGTTATGATGGAATAGAGAAGCTGTTTCAGAAGCTTGGCGCGCGTATAAGCCGTAAGGTGCCTGTAACGGATCCACTTGATTTGGCCAATTAAAGCTCCCTGTCTCCTTCCAGATCTCCCAGAGAAGGAGACAGGGCCTTATTACGGAGAATATGAGAATGACTACAACCCGATTACCTCTTCTTAAAGAGGACAAGCCTAAGAAAAAAATGAGCCGTAAGATTACGGCGATCCTGCTGCTGCTCTTCACTGCACTTCTTGCTGTGATTTTTTTCAGATCGTCTATTAGCCATATTACAGTGATAGATTTTCAAGGTAGCAAGTATTCTACTAGTGAAGAGTTACTCTCACAAAGTGGAATTAAAATAGGTGGACAATACTTTGCTGTATCAACAAAAGCTGTGGAAGAATCTCTGCTGAAGCTAAAGACGATTAAAGACGTCAGCGTGGAGAAGGATTTCCCAGGGGTGATCACAGTGAAGATTGAGGAATTCCCTGCGGTAGCCTATGAACTGGAACAGGGAGGCCTCTTAAAGGCGATTCTGTCCAGTGGAGCTGCAGTGCCTGTTAATGAGACTGGAATTGCTGTTGAGAAACCTATATTAACGAACTGGGACCCGGAAGATCCGAATAAGGCTAAGCTTTGTCAAGCATTAGCAAGCATTCCTAATGAATTGACAAGTGATATCTCCGAGATTGTTCCCTCGCCGACCTTATCTTTTCCAGACCGGATCAAGCTCTATACTAGATCCCGTTTTGAGGTGATTACAGCCATCTCTTTGCTAAAGAGCAAGGTGTCCTATTTGAATCAGATTATAGAGACTGAACAGCCTGGGCTCATTAAAATGCTAGAAGCCGATTCATATGTTCCTTTTCAGGTTGAAAGCGATGAAGAAGATGTTGCGCAAGAGTAGTGTGGAGGTAAATAGTCCCTACTAATAGAGTTAAAAAAATGCTACAATCGGAGTTACGGGCAATAAGCTATATCCCTCTTTTTTCTTCGATTTTTTTGAGATATAGTACTATATTTGGTTGAAATGACCAATTAGGCCGATATTTCTTGTGATAATTGCTATTTTTACAATAACATATGAGTAACTATTCACATTTGGGGATGTTGGAATATTATTCCGTTCAAAAAATTTGTAGAAAAAAGAGGGAAAGGATTAGGTATGTTGAATATGTACAGAGAAGTTTCCCGGGACCGGGATAAGGTAATGCAATTAATTATGATTATAACAGGAGGTGCCATAGGACTTGAGCAACAATGACATCATTGTTAGTTTGGACATCGGTACATCCAAAGTTCGGGCAATAATTGGGGAAGTTACCAATGGAACCTTTAATATTATTGGCGTTGGATCTGCCGATTCGGAAGGAATACGTAAAGGCGCGATTGTAGATATCGACCAAACTGTGCAATCGATCAAAAGTGCTATAGATCATGCAGAGCAGATGGTGGGTATTCAAATATCAGAGGTTTATGTAGGCATTTCCGGTAATCATATTGGCCTGCAATCCAGCCACGGTGTTGTGGCCGTTCAGAATGAGGATCGTGAAATCGGTGATGATGATATCGATCGCGTAATTAAAGCTGCGGAAGTCATTGCTATGCCTCCGGAGCGTGAAGTGATTGATGTTGTTCCCAAACAATTTATCGTCGATGGTCTTGAAGGAATTCAAGACCCGCGTGGAATGATTGGTGTTCGTCTGGAAGTTGAGGCAACAATCATTACGGGTGCTAAGACGCCAATACATAATCTACTACGCTGTGTTGAGAAATCAGGGCTGAAGGTAAAGGATCTTGTGCTGATGTCTCTTGGAGCTGGTGGATTGGCGCTGTCCAAGGACGAGAAATCGATGGGATCTGTTCTGGTTGATATCGGTGCGGGCTCAACAACAATAGCCATATACGAAGAGGGTTCTCTTAGTGCAACCTCCACGATTCCGATCGGAGGAGAATTCGTAACCAATGATATTGCCTACGGACTTCGGACACTTACTGATCAAGCGGAGAAGGTAAAGCTTAAATATGGTTGTGCTTGGATTGACGATGCAGCCTCAGACGTTGTCTTCAAGGTATTGCGCATTGGCAGTAACGTGGAGAAGGAATTTAACCAAGAGGATCTGGCGGCCATTATCGAGCCAAGGGTGCAAGAAATATTCCACCTGATTCGTCAAGAAGTTAAACGGCTTGGTTACAGTGAACTGCCTGGAGGTTATATACTAACAGGTGGGACTGTCTCGATGCCGGGTGTATTGAAGGCTGCTCAGACTGAGCTGGCTGCATCTGTACGCATCGCCGTGCCGGATTATATCGGTGTACGGGACCCTGGGTTTACCGGCGGTGTCGGTATTCTGCATAATGTTGTCCGTAGTTTCCGTGGAAGAAACAGTGGTGGAAGCAGCAACAAAAAGACGGTCAACCGGAGCAAGCAGAACGCCACTCCGAGTCAGGAAACTGTTCAGAAGCCCGGATTTGTGGAGCGTCTAAAAAATATGTTTAGCGAGTTTATATAAGTGTAAGTCCAGATATACTTGGACCGGCCATCCAAGCACATTGAGGGGGAGATGGAACAATATGTTAGAATTTGATTTTGAAATGGAGAGCTTGGCGCAAATAAAAGTCATCGGCGTGGGCGGCGGAGGTAGTAATGCTGTCAACCGGATGATTGAAAACGGCGTTCAGGGTGTAGAATTTATTACGGTTAATACAGACGCCCAAGCGTTGCATATGGCCAAATCGGAGCACAAGCTGCAGATTGGGGACAAGCTGACCCGCGGTTTGGGTGCAGGCGCCAACCCTGAAGTCGGTAAGAAAGCAGCGGAGGAATCCCGTGATCTGATTTCGAATACCCTTAAAGGTGCAGATATGGTATTTGTTACTGCAGGAATGGGGGGCGGTACAGGTACAGGTGCGGCACCAGTTATAGCTGAAATTGCTAGAGAGTGTGGAGCCCTGACTGTGGGTGTCGTGACTCGCCCGTTCACTTTTGAAGGAAGAAAACGTTATAACCAGGCAATGCTTGGAATCGAAGCTTTGAAAGAAAAAGTCGACACGCTAATCGTCATTCCAAATGACCGTTTGCTTGAAATTGTTGATAAGAAAACACCGATGTTGGAAGCTTTCCGTGAAGCAGATAATGTTCTCCGGCAGGCTGTTCAAGGTATCTCTGACCTAATTAAGGTTCCTGGTCTGATTAACCTTGACTTTGCGGATGTAAAGACGATCATGACAGAGCGTGGTTCTGCGCTTATGGGTATTGGTATTGCAAATGGTGAGAACCGTGCGTCTGAAGCAGCACGTAAAGCCATCATGAGCCCACTCTTGGAAACGTCTATTGAAGGCGCCCGCGGTGTAATCATGAACATTACGGGAGGATCTAACCTCTCTCTATACGAAGTCAATGAAGCAGCTGAAATCGTTACATCTGCCTCTGATCCTGAAGTGAATATGATCTTTGGTGCGATAATCGATGAAGGTCTGAAGGATGATATCAAAGTAACAGTAATTGCTACTGGCTTTGAACATAAACCATCGCCTGAAGCACCAGGACGCCGTCCGGTTTCGACGAATAACGAGCCAGCGGCAGCACCGGATAAGAATGCTGCTAATCTGCGTCCGTTCGGAAATCAGAACACGTCAGATCAGTTAGATATTCCGACGTTCCTGCGTAACCGTAATCGTGGCAACAATGACTAATTAAATATTACTATTAAGAGATATGAAGCACCGTATTTCCCAGCTAATAGAGCTAGGGCAATGCGGTGCTTTTTTTTATGTGAAATGCTGTTCAGTAGGAATAAAACCCTCCCGCGCTATAACTCGACAAAAAAACCTTCAGAATGCCCCCCAAGTTTAGACAGACTTTGAATGCGAGACTTTTTATACTAATCATATCGTCCAAAAAACAGAGCCTGATCCATTTTGGCTACAGGATAGATTCCGCCATAGTAAGCAGGTGAATGCACTGGTTGTTTATATTGACTTGATATTCGCCGCCAATCTAGTGATCGACGGAATTCTTTTGTGGCTGACAGGCTGGATGGTCAAGCTGAGGATGCCATGGTGGCGCTTAGTCCTCTCAGCTCTGGTTGGTGCGCTGTATGTGGTGATGATGTTTGTACCGGAGTTGTCTTTCATGTATACCTTCCTCATTAAGTTTGGATTGTCGGTGGTTATGCTATGGATTGCCTTTGGTTTTGGGAGTCTGCAAAGCTACCTTCGCACTATGGGAGCTTTTTATATTATCAATTTCGCAGCGGCTGGTGGGATTGTGGGTATTCACTATTTGCTGCAGAGCTCCGGTGATATTTGGAATGGTATTATGTTCACTGCTTCAGGAGGGCATGCTTACCGCCTAAAGATTGGCTTTTGGTTTGTAATTGCAGTATTTCCCCTGGTGTTAATCTGCTTCAAGGCAGTGCACTCCTCACGAATCAGAAGGGAGCAGCTTGAAACCTATATCGGTGAGGTGGTAGTAGAAATTGATGGAGTGACTGTTTCCTGTCCCGGCCTGCTAGACACAGGTAACCGGCTTTGTGATCCTTTGACCCGCATACCGGTGATGGTTATGGAATCTTCGCTCTGGGAGGGACATCTGCCTGAAACATGGAAAGGTAGACTCACTCAGGACGGAGCGGACAAACTTTTACTAGAAACGGACGGGCAGTCGTTTGCTTGGCAGGACAGGATGCGACTGGTGCCTTACAGGGGAGTTAACCGTGGGGCATCATTTATGCTCGCACTGAAGCCTGATCAGGTGACGATAAAGCTTGGTGAAGATATCTTTTATTGTAAAAGAGTCTTGATTGGGCTGGATGGTGGGACATTGTCGGGGGATGGAGCCTATCGGGCTGTAATACATCCTGATTTGACTCAAAAAGAGAGCGCTACTGTTGCAGCACTGCCTTCCTAATCTTTAAAGCTAGCTGAACCAAACTTCTGATGGCTGAAAGCGGGATTTGAAAGCTTCACACGCGAACCGTGCACTTCTTGGAGGAGGAACAAATAATGGTCAAATGGAAAATTGCTCTGCAGCTGCAATATTACCGCATGCTGTTTCTACTAGGGCTGAAGAGTCAGGAAATCTATTATATTGGCGGGAGTGAGGCACTTCCTCCACCGCTGACACGGGAAGAAGAAGAATATCTGCTTCAACGGCTGTCTAGCGGCGATGCAGCTGTTCGTGCGATGTTAATTGAGCGCAATCTTCGCTTGGTAGTATATATCGCTCGTAAATTTGAGAATACCGGCATCAATATCGAGGATCTGGTTTCGATTGGAGCTATTGGCTTAATTAAGGCAGTGAACACTTTTGATCCTGAGAAAAAAATAAAACTGGCTACTTATGCATCCCGCTGCATAGAGAATGAAATCTTGATGTATCTGCGGCGGAACAGCAAGACACGGAGTGAGGTTTCTTTTGATGAGCCGCTTAATATTGATTGGGATGGTAATGAATTATTACTTTCTGACGTATTAGGAACGGAAAATGATACCATTTATCGGAACATAGAAGAACAGGTTGATCGCAAGCTGCTGCAGAAAGCACTGGAAAAGCTGAGTGATCGGGAAAGACTCATTATGGAGCTGAGATTTGGCCTGCGCGGAGGCGAAGAAAAGACACAAAAAGATGTGGCTGATTTGCTTGGCATCTCCCAATCTTATATTTCGCGGCTGGAAAAAAGAATTATCAAGCGGCTGCGCAAGGAGTTTAACAAGATGGTGTAAGGTGAAATTAGCAAGGAATAAAATGGCGAGCCCGGGAGATAATGTACAGTAATGTTTCTCCTTGGGAGGTAAATCATCATGACCCGTAATAAAGTCGAGATTTGCGGTGTGGATACTGCTAAGCTGCCTGTTCTAACGAATGTGGAAATGCGGCAACTGTTCACTTCGCTGCAGCAGCAGGGCGAGCGATCCGCCAGAGAGAAATTGGTAAACGGTAATCTTAGACTTGTTCTAAGCGTTATCCAGAGGTTCAATAATAGGGGAGAATTTGTTGACGATTTGTTCCAGGTGGGTTGCATCGGTCTGATGAAAGCCATCGATAATTTCGATTTATCACAAAACGTTAAATTCTCCACATATGCGGTTCCGATGATTATCGGTGAGATTCGGCGTTACCTGCGTGATAACAACCCGATTCGGGTATCACGTTCTCTCAGAGATATCGCCTACAAAGCGCTCCAGGTACGTGATAGTCTGACTAATCAGAACTCGCGGGAACCGACGATATTCGAAATATCAGAAGCGCTGGGTGTGCCGAAGGAAGATGTTGTATTTGCTCTTGATGCCATTCAGGATCCAGTGTCCTTATTCGAGCCGATCTATCATGACGGCGGCGATCCTATTTATGTAATGGACCAGATTAGCGACGATAAGAATAAGGATGTGTCGTGGATCGAAGAAATTGCATTACGTGAAGCGATGCGTAAGTTAGGACAAAGGGAGAAACGAATTTTATCCATGCGGTTTTTCGAAGGGAAAACACAGATGGAGGTCGCAGATGAGATTGGCATTTCACAGGCACAGGTCTCACGTCTGGAGAAATCTGCGATTCAGCAAATGCAAAAACACGTGAAATCTTAGAGCAGTAGCCATGAGGAGATATTCCAGAATCCGGGTTAAGGATTTTGGACTGTCTCCTCTTTTTAATGCATGTTGACAAGCTTCCGGATCATATATTGGACTATAGGTCGGATTGTACAGGGGTGGTGAGATGAACGAGGATTATCAAGGGTCTGCCAAAAAAATGAAAATATCTGATTTTCAGACGAAGGATGTTATCAACATTGTAGATGGCAAGCGGCTGGGGCAGATAAGTGATCTGGAGCTTGATTTGCGCCGTGGTGTCATTGATGCCATCGTTATACCCGGATACACTCGGTTTATGGGATTGTTCGGAGGCGGGACAGATCTGATTATTCCTTGGCGGAATATAGTTAAGATCGGGTCCGATGTCGTGCTCGTGAAGATTGAAGAGTCGCGGATGTCTCCGGGACAGGAAGAGCGGGAAACGATGTATCTGGAACGGGGAGATCGCAGCGAACGGCGCACTTATTAATTAGGTGCGTTTTTTGTTTTTTTATTTAAGAATTTAAGAGATCTGGCTTAACCGTCACTTTGTACGGGTATTTACATGTGGTACACTAAGGCGGAGGTGAGGAAATGGAACCGTTTGTGCAGGGGAAAGAAATGCTTATGCTGCTCCATCTGGAGCCTTGGCGAGTAGAGCATAACGAAATTACAGCGGGGTTTACTGGTAGACAGGGAGGGGCTAGCAAGGCGCCCTATGACAGCCTGAATTGTGCGTTTCACGTTGGGGATGCTCCTGAAGATGTCCTGAGCAATCGGAGAGCGCTTGCCGAAGCTCTTGATTTCAAGCCGGAAGCATGGACCTGTGGAGAACAAACTCATGGGGCAGAGATAGCTGTAGTAAGGGAAGTAGACCGTGGGCGGGGACAACAGGACAGAGCATCGGCATTTCAAGCTACGGATGGTCTGCTGACGGATGTGCCTGGGGTTTTGTTGACTTCTTTTTATGCGGATTGTGTGCCCCTTTATTTTTATGATCCCGTGCGTAGAGTCGTTGGTCTTGCTCATGCAGGCTGGAAAGGAACGGTGGCTCAGATTGCCGCAGCCATGGTGAGTAAGCTGCAAAAGGTATACGGCAGCCATCCACATGATATTATGGCAGCGATCGGTCCATCCATTGGCGACTGCTGTTATGAGGTGGATGATTATGTGATGGAGCATGTTCGGCAGCTGGAGGGCAGCTTGAATGAGGGGATAGAAACTTTCGATGCTGTGGAGCTTTACAGAGCCTCAGAGACTGATCAGAGTAAATACTTGCTAAACTTGAAAGAAATGAATCGACGCATTATGATAAAAGCAGGAATATTGCCGACTCATATCGAATGTACAACATGGTGTACAAGCTGTAATCGTGATTTGTTTTTTTCTTATCGCAAAGAAAACGGTATTACAGGCAGAATGACGAGCTGGATCGGAATAAAGGAGAGTTGAAAGTTGTCTTTAACACTGCAGGAGAGAATTGCTGAGGTAGAGGAACGTGTAGCACGTGCCTGCGCGGCAAGCGGCCGGGATCGTAATGAAGTCAAGGTAATTGCAGTGACGAAATATGTTTCTCTGGAAATGGTATCCTCCGTATTGGAGGCAGGCCTAGAGCATGTTGCTGAGAGTCGCTGGCAGGATGCTGAGCACAAATGGAAGGTTTTAGGGGACAAAGGGACATGGCATTTTATCGGGCATTTGCAAACCAATAAGGTTAAAGACGTTATTGGCAAATTTCAATATATACACTCTTTGGACCGGATGTCTCTGGCGCAAGAATTACACAAAAAGGCGCTTGCCGCTGATCAGGAAGTGAATGTGTTTCTTCAAGTGAATATCTCTGGCGAAGATACGAAGTTTGGTCTGTCACCTGAGGCAGTACCTGGATTTTTACGTGAAATCGCTAGTTTGGACCGCGTTAAGGTAATTGGACTTATGACGATGGCACCTTTAGAAGGTGATCCAGAGCTTACCCGTCCTGTATTTCGCGGACTTCGTGAGCTGCGCGATGAGCTTAATCAACTTGCTTTGACACCTGAGCCGATTACGGAGCTGTCCATGGGAATGTCGAATGATTTTGAAGTGGCGATACAGGAAGGAGCCACCTGGGTACGCCTGGGTACGGTGTTAGTAGGCCATTAGGAGGGATCGTGATGAGCGTTATGAACCGATTTATGAGTTTTTTGGGCTTGCAGGAGGAAGAGGAAGTTGTGGAGCGGGAGCAAATCCACGAAGAGGATGAGTATGAGCCGGCCCCTGTAGAAACCCGCAAAAATCAGAGGGGCAACGTTGTCAGTATCCATTCGCAAAAAAATGTCAAGGTTGTATTATATGAACCACGTTCATATGATGAGGCACAGGAGATTGCTGATCATCTCCGTTCGCATCGGACGGTAGTAATTAACCTGCAACGTGTTCGCAATGATCAAGCAATGAGAATTATTGATTTTCTCAGCGGAACTGTTTATGCCCTTGGGGGAGGAATCTCTAAAATTGGGGGCAATATATTTATGTGCACTCCAGATACTGTTGAAATTCAAGGCTCCATTACAGAAATCCTAGGTGACGATCAAGACTATAACAGAATGAGGTGAATGGGCTTTGCTTCAAATTGATTACATTATCGATATTTTGTTTAACATTTATTTTTACATGATTATTTTTTATGTGCTAATGTCCTGGTTACCCAACGTTCGTGATAACTTCATTGGAGAACTGCTAAGCAAACTCGTAGAGCCGTATTTAACACCGTTCAGACGGTTTATTCCACCGCTCTTCGGTACACTTGATATCTCTCCAATCATTGCATTACTTGTCTTGGAATTCGCGGCAGGCGGACTTAAATCTATCCTGCATTTGATTTTTTAGGCAACTGTGATGAAGAACGAAGTTTATGGGCATTTTCATCCCGATGAACGTCAATTTGTGGACAAGGCCTTCGAATGGGTTACCAACGCTGGAGAATATCATGAGACTAAATTAACTGAATTTCTCGATCCCCGCCAAGGTTTTATTCTGCAAACTTTAGTTAACCGCCATCCTGATGTGATTGTTAAATGGGAGGGTGGACATGCTGAGGCAGAGCGGAAGCGAGCGCTTGTCGCTCCTGATTATCGTGACCTGGATCAGGAAGACATGGAGCTGAAGGTGCTTGCAATAACCTCAGGGGAGCAGAAGTTTCTGGCTCTGGAGCACGGGGACTACATGGGTTCTATTTTGGGGCTGGGTGTTAAACGAGGAAAAATCGGTGATATTCATGTTCTGGACGATGGTTGTCATGTTGTAGTCGCTGCTGATATTGCAGATTATTTAGCTATGAATTTAACTGGAGTGCACCGGATACAGGTAAGTACGGAAGTATTACCCCTTTCCGCCTTGCGTAATAGTGAGGTTAAGCTGGAATTGATGGATTTGACTGTAGCATCCCTGCGATTGGATGGCATTGCCGCAGATGTAACACGGCTTAGCCGAAGCAAAATTCTTGCTCCCATCAAGGCTGGACGCGTTCGGGTAAACTGGAAAGTGGAGGAAGACCCATCCTGCAGTCTTAAGGATGGTGACATGGTATCTATTCAAGGCTTTGGTCGCTTCAAGGTTCTAGAGGTCGGCAGTTTGACGAAAAAGGGCCGATACCGTGTTCAGATTGGTAAATTTGTATGAATCCCTTGCAGGAATACGGTCTTACTTGTCGAAATTGATTATTTCGAGGGAATCAAACATTTTTTAAGCTGGACGCCGATACTTTAAAGAAGAGGCGGACCATGAATGGCAGGCGGAACACAGGAACACCTTCTGCCTTTACTTGAAGTACAGTCTTTCTTCTTTGTCTGCCGCTTAGTTGCGATTTAGAGATAAAGAAGGTCCGAAATTTCTAGGAGGTGCACAGCATGCCATTAACACCGCTCGATATACATAACAAGGAGTTTTCTCGGAGACTTCGCGGTTATGATGAGGACGAGGTCAACGAATTTCTGGATCAAGTGATCAAGGATTACGAAAGCGTCATCCGTGAGAACAAGGAACTGCAGAATCAGCTTTTGTCTATTCAAGAGCGTCTGGATCATTTTGTGAATATTGAAGAAAGTTTATCGAAGACGATCTTAGTCGCTCAGGAAGCGGCGGATGATGTGAAGAACAACTCCAAGAAGGAATCCCAGCTCATTATCAAGGAAGCGGAGAAAAACGCCGATCGGATTATTAACGAAGCGTTATCCAAATCCCGTAAGGTTGCTATTGAGACTGAAGAATTGCGTAAGCAAGCTTCGATCTATCGCACTCGTTTCCGGACATTAGTGGAAGCTCAGCTGGAGCTGTTATCACAGGATGACTGGAATGCCTTAGAGAGCCGTGAGGCGAGCGAGAACGTAGCTTTCAAGGATGATGTCCTTCATCGCATCTAAAGGTTTCAGACGATAATTGGCTAAATAGAGGGAGCTATTCCCTCTATTTTTATTTTCCGATAAAATAGACCATAATAAAGTGAACTCCATGCGCAAGTACGCTCATAATAGCTAGATTGGGCGAATGGTTGTTGACATTTAGATTCAAAAAGTCTATAAATAGAACATATCTGTATAATGTTTATATGTATTCGATGACGGGACAAGTACGACAAGGTAACGTTCTCCAGAGAGTCGGCGATTGCTGCGAGCCGATTGTTCGAACCCTGCCGGAAGATCTTCCCCTAGAAGTTAAGCTGAAGCGTTGATCGTGCGTAAGCCTAACCGTCTGCCGGACGTTACACCGGACCTGTGCACAGATTTACGCGCAGGACTGAGATTGTGCTGAATACACTCCCCTTAAGGATGTGCTCATGCGCAGAATTAGGGTGGTATCGCGAGCGTCGTCTCGCCCCTTTGGGGGTGGGATGACGCTTATTTTGTTGTTCCGGGGCGGCCATCCCCCTAAATCCCCCTTTCTAAGGGGGACCCCAAGGGCTGCTGCCCTCTGGACACCCGCAAAGTAAAGCCTCGTGCAAACTAGGTACGGTGGTGGAAACAAACGGACCCATGTGGCTGAAGGAGCGGCCCTTCTTAGGCTCCCCTGGCGGGTTCGCCTGCGGGGCCTTTACGGCAAGGGCGGTGCGACCAGCTGCGCAAGGTCGCGCATGGCACCCCGAGCGATTGCTGCCCTAACGGGATCGCGGCTCGGGAGCCAGGGCAAGAGCGGTGCGACCAGCTGCGCAAGGTCGCGGAATGGCACCCCGAGCGATTGCTGCCCTAACGGGATCGCGGCTCGGGAGCCAGGGCAAGAGCGGTGCGACCAGCTGCGCAAGGTCGCGCATGGCACCCCCGAGCGATTGCTGCCCTGCGGGATCGCGGCTCAGGAGCCCGGAAAGAAGCGGCAGCTGCTGCGCAGGATTGCCCGAAGATCGAAAAGAGCTTTATAGACTAATCCATGAAAGGATTGACCATCACATGCAAAAAGTAGATGTCAGAGAAAAGGCGCGGGCAAGAGATGTCCGCATATTGAAGAAATGGAACGAAGAGAATACGTTCCGCAAGTCCATGGAGAACCGTGAGGGACGTCCAAACTATGTATTCTACGAAGGTCCGCCAACAGCAAACGGTGCGCCGCATATCGGACACGTGCTGGGACGGGTAATTAAGGATTTCATCGGTCGTTACCAGACAATGAAAGGTTACCGCGTAGTACGTAAAGCCGGCTGGGATACACACGGTCTGCCAGTAGAACTAGGCGTACAAAAGAAGCTTGGCATCTCCGGTAAACAAGAGATTGAGGAATATGGCGTAGAAAAATTCATCCAGGAATGTAAAGACAGCGTCTTCGGTTATGAGAAGCAATGGCGTGAATTTACAGAAGCAATCGGATACTGGACGGATTTAGATAATCCTTACGTAACCTTGGATAATACCTATATCGAAAGTGTATGGAACATCTTGGCTACAGTGCATGAGAACGGGTTGCTTTACCGCGGACACCGTGTTAGCCCGTATTGCCCGAGCTGCCAGACTACACTAAGCTCACATGAAGTTGCTCAAGGCTACAAAACCGTTAAGGATCTCAGTGCAACCGCGAAGTTCAAGCTGGATGACAGCGGAGACTACGTATTGGCTTGGACGACAACACCTTGGACCTTGCCAGCCCATATGGCGCTAGCTATGAACCCGGACATGGATTATGTACGTGTGCAACAAGAAGATGGTGTGTACATCGTTGCCAAAAACTTGGTTGAAGAAGTAATGAAAGGCGAGCACACAGTCCTTTCTACACATAAAGGTTCCGAGTTTATCGGTAAAACTTACGCACCTCCATTCGGATATATTAAGGCAGAGAAAAGCAATGTTATCGTAGGTGCTTCTTTCGTTACAGATTCCAGTGGTACAGGGATCGTACACATGGCACCAGCACATGGTGAAGATGACTACAAGACTTGCCGTGAGAATGGCATCAGCTTCGTAAATGTGGTTGATAATTCCGGTAAGTATACGGATGTAGTTTCTGATTTTGCGGGACGTTTTGTTAAGGATTGCGATCTGGATATCATTAAGGTTTTGTCTGAAAAAGGATTGCTTTACGGTAAAGAGAAATACGAGCACAGCTATCCGTTCTGCTGGCGTTGTGATACACCACTTTTGTATTACGCAACAGACAGCTGGTTCATCAACACTACAGCGATCAAAGATCAGCTGATTGCTAACAACAACAGTGTGGCTTGGTACCCTGAGCATGTACGAGAAGGCCGTTTCGGGAAGTTCTTGGATGAACTGGTTGACTGGAATATCAGCCGTAACCGTTATTGGGGTACACCCCTCAACGTCTGGGTATGTCAAGAAACGGGCAAAGAGTTTGCACCACACAGCATTGAAGAGCTAAGAGCGATGGCGATTGGTGATGTTCCTGAAGATATTGAGCTGCATAAACCTTTCGTGGATAAGATCAAGCTGCGCAGTCCGTTTAGCGAAGGTGCAGAGATGGTTCGTACATCGGAAGTGATCGACGTATGGTTCGACAGTGGCTCAATGCCTTTTGCACAAAGCCATTATCCATTTGAGAACGAGGATAAGCTGAATGATCAGTACCCGGCAGATATGATCTGTGAAGGGATCGACCAGACCCGCGGATGGTTCTACAGCTTGCTTGCAGTATCCACCTTGTTTAAGGGTAAAGCTCCATATAAAGCAGTTATTGCTCACGGTCATATCCTCGATGAGAATGGTCAAAAAATGTCCAAATCCAAAGGCAATGTTATTGATCCTTGGGAAATCATGAACGATTACGGCACGGATGCATTCCGTTGGGCTATTTTGTCCGACAGTGCGCCGTGGAACAATAAACGTTTCTCGCGTGGTCTTGTAGGTGAGACGAAATCTAAAGTAGTGGATACGCTGGTAAATACACATGCCTTCTTAACGCTTTATGCGGGCATCGATGGATACGACCCAGCCGATCATCCTTTTAAGGTATCAAAACATAAGCTGGACCGCTGGATCCTGTCCCGTCTGAACAGCTTGATTCTTTTGGTGGATAAAGGACTTGCGGTAAATGACTTCGTGAATACGTCTAGAGCGATTGAGAACTTTGTGGATGAGCTGAGCAACTGGTATATCCGTCGTTCCCGTGACCGCTTCTGGGGTAGTGGTCTAGGTGAAGATAAATTGGATGCTTACCGTACGTTGACTCATGTGCTTTTGGCGACAGCGACTTTGATGGCTCCATTTACACCGATGTTGTCCGAAGATATCTTCACAAACCTTGGCGGCGGAGAAAGTGTGCATTTGGCAGACTACCCGGTTGCTGACGAGAACTTGATCGATAAAGAGCTGGAAGAGGATATGGAAAGTGCAAGACAGATCGTTGAGCTGGCGCGTAACGTACGTAACGAAACAGGCATTAAGAATCGTCAACCGCTGTCCGAGCTGATCGTTTCGATGAACCGTGACTTCCATTTGGCTGAGTATGAAGAGATCATCAAAGACGAGATCAACATCAAGAACATCGTGCTGGAGAACAGTGACAGCGGATTTGTTGATTTCACACTCAAGCTGAATCTTAAGGTTGCCGGTAAAAAATACGGTAAAAACGTAGGCTTCCTGCAAGGCTTTCTGAAAGCTATGGATAGTGACTCTACCCGTAAAGCGGTGCAAGACGGCTCAATCGCGATTGCGACTCCTGAAGGTGAAGAGCTTGTAATCACTTCTGAAGAACTGCTTGTTGAAAAACAAGCCAAAGCAGGTTTCGCCGCAGCTTCCGGATATGGAGTTACGGTTGCGCTCAATACCGAAATCACGCCTGAGCTTGAACAAGAAGGCTGGGTTCGTGAGATCATTCGTGCGGTTCAAGATTACCGTAAACGTCTGGATCTGCCGATCGAGAAACGGATCGCACTCACCTTGAAGTTAGACGATGAGCTGAAAGCAGCTGTTACAGCATTTGACAATGTATTGCGAGACAATGTACTTGTGACTACGGTTGATTTTGATGGAGAACATGCTTTTGAGACGGTAGAAGTCGGTGATAAATCCATCGGTATCCATATCGAAGCATAATTCTGCATTACCTGTCCCAAAACAGCATATACTAGCGGCATAAGTGTAAACGGAGATCTTCCGTTTATGCGGGAAATATAGTCTTTATATTTCGGCGCAAAACTAACGAGTCCCGAGCTTAAGGAGATGAATTCTCTTTGGCCGGGCTCGTTTACTTTGTAGCGAAGGAAAGACATATGAGAGGAGCCGTAGCTGTGGAGGGAAACAAGAGGAGAATCTCCATTAAGACATCCGGCAATAAGAATAATCCAGACAAGGAAAAGGAGAATAAGGCTTTTCCTGAAGTTAATCCTGAGTATCTAACAGCAGATCCGCGTAATCCCGAGGATATTCCGCTGGAAGAAAAAATGAATACAATGTACCGATTGACCTTTGAGTGGGCTCATATTTTGGAAAAATCCCGAATTTATCAATATACGGATCTGCTATATTCACCTTGGCGGTTGATTTGGAGAAATATTTTATTTGGAGCAGCTCGGGGAGTTGGGATCGCACTGGGTTTTACTTTTTTTGCGGCAACGATTATTTACATCCTTCAGGGACTAGGCGCGCTCAATCTACCGATCATTGGGGATTATATTGCGGATATTGTGCGGATCGTACAGCGTCAGCTAGAATTCAAATAGCCATCGAAACGTTAAGATTAAAAACAGCGAACCATTCCTTAAAACTGGAACAGTACGCCGTTTAAATGATTTTGTGTATGGGACATCTGTGTTTAGTCTTCCTCGAGAGGATCAAGACTATGGGTTGCCTCGTCACTGTCCAAATAACGCTGGTAGCTCCGTCCCGGCACTACAATCAGATTGTTGCCCGTGATATCAGTGGCGATAAAGTTCTCCCAAGGCTCTACGCAGCCTTCCAGCTCATCGGCTTCAATCTCCATATTATTATAAGAATCAATATTGTTGCCCTCCGCCATGGCGGGAGAATTCGAGGTACCCCAGCTTTCAACAATCTGCCAGGCATCCTCGCCGTCAAAACCGTTTTGATCGTCGCGCTCATCCAGACTGGTGCGTCCAAAAGGTGGAGATAACAGCTCCTCTTCCACTGGACGAGTGAAAGGTGCGTTTTGCCGCGGGTTGTGTTCTTTACAATAAAGTGTGGAAGGGATGGCAGATAAACGTTCAAAAGGGATCGGCTCACCACTAGCCTTGCATATCCCATAGGTGCCATTATCCATAGCGGATAAAGCAGCTTCAATATCGTCCAGCTCATGCTCGTCCCGCTCTAACAGTGAAATGTCCATGGAGCGATTATACAAATCGGTGGCTGCATCTCCTGGATGGTTGTCATTCTCGGAAAGCTCTCCGGAACCATCCCGCATGGATTCATCTAAGCCGTAATGTTCATTATTCTGAAGCCTGCGCTGAATCGTATCCCGATCTTTTTCCAATCGTGCACGTAGCTCTGAGAGCTGCTGTACTGTCAGGTGCGTCATAATGAGAAAGCTCCTTTCTGTACCTTTTATAAGAATCATTCCGACTTGCCGGATAACACCGGATGGTTCTTCTGTTAGGTTGACCGGAGAGCAGGGATTTTAGCGCTGGAAAATAGTCCCCAAGATTGAACTTAGCGGATGTCCCGCAATAGACGATTCTTTAAGGGCTGTGCTACAATATACAAGTCTTTAAACAGTATTCGTACCGCATTTAGCGGGAAAAATAAGAACGGAGTGACAACTTCTGTGGTGTACTATTTGATTGCTCTTATTGTATTTTTGGTGGATCAAGGGACAAAGTATCTCATTGCTACACGTCTGGAGATCGGAGAACAGATTTCTGTTATCGGAGATTTTTTCCTGATTACCTCTCATCGCAATCGCGGGGCTGCTTTTGGGATTCTCGAAGGTCAGCAATGGTTCTTCTTTCTAGTTACGGTTGTAGTGGTTAGTGGTATCGTTTGGTATTTGAACAAGACTAGACACTCGCGGAAGCTGTTATCTGTTGCCCTAGGGCTTGTACTGGGTGGAGCTATCGGGAACTTCCTGGACCGGATAATCAATGGTGAGGTTGTTGATTTCCTTCTGTTCAATTTTGGGAGCTATAGCTTCCCGATTTTTAACGTGGCGGATTCTTGTATCGTCATTGGGGTTGGACTGATTCTTCTGGATTCTTTTCGTGACCTTAAGAACGGCGAAGAAATTACGGAAATAAAAGAAGTAAAAGAAGCAAAGGAAGTAAGAGAAGGGAATGAATGATTTGAATAAAGACGTCAATCACCAAGCGGCATCTACGAGCGAAGAAGAGAGGGACGTCACGGAATGGACCGTTTCGGCAGAGAACGCGCGGGAGCGAATCGATAAATATATTACGGAATCATGGGAAGAAGAAATTTCCCGTTCTCAGGTGCAGCTGTGGATCAGCGGCGGTAACGTTACGGTTAATGGCAAGCCAGTGAAAAGCAATTATAAGCTATCGGAAGGCGACGTGGTTAGTGTTGTTGTCCCTGAAGCAGAAGTAACGGATTTGATCGCGGAGAACATTCCTCTTGAGGTTGTATATGAAGACAGCGATGTCATTGTGATTAATAAACCCCGGGGCATGGTTGTGCATCCAGCTGCGGGACATCCGTCAGGCACCTTGGTAAATGCGCTGATGTATCACTGTAAGGATCTGTCCGGCATTAACGGTGAGATTCGTCCAGGTATTGTCCATCGGATCGATAAGGATACCTCTGGTCTTATCATGGTGGCTAAGAATGATGCCAGTCATGCCTCACTTGCCGCACAGCTTAAAGAGCATAGTGTTACGCGCCGATATATAGCAGTCGTACACGGCAATTTGTCGCATGATAAGGGCACTGTTGACGCACCGATTGGCAGAGATCCACATGATCGTAAGCTATACACAGTAACCGAAAAGAACAGCAAGAAATCCGTGACCCATTTTACAGTAATGGAACGTTTCGGAGATTGTACACTACTGGAGCTGCAGCTGGAGACTGGCCGCACGCATCAGATCAGGGTACATATGAAGTTCATTGGTCATCCACTTGTAGGTGATCCGATATATGGACGCAGCAAGGGCACTACGATGAATGGACAAGCGTTGCATGCGGCGGTACTTGGATTTGTTCATCCTACCACAGGTGAATATAAAGAATTCAGCAGACCTATTCCAGAGGATATGGAAGAAGTCCTGTTCACCCTACGCAGCAGATAAGTACAAATGAAGTGATAATTAGTCTATGGTATTGAACACTACTTTACGGCATATTTAAAAACATAAGGATAAAGAAAGGGTAATGCCTTATTCTTTATCCTTATTTTTATAATGAAACGGATATCCGGAAACATACGCCATCCAAGGGACGGCGAAGCCGTTTCTTTTAAAAGTAGAATAGATATTCAGGAGATGAGATGACAGTATGAGTATTGAACAATACCAAGATAGCTTCATTCAGACTAATTTTGCAGACCGCATCGGCGGTGCCAATTATGGCAAAGACACTTCGATTTATAAATTCGAGAAAATCAAACGTGCTAAAGCATCCGCAAAACAGGATTTTCCAAACATTGAACTAATTGATATGGGCGTAGGCGAGCCGGATGAGATGGCTGATGCGGGTATCGTAGCTAAGCTTGCTGAAGAAGCAGCGAAGGAAGAAAACCGCGGATATGCGGACAACGGAATTGCCGAATTCAAGACTGCTGCTGCTGAATATTTGCGGGAAGTTTTCCGGGTGGAAGGTATTGATCCAGATACGGAGGTAGTTCACTCCATCGGATCGAAGCCTGCGCTGGCTATGTTGCCATCTTGTTTCATCAATCCAGGTGATATCACGATTATGACCGTGCCGGGTTATCCAGTCTTGGGTACACATACTAAATATTTGGGTGGACAAGTATTTACGGTGGAGCTGAAGAAGGAGAACAAATTCCTTCCAGATCTGAATGAAATTCCGGAAGACATTGCTCGTAAAGCTAAGCTTCTTTATCTAAACTATCCAAACAATCCAACGGGTGCTAGTGCCACTCCTGAGTTTTTTGCTGAGGTCGTTGCATGGGCGAAAAAATACGATGTAGTGGTTATTCATGATGCTCCTTATGCTGCCTTGACCTATGACGGTTTGAAGCCACTTAGCTTCCTCTCCGTTCCAGGTGCGAAGGATGTGGGTGTAGAGCTGCATTCTCTTTCTAAGTCTTACAATATGACGGGCTGGAGAATTGGTTTTGTGGCTGGCAATCCGCTAGTGGTTAAAGCTTTCAGCGATGTGAAGGATAATAACGATTCCGGCCAATTTATCGCGATTCAAAAAGCAGCGGCTTATGGTCTTGCTCATCCGGAGATTACTGAAGCGATTGCGGATAAATACTCCCGTCGTCACAATCTGCTGGTTGATGCACTGAACAGCCTCGGCTTTAAAGCTGAGAAGCCAAAAGGCTCCTTCTTCCTGTATGTCGCTGCACCTAAGGGAATCAAAGACGGTCGTCGTTTTGAATCCGGTGAAGATTTCTCCCAATTCCTCATTCGTGAGAAGCTGATCTCCACTGTGCCTTGGGATGATGCAGGTCCGTTTGTTCGTTTCTCCGTTACCTTTATTGCTAAAGGTGAAGAGGAAGAGAGACGTGTCATCTCTGAAATTCAAAGACGTCTTAGCGATGTGGAATTTGAGTTTTAAGCATTTTTATTGAAATTAATGAGGCTGTCTCAAAAGTAGTGATTTCTACTTGGGCCAGCTTTTTTTTATGGAATAGGAAATGTTGTAGATATTACTGTGCCCTATGACTATACGCCACGTGTTGTGCATTGTAATGCATTGTAGTGCATTGTAATGCATTGTAGTGCATTGTAGTGTTCTGTTTTATTCGGATGTGGGGGTTGACTGCTATTTTTGATTTTCGTACAGCTTGCAGTAGATGATTTGTGGTAACTGTGACGGTGGAATTTGTGCAGTAGACTTGTGTGACGGACTTGTGTGGTGAGCGTTATGCGTGCTGTGTTTGTGCGAAGTAAAGAGTGGGTTTTAAACTAATTAGGGAAAAACTCCTTGAAATTAGCCTATATTCGCTCTAAATGAACGAAATCAGGGAAAAGTTCCCTAATAATCAGCGGGTTTTCTATATTATTTACTGAACTGGTCAATAATTAGGGAAGTTTTCCCTAATTACAAGTCTGATGAAGAGAATTCACTAAATTTCAGGGAGAAATTCCCTAATTACTATATAAGTACCTCACCGATTGCATCATTGTCAGCATTACTAGGTGCATCTCTTGAACCATTTGGACATCAAGTAGTATTAAGAACATAAACGAGGTTGTCCTAAAAGTGATGAAACGGTTATTTGAGACCAGCCTCGTTTTTTATGCAGATACGGAGTACTGCTTTCTCCTTGTTGTTAATAGAAGTAAGGAAGAGAAGTGCAAAAGTTTAGACAGAGAAAGTTGACATGAGGGGGTTGTTCTGTCATAATTCTTGTTAAATGAATAGCGCCTTTAATTCAGTCCTGTGAGGCTGGCAAGGTAACGTGAATCGAGGTTCGCGACTCTTAGAAAGGTATCCGTGTGTAAATACGGAACTGTCTTTTTATGCGCGCGGCCGTCATCTTCCTCATCTGCGGATTTCACTCCTTGCCTGTTATAGGCAAGGAGTTTTTTGATTTCCGGGAACTTGAATAGGCGAACAAGCTGGAGGGTGACAAGATTATGGTTACTGAGAAAAATGTCATTATGGATGAAACGGCGATCCGCCGGGCCTTATCACGTATTGCTCATGAGATTTTGGAGAAGAACAAAGGTATCGAGAATTGTCTGCTGGTCGGTATTCGGACACGAGGTGTGTATCTGGCACAGCGTATCGCTGAGCGCATCAAGGAGATTGAAGGCGTCGAGATTCCATACGGTGAGCTGGATATCACACATTACCGGGATGACCGTGAAGTGGAAGGCAGTGAAGCGGTAGTGAAGAGTAACGTCGTTATTACTTCAGGAAGTGCTGGCATCCATGATCAAAAAGTTATTTTGTTCGATGATGTACTTTACACCGGACGCACCATCCGCGCGGCGATGGACGCTTTGATGGATTGCGGACGCCCACGAATGATTCAACTGGCAGTACTGGCTGACCGCGGACACCGCGAGCTGCCGATCCGGCCGGACTACATCGGTAAGAATGTACCTACCTCAAAGCACGAGCAGATTGAAGTGGCGCTGAAGGAATACGACGGCAAAGATGAGGTCTACATTATTTCAAACCGGGAGGAACGATAACATCATGACACTTACCAAGGTAAAGGAACGTAGTCTGCTGGGAATCAAAGAGCTTGACCGGTCGGAAATTATCCAACTGCTTGACAGAACAGCATTTTGGGACAATCAAAGTGAAAAGCTAACCCCCATCTTGAACTCCCATTTTATTTCTAACATGTTTTTTGAGAACAGCACACGCACACGCTTCTCTTTCGAGATGGCAGAGAAGCGACTAGGTGCGCAAGTACTTAATTTTACGGCTGCAGCTTCTAGTGTAGAAAAAGGGGAGTCGATCTACGATACAGTGCGCACACTGGAATCGATGGGGATCGATGCCGGAGTTGTGCGTTTGAAGCCTGCAGGTGTGCTGCAGCAGTTAGCTGAGAAGGTGTCCATACCGCTTATCAATGCGGGCGACGGCAACAATGAACATCCTACGCAGGCGCTGCTTGATTTATACACCATGACCAAAACCTTTGGGGAACTAAAGGGCCTGACAGTCTCCATCATTGGGGACATTATGCATAGCCGCGTAGCGCGCTCTAATCTCTGGGGGCTTACGAAAATGGGAGCCAAGGTGCAGTTCTGTGCACCGGATAATATGAAGGCTCCTGAGCTTATGGAGTATGCGCCTTACGTAACTATGGAAGAAGCTCTTAAAGCGGATGTAGTAATGATGCTTCGAGTACAGCTTGAGCGCCATACTTCCGGCATTAAGCTGTCTGCTGAAGATTACCGTAGCCACTATGGTCTAACAGAAGAGCGGGCAGCTAAGCTGGCCAAAGACACAATCATTATGCATCCAGCTCCGGTTAACCGGAATCTAGAAATTGATGATGCAGTAGTTGAGTGCAGTCAATCGCGGATTTTCCCGCAAATGTCTAATGGCGTACCGGTCCGGATGGCGGTTCTCGAAAGAGCTTTACTATAAGCTTATAGAATGCTAACGTATAGAGACTAATAAATATACACAAAGATGAATTTTTATTATATAATAACGAGAGGGCCCGCAGCTGTGATCTGAGGGTAAAGGTAGAATCATGACAGTGATTATTAGAAACGCCAGCGTATTGAATAAGGAAGGCTTGCTTGAGCGCAAACACATCGAACTTCAGGATGGTGTGATCTCGGCTATAATCGACGGAAATGAAGCTATCGGAGAAGCTACGGAGATCATTGATGCTGAAGGTAAGTTGCTCATTCCGGGACTCATTGATATGCATGTGCACTTGCGTGAACCGGGATTTGAACACAAGGAAACAGTGGAAACCGGAAGTCGCTCAGCTGCTAAAGGCGGATTTACAACCATTGCATGTATGCCAAATACTCGTCCGGTGACAGATAGCCCGGAGATCGTGCAATTTGTGAAAGACAAGGCGCGTGAAGCAGGACTAGTTAAAGTGCTTCCTTATGCAGCCATTACGAAAAATGAGCTCGGACGTGAGTTGACGGATTTTGCGGCGCTCAAAGAAGCTGGAGCTATTGGTTATACAGACGACGGTGTGGGCGTACAAAGTGCTCAAATGATGAAAGATGCAATGAACATCGCAGTATCGCTCGATATGCCAGTCATTGCCCACTGCGAAGATAATTCGTTGGTCGAAGGCTGCTGTGTAGCTGAAGGTGAGTTCTCTAAGAAGCATGGCCTCAAAGGAATTCCGAATGAGTCAGAAGCGATCCATGTTGGACGCGATATTTTGCTGGCAGAAGCGACAGGCGTTCATTACCATGTATGCCATGTCAGTACTGAACAGTCGGTTCGGCTGATTCGCCAAGCAAAAGAAATCGGCATTAAAGTAACTGCTGAGGTATGTCCGCATCACTTGCTTCTTGCTGAAGACGATATTCCAGGCCTGGATGCCAATTGGAAAATGAACCCGCCGCTGCGCTCCCGCCGCGATGTTGAGGCGTGTATCGAAGGGTTGCTTGATGGCACACTAGATATGATTGTTACAGATCATGCGCCACATAGTGAGGAAGAGAAAGCAAAAGGAATGCAGCTGGCACCTTTTGGTATCGTTGGATTCGAGACAGCTTTCCCACTCTTATACACAGCGTTTGTAGAAACCGGAAAATGGGATTTATCCTTACTAGTACAAAGAATGACTGCCGATCCTGCACGGGTATTCAGATTGAAAACCGGGGTTATGGAGATCGGAGCTCCTGCAGATTTGACACTGATCGATCTGGAGCAGGAAAAAGAAGTAGACCCAAGTTCCTTCGCAAGCAAAGGACGTAACACTCCTTTTGGCGGCTGGAAGCTTAAGGGTTGGCCGGTAAAAACTTGGGTGGACGGCAAAGCCGTATGGACTGAGAAAAACTAGCGGACTGGTGAGGCGAAATTGCTGATCTTTGCGGATCAGCAATTTGAGCGCGTACACTCCGGAAGGCATGCAAGGCATACGTATTAGACTACAGAACATGAAGGAGTGGAAGGGAATGCAGGCGAGATTGCTGCTTCAAGACGGAACTTTATTTACAGGTACCGCATTTGGCGCTGAAGGTGAAAAGACAGGCGAGGTTGTTTTTAACACAGGAATTACAGGATATCAAGAGGTACTGTCTGACCCTTCATATTGCGGGCAAATCGTTACCATGACGTACCCATTGATCGGGAACTACGGGATTACGCGGGATGATTTCGAATCTGTTCGTCCTTTCGTACACGGTTTTGTAGTGCGTCGTCATGAAGAAGTTCCAAGTAACTGGCGCGCAGAATACAGTGTGGACGACCTGCTGAAAGAATATGATATTCCTGGAATCAGCGAGATTGATACCCGGATGTTGACGCGGATTATTCGCCACTACGGAACAATGAAGGCGATTCTGACTACCTCTAATAAACGTGTAGAGGAATTGATGGAAATGATGGGCGACACTTCAATTGAAGAACTGCGCAATCAGGTAGCCCGCACATCTACTCCAAGCATGTACAATAGCCCGGGAACTAAAGAACGCATCGTGCTGGTTGATTACGGCGCGAAGGCTGGTATCTTACGCGAGTTGAACAATCGCGGTTGTGATGTTGTAGTTGTACCTCATGACGTAACCGCTGATGAGATTCGTCGCCTCAATCCAGATGGTATTCAACTCTCCAACGGCCCTGGGGACCCGAAAGATGTTCCACACGCAGTGAAGACGATTTCGGAATTGCTTGGTGAATATCCAATCTTCGGTATCTGCTTAGGTCACCAGCTGTTTGCACTGGCTTGTGGCGCAGATACAGAGAAGCTGAAATTCGGGCACCGTGGCGGTAACCATCCGGTTAAAGAATTGGAGAGCGGACGTTGCTTCATTACTTCTCAGAACCATGGCTACACAGTGAATGAAGATTCTGTGAAGAGCACGGAGCTAGAAGTTACTCACATTAATAATAATGATAAGACCGTTGAGGGACTTAAACATACCCGTTACCCTGCATTTTCAGTACAGTATCATCCAGAAGCAGCACCGGGACCTCATGACAGCAGCTATTTATTCGATCGTTTCTTACAGATGATCGCTGATCATAAAGCTAACACACCTGTGAGCTCGCGCCAGGCGCAGCTTGCGGCAAACGCCAGAATCACGGCGCCAAAACCTACAGTAAAACAGCTTGAAGCCGTGAAAGGAGCTCTATAACATGCCTAAGAATGAAAAGCTTAAAAAAATATTAGTAATCGGTTCTGGACCGATTGTTATCGGGCAAGCCGCAGAATTTGACTATGCCGGAACGCAGGCCTGTCAGGCCCTGAAAGAAGAAGGCGTCGAAGTTGTGCTGATCAATAGTAACCCAGCGACTATCATGACTGACACCAATATGGCTGATAAAGTTTATATCGAGCCGATTACCCTTGAATTCGTAACTGGCATCATCCGCCAGGAGCGCCCGGATGGCTTGTTGCCAACTTTGGGAGGACAGACAGGTCTTAATATGGCTGTAGAATTGGCTCGTGCAGGAGTATTAGAACAAGAGAATGTTAAGCTTCTAGGTACCCAGCTTGAGTCCATCGAAAAAGCAGAGGATCGCGATTTGTTCCGCGATTTGATGCGCGAACTGGAACAGCCTGTACCAGAGAGCACTATTATTACCACAGTAGATGAAGCGATGAAATTCGCTGAGGAAATTGGTTTCCCACTGATTGTACGCCCAGCCTATACGCTTGGCGGCACCGGCGGCGGGATCTGCGACAACGAAGAAGAGCTGCTTGAGACTGTCAAAGCAGGTATTCGTTATAGTCCAATCGGACAATGTTTAGTGGAGAAAAGTATTGCCGGCATGAAGGAAGTTGAATACGAGGTTATGCGTGATGCGAACGACAACTGTATCGTTGTCTGCAACATGGAGAACTTTGACCCGGTAGGTGTGCATACGGGGGATAGTATCGTTGTGGCACCTAGCCAAACGTTATCCGATCGTGAATATCAGATGCTGCGCAGCGCCTCACTCAAAATCATTCGTGCACTGAATATCGAGGGTGGCTGCAACGTGCAGTTCGCACTGGATCCGCAAAGCTATCAATATTATGTAATCGAAGTAAATCCACGTGTCAGCCGCTCTTCGGCTTTGGCTTCGAAAGCAACCGGTTATCCGATTGCCAAAATGGCTGCCAAAATCGCACTTGGTTACACACTTGATGAAATCGTCAATCCAGTTACTGGACAGACCTATGCTTGCTTCGAGCCTACACTTGACTATATCGTAAGCAAAATCCCACGCTGGCCGTTCGATAAGTTCATTCATGCGAACCGTAAGCTGGGCACACAAATGAAAGCCACTGGAGAAGTTATGGCCATCGGTCGTACCTTCGAAGAGTCCATTCATAAAGCAATTCGTTCCCTGGAAATCGGTGTACACCGTTTCCGCCTGCCGGGCGCTGAAGATTTGGAAGAAAGCGTCCTGCGTGAACGTCTCGCAAAACCTGATGATGAGCGGTTGTTCTTGATCGCGGAAGCTTTCCGTCGCGGATTTGGCTTGCAAGAGATCCAAGACATCACTAACGTAGACTGGTGGTTCCTGTCCAAGATCGAGGGACTGATCAACTTTGAAGAGGTCATCCGTGGGGATGAAAGCTTATCAGAAGAAACCTTGTACCAAGCTAAACGCAGAGGTTTTACAGACCGTGCGATTGCTGAGATTCGGGCAGAAGGACAAGCGAACGTTAAATTCATCAAAGAAGCTGATGTACGCGCGCTTCGTTTAGAGCGAGGATTAACGCCTGTATTCAAAATGGTAGATACCTGTGCGGCTGAGTTCGAAGCTTCTACACCTTACTACTACTCTACTTATGAGACTGAAAATGAAGTCATTCATTCCGATAAACAAAAGGTTATCGTGCTTGGATCGGGTCCAATCCGGATCGGTCAAGGGATTGAGTTCGATTACTCCACTGTGCATGCAGTATGGGCGATTCAGAAGGCAGGTTATGAAGCGGTTATTATCAATAATAACCCTGAGACTGTATCTACCGACTTTAATACTTCGGACCGGTTGTATTTTGAGCCCTTGTTCTTTGAAGATGTAATGAACGTAATTGCGCAAGAGAATCCGATTGGGGTTATCGTACAATTCGGAGGCCAAACAGCCATTAACCTTGCTGCACCATTAAGTGCCGCTGGCGTTAAAATTCTCGGAACTAGCCTAGACAGTATTGACGAAGCTGAAGATCGGAAGAAATTCGAAGCTTTGCTGGCTCGTCTGGATATTGCCCAACCAAAAGGGAAGACGGTTATCAACGTAGATCAAGCAGTAGAAACTGCACAATCGCTTGGATATCCAGTCCTGGTACGTCCTTCCTATGTACTTGGTGGACGCGCAATGGAAATTGTATATAATGATGCGGAATTGCTTAGCTACATGGTAGAAGCGGTTAAGGTGAATCCGGAGCATCCGGTATTGATTGACCGTTACATGTTAGGTAAAGAGGTTGAGGTAGACGCAATTTGTGACGGTGAGACGGTAGTTATTCCAGGGATCATGGAGCATGTTGAGCGTGCAGGCGTTCACTCCGGTGACTCCATCGCTGTATATCCTCCGCAATATCTGGATGAAGGTCTGAAAGCAAAAATTGCTGAGATCACAATCAAGATTGCTAAGGAACTGAAAACGATTGGTCTGGTCAACATCCAGTTCGTTATCTATCAGAATGAAGTGTACGTAATTGAAGTAAATCCACGTTCCTCACGTACGGTTCCATTCTTGAGTAAAGTAACTGGAATTCCAATGGCGCATCTGGCAACCAAAATCATTCTCGGCGGCAAGCTGATAGATGACGGTTATGCAGAAGGTCTATGGCCGGAAAGTGATTATGTATCGGTTAAAGTGCCGGTGTTCTCTTTTGCCAAGCTGCGTAGAGTAGAACCAACGCTCGGACCTGAAATGAAATCGACGGGTGAAGTTATGGGCCGCGATAAATTGTATGCAAAAGCTTTGTATAAAGGTCTAATCGGAGCAGGAATGAAAATTCCAGCAACCGGCGCTATCATCGTTACAGTGGCAGATAAAGATAAAGCAGAGGCTGTAGAGCTTATGAAAGGCTTCCACTCGCTGGGTTACAAGATCATTGCTACCGGAGGCACCGCTCAAGCGCTTGAAGAAGCAGGTCTCAACGTAATGAACGTGAACAAGCTGGATGAAGGTGCGCCGAACATTCTCGACTTGATTCGTGGTGGGCAAGCCAACTTCGTCTTTAATACACTGACTAAAGGGAAAACACCAGAGCGTGATGGATTCCGTATCCGTCGTGAAGCGGTTGAGAATGGCGTCGTATGTATGACATCACTCGATACAGTAACGGCACTGCTCAGAATGCTGCAGACGATCAACTTCTCGTCACAGTCCATGCCTGCTTTTGTCGGTCAATTAAACTAATCTCATAAAGATGTATAGGGCGGTTTGCGTTTACGCAGACCGTTCCGCTATGCCTAGGGGCTAATAAATGAAGAGTGTGGATTTAAATCTGCACTGGATAGGAGAACGGTTATGGGACAGGGAGATGCAAAGTGGAATGAAATGGCGAATCGCTTGATGATCGCCTTAGATTACCCTGATGTTGCTGGGGCAAGAACCTTGATTGACAAGCTGGAAGGGATTCCTTGTTATATGAAAGTGGGAATGCAGCTTTTTTATGCAGCGGGACCGGAATTCATTAATGAACTGAAATCTCGGGGGTATTCTGTATTTGCAGATGTCAAAATGCATGATATTCCTAACACGGTAAAAGGCGGGGCAGAAAGCCTTACGCACCTCGGTGTGGATATGTTTAACGTACATGCCGCAGGAGGCTCAGCGATGATGGCTGCAGCACGGGAAGGCGCTGCTTCAGTAGTTAATGCGAATGCTGCGCTTAAAATGCCTTTGATTATCGCAGTTACACAGCTGACCAGCACGAGCCAAGAAGTGATGAATAACGAAATTGGAATCGCAGGAGACGTAGCAGATACTGTAGTCAGATACGCTAAGCTGGCAGCCGCTGCAGGTCTGGATGGAGTGGTGGCTTCACCGCAAGAGTCTTCAGCGATCGCAGAGGCTTGTGGGCCCGCATTTTGTACAGTTACACCTGGTATCCGGCCAGCAGGTGCATCCCTAGGTGACCAGTCCCGGGTGATGACGCCGGGCAAAGCCATTCAGCAAGGTAGCCACTTCCTGGTGGTGGGCCGTCCTGTTACAACTGCAGCTGATCCACGTCAAGCAGCACTAAATATTATTGAGGAGATGACCTTAGCATGAGTACATTAAATAGAAGTGAACAAGTAGCAAGTTATCTGCTTACGATAGGAGCGGTGGCACTGCGTCCGCAGGAGCCTTTTACCTGGACCTCTGGTATTAAATCCCCGATCTATTGCGATAACCGTCTGACTATGGCTTACCCAGAGGTACGTAACTATATTGCTGATGCCTTCGCTGAGCTTATTAAAAGCCAGTATCCAGATGCAGAGGTGATCGCAGGTACAGCAACCGCAGGCATTCCTCACGCAGCTTGGGTAGCTGATAAACTTAATCTGCCAATGGCTTATATCCGCGATAAAGCTAAGGGTCACGGCAAGCAGAATCAGATCGAAGGACTGATTAAGCCGGGACAAAAGGTAGTGGTTATCGAAGACCTGATCTCCACTGGCGGAAGCTCCATCAAAGCAGCTCAAGCTGTGCAAGAAGCAGGCGCAGAAGCGTTGGCTGTATTGGCAATCTTCAGCTACGAGCTGGACCGTGCGGTCGATGCTTTTGCCGCAGCTGAAATGCCATTGCAAAGCTTGTCCAACTACAGCACATTGATTGACGTGGCTCTTACACAAGGCAAGATCGCAGCTACAGATGTGGAACTGCTGAAATCTTGGAGAAAAGATCCTTCCGCATTTGGCGTTTAAACTAAATATTTGAGTATAGATTGGACGGGCCTCTCACATTTTGGTGGGAGGCTTTTCTTTTTAACTACACTGAGAGTAATAAAAAGGAAAAGCTTAAAGTGCACTCAGCTGTACCAGGTGCATGAAGTACGCTGTTATTTATTGCTGAAAGATGCAATTATCCAGCCGCGGCAGGTGTAAACTCTGACACTCGAGATTCTGAAACTCTGCTGCTCTGAACGCTCTGACGCTTTGGAATACTATACTCTGTTCCGGTGATTCCATTGTGCTGTCGTCTCAAACTCTGCTGCTATGCGCTGTCACTCTATGCTCTGAACGCTCTGAAACTCTGGAATCTATACTCTGCTTAGGTGATTTCATCGCGCTGTCGTCTCAAACGCCGAATAGTTGCAGTTTGTGCACTTAAACTAACCTTTCTTAGAGGATCTGGCGATATAGTTGCACTTTGTGCAATTATATCCACCAGAAATCTGCCGAAAGCACCTAATAACGTTTTTTAACTGTACATAGTGCAATTAAAAGGAAGAAGCACAACACACTCAGCTGTAATAGTTGCATAAAGTGCAATTATCCTGCGTAGAAGGGGCGATTTGTGCCGGTCACAGGTTAGCTAGTAGATTAGTTAGTAGGTTAGTTAGTAAGGAAGCAAAATGCTGTATGGTAAAAGGAAAAGTAGAGTGGAGTGTAGGGTTTTGGTGTTTGCATTCACATTTCACATCTACATTCACGTTCTGACACTTGGCTGACCTGCGTTCTGTCGCTCTGGTATATTGCCTCTGACACTCGGGATTCTGACACTCTGCTGCTCTGCGCTGTCGCTCTACGCTCTGAACGCTCTGAAACAATGCTGCTCTGCTGCTCTGCGATGTCGCTCTATGCTCTTGCTCTGAACACTCTGAAACGCTCTGGCACTGTAGATTTCTATACTCTGCCCCGGTGATGCCATCGCAATGTCATCACACACGCCGAATAGTTGCAGTTTGTGCACTTAAACTAACCTTTCTTAGAGGATCTGGCAATATAGTTGCACTTTGTGCAATTATATCAGCCAGAAATCCGCCGAAAGCACCTAATAACGTTTTTTAACTGCACAAAGTGCAATTAAAAGGAGAAGTACAACACACTTCGCTTTTATAGTTGCACAAAGTACAATTATCCTGTCGCAGAAAGGCATTTCAGTATCCTCAGGAAACTCGCGGAACATTTTTTATAGAAATAATATGAAGAAATCGTAGCATAACTTTAAACAGCCTGTAACTTCCCCTCCTGAATAAAGCTATATACTGTTACTAGAATTATGGGTAATTATTCATAAGGTGGATGGATTGAGTATTTTATGGGAGGGTTCAAGAATGAATCATATAAATAATAATAGAAGGCTATGGCGGCGCTGGTTAAGCTTTGGAATATGTGCAGCACTCCTATTGCCTTTAATCTCTGAAAGCAGGCACACAGCCTGGGCGGAGGCTTCTAAGCCATCTACAGAACAGCGCGTGTTACGTATTGGCAGCCTCTGGTCTGGAGAGGACGATTCTTCTTTTCGTCAGCAGTTTACAGATATGTATGAATTGCAGCATCCTGAAATCAAACTTGAGATTATTCCAGCCATCAATATGAATGAGCTTCGTTTTGACAGCACCTATCCAGAGGTTAACCCAGATAATCTGGAGAATATCCGAACAATTATGGGCGGTGCACAGCCGGTTGATGTAATCGTCGGTGATAGTACATTGGTGAAGAGTTTGGTGGAACATAATCTGGTGCAATCGCTGGAGCCGCTTATCGCACGAGATCAATATGATTTAAGCAATATGGCGCCTACGATGCTAAGTGGAGTTCGTGAGCTGGGTGGAGGAAGTCTTTACGCGTTAGCGCCGACTTTTATGTCGAGTGCGTTATATTTTAACAAAGGTATTTTTGATGCTGCTGGGGTAGGTTATCCGACAGACGGAATGACTTGGGATGAAGTGTTCGCGCTGGCCGAAAAGGTGACCAAGAAATCGACAAATAAAGATAAGCGTATATATGGCTTTTCGATGAACCGTTATATGAGCGATCCTTACTGGGATATGCAGACCTATGTCTCACCGCTTGAGCTTGCTATGTATGACAACAAGGGACATAAGATGGAGGTAAACCAAACACAGTGGAGTCAAGCTTGGACGACCTACAGCCAATTGGTGAAAAAGCAAATTACACCTGGGTTAAACGGTATGGATTTTATAGAAACAGAACGGACCACCTATAGTCCTGTCCAAGGGGATCTATTCCTTACCGGAAAAGCTGCAATGGTAATTGGAGAATACGATTATCTTAATGAGCTTGCAGGTGTGAGTCGTAATGCAGCAAAAATTAAAAATTACATTCCCGTCGATTGGGGTTTAGTTACCGTACCTACTTTTAAGGAGAAACCAGGAGTGGCTGTAGGTACCTGGGTAGGTAATATGATGGCTATCAACTCTATGGCTGCTAATAAGGAAGATGCGTGGGATTTGATCAAGTTCGTTAACAGTAACGAGGTAGCCAAAATCAAAGCCCATACCCGCGGGGAACTAACTTCCCGTAAGGATTACATTACCACGCAGGTACTTTCAGCAAAGCTGGAGTCCTTCTATACGCTCAAACCATTACCAGCCAATGATCCTTTGATGAACGTCCTACAGACACAGAAGCCTGGAATTAGCCGTATTAACGATGTTGGGCGTCAACTGTTCACAGAAGTTTATCAGGGCAAGAGAACGGTCGAGAGTGCCCTAAAAGCTTGGGAGAAGCAAGGGAATACCATGCTGGGTACGCTCGAAAAAGACCCCACATATTATTTTGACTCCATAGGGGATTGAGTTTTGGAATATGTAGCAGCCACCGGAT
The DNA here is from genome assembly GCF_038002705.1 of Paenibacillus sp. FSL H7-0716. Lineage (NCBI taxonomy): Bacteria > Bacillati > Bacillota > Bacilli > Caryophanales > Paenibacillaceae > Paenibacillus > Paenibacillus sp. FSL H7-0716. The sequence continues at coordinate 81,976 of NZ_JBBODA010000021.1, forward strand.
TTCCGGTGGCTTATTTTGTGGAAGTTGGGCATGATAAGCTTCAGAGCAGCGTAAGATTAATTTGCGAAAAGGAGAAGAGGGCATCATGAATTGGATATACTTCGCGAAACTGTTCAGAACGAGATTTCAAGCAGGCTGTTTGGCAAAAAGACTTGAGCAAGATGGCTGGATTTATGGCTATCATGACCCAAGTTTTGTGGAGATTTATCGATCCCGCAAAGGAAGATATGGGGTTAGATTTTTGCCTTGAGAACTTTTACAAATTCATCCTTGACGTAGACCCATTTTGTACTGTATATTATTTATTGTCGCTGTTTGAATATTATTTCTGACGCGGGGTGGAGCAGCCCGGTAGCTCGTCGGGCTCATAACCCGAAGGTCGCAGGTTCAAATCCTGCCCCCGCAACCAATTTTATTACAACAGCAATTGTACATTCGGATATTTTTAGATCCGGGCCCTTAGCTCAGTTGGTTAGAGCGGTCGGCTCATAACCGATTGGTCGGGGGTTCGAGTCCCTCAGGGCCCACTTAGAGAAAACCCTTACTTTGTAAGGGTTTTTTGCTTTCTATAGGCTTTGTAATATTAAGAAAATAGAATGGATAAAGACTAGGATTTTGAGCTTGCTAACGGATTTGCTAACGGGAATTATTTTTCTGCAGTTTCGAGCTGTTTTTCAGCGTATTTATTCAGTTCTGCTTCAATTTTGTCAACGGCCTCTTCCTGCATGATTGGGAGTAGGTGTGAGTATCGTTCGTTGAACATCGCTGGAGTCATACCCAGCCGTTCAGCAGCTACCTTTGGATTTATTCCGATCGCCAATAAGAATGATGCATGTGTATGTCGCTGGTCGTGGAATCTAATTTTTTTGACACCTGCTTTACGTACAAGTACGTCCATACCTTCAGTAATTCGTTTTGGCTTTATATAACCTCCGCCAGGGTAGCAACATACTAAGTCATTATCCTCATATGAGTCCCCATATTCTTTTTTATAAGCCTCGATTTGCTTGTAGCGTTCCTTAAGGTCATCAATAATATTCTGAAAAAGTTTTACCCGTCGTATGGAATCATTCGTTTTCGGACGTTGAATGACTAAACCATCACGTGTCCAGTTGGCCGTCTGGATCACCTTGAGTTCTTTCTTTTCGAAGTCGATATCACCCCAGCGAAGCCCAAGGATCTCACCACGTCTCATTCCAGTATAAATTGCCAATGAAAACACAATATAATGAACATGATACTTTGACGAATTAAGGAATTGGGTGAATTCCTCTATGGTCCAGAACTGCATCTCCTTTTGCTCGTTCGCGTTTATCTTACTCCGCATAGATACTTTACTCATTATATCTTCTGCCAATAGTCCAGATTCAGAGTATGCAAGTCTGAGCGCGCGTTTCAGCACACCATGGATATTCTTTACATAGTCCTTCGAATATTTCTTCCGAAGGTCTGCATAGAAGCTCTTAATCGTTCGTGGGGTGAGAGCCTGAAGCTTTACTTTGCCAAGTGCGGGTATAATGCGGGCTTCAATTATGGTTTTCTCTGTGTCATATGAGGTTGGCTTGAAGTTGGGTTTAGCATGTGTCTCCAAATATTCCACCAAATACTCTGCTAGTGTAATCTTAGACTGCTTTAGATCCAGTCCTTTTTCAGCATCAGTCATTGCTTTTCTGCATGCACTCCATGCTTCTTTTTCGGTTTTAAATCCACCTTTTGATTTTTGGCTCCTTTCACCTGTCAACGGATCTGCTGGTAAATCGAAGACGTAGGTGTATGTTTTACCTCTAGGGTATACATGGCCTTTCATAATCAACAATCCCTTCGTAATTAGAAATTTATAGCGTCATCAATAGCATCCATAGGAAGAATCAGCCGTGTTACGCCCTGGCCATGACGCCAGGCCACTCGAGATAAGTTGATGGTCACATACCCTTTCCGATCCGGAAGCAGAGTAAGGTCTCCAGGCAGAACGGTAGCATCATGTCGAGAACGGTGGAATGACGAACTATGTAGTTTATAGTTTTGCTCGACATTAAGGTCCAGTGGCTTGTTCCAATTGAAACCCTGACGCTGCTCAATGACTAAGGCTTGGGGGCGAGAGAAGTCTTCTAGACCATACAATGAATGAATACGGGGCTCCTGAAGGTAGCCGAGACCTGAAACAGGGGATTCGTGGATTGTGGTTTCAAGACTGGACGTAATCTGGTTGGTGTATGTAAAGGTTGACATGAACTCCGAATTATTTATTCGATCTTCCACTTGTTTGAGACGCAACTCTGCTAATTCTGGATAGGCATGGAATTCTAAAGCGAGTAAGCTAATGGCTTCACTCCTGTGAATAGGAAGTGTTATCTGCTCAAGCATAAAGAATGGGATCGTGGCGTATAACGCAAAACGGTCAGCATCAATCTCTTGAGCTTCACGAAACAAATCTGGCATCCAGCGTTGATCACCTGAGTGACGAATTACATGACAAAGCTCATGAAAAAAAACCTTACGCTGTTCTGTACGATCATTGCGGTTGTCTATAAAAATGACTCTTTCTTCATTTTCACTAAATGTTGTTTTGTCATAATAAACAATATCTACCCCGAAGATCAGTGCGATCTTGTCTATATCAAGATCATTAGGAGTGAAAACACAGTTAGATCGGTATTGTTCTTCAATCCATTGTTCCAGAGGAGTTTTGAAATAGTTGGAATAATTCATATAATGACCCCCGTTTTACGTACATATGTTCTGTTTTATTGTGAAAAGAAAAGCCATTGCTGGCTTAAGTAATTCAGTGCTTATCAGGTTTATTCTCGTTAACTTTAAATCCTCTTATAAAGCCTAATATTAAAACTAGTAACATGCTAGAGATAAAAAGGATGTCAATGATTTTCCCCCACCAAGCAAATTCCCACAAAAACAAAGCTACAAATCCAAGGAAGAGGAAAGATATTATATTTTTCAAACTTCGACTATAAAGTACCGCTAATATAAGAATAATTATGAGTACCATACGTATTACCAACCTTATAATTCTCCATCGGATGGAGGATTTTATTATTTCTTTTGAGTTTGTTCGGCCGCGCGTTTTTTCATTTCTCGGTAACGCAAGAGAGCGGCTTCCATTTCTTCTATCTCGTCTTCAGTATAATTCTCTGGACCTCCGAAAAAGGACATATTTGTATCAGGTCTTTTACGTATGTCTGACCGACCACTTAAATAATCAGTATCGACATCGAATACGTCAGCAAGCCTACTTAACGTATCTATTGGCGGGAGTTTAGTTGCGTTTTCATAGGCAGTATATGTAGGTCTTGCTACACCAACAAGATCAGCTACATATTCTTGTGTCCATTTAGAATCCGACTTCTTAAGGTTTTCTCTCTCACCCTTTAATCGTTTAGCGACTATTTCCATATACACCACACCATCTATAAGAATAAAACTATTATAACGTTCCTTATAGGAACAATAAATAAATGTTCCTATAAGAATCAAATTATATTGACATGTTTCTTTAAGTAACATATAATCAATCCATAAAGTTACTTATAGGAACAATGGAGGTGTCTATCATGCGAAACTGGTTGAAGGAACTTCGTGAATTATTAGGAAAAACACAAGAACAAGTAGCTGACGAAGCTGGGATTTCTCGAAGTTACTATACAAATATCGAAGCTGGAATTAAAACACCAGCAGTTCCAGCAGCGAAAGCTATTGGAAAATCATTAAATTTCCCTTGGGAAAAATTTTTTAATGATGAATGTTCCTTTAAAGAACAAATTGAGAAGGAGGTGATTTGATTGGAAATTCAAGATATCCGTGAAGTGAAGGAAACAAGGAAGTCTGAGGAAGTTAATCGGCTGATCAATGAAGGTTGGCTTCTCGATTACCGAGAGCATGGTCAAGGTTATTCGCGCTATGTGCTAGTCAAAGTTAAGTAAGGAGGTACCGTCATGGCTAAGGCTGTAAAAACACCAGCGACATTCGCGGAAGCCCTCCGCCTGGCGGCTGATCTTGCCGAGCAGAATGAAAAATTGGAAAAGCAGCTTACAGAACTACGGTTGAATGGAGAATATCCCGAAGTGCTCCGACCAGCTCATATTATGAAGCTACTGAGAATGAGCGCTCCAAAAGTTCAAGAGCTTACCAATCATCCTACCTTTCCACATTTGAATCGGAATAGGAAGAAGGGCGAGGCAGTAACTGTTCTTAAATCGGATCTGTACCACTGGTTAAAAACAGAGCGTTATGAATGAGGAAACCCGCCAAGCTGTACCGGCTACGGCGGGTGGGGGATTCGGCAAGGGGAATTGCTTAACAACATCATACATCAGGCCTCTGTCCGATAGCATCCCATAAAACGGACAAAGGAGAGGATCAAAAGTTGGCAATCGGACAATTCGGACCAGCATTAGAGCAAGCATTAAAGCTCTCAGGTGATACCAGAGAAAAAGCAGGGCTTATCGTTCATGCTGATGCTTCCTTAATAGGGAAAATTGCAAGGGGAACTCGAAAAGCATCCAAACCGGTCATGAGAGCAGTAATTGAACATTACGATGATGGGCAACTCTCACTAGCAGCTGCTGCAGATGTAACTGGTGGGGCGTTTGCCCCATGGTTAGACAATGTAGACCTGCATAGAGCAAGCGTTTTATTCAAAACGATCGAAGAAATGCAAGAAGTGCTTGAAGCCTCTGGGCAAGCTCCAATCAGTAAAACAAATGAACAAATAACGGATGCAGAGCGGCATCAAATAAAGCAACTGCTTATGGAATCGGTGGAAGCTATCACGGCCCTGACTCATCTGGCTGCAGTGATATGTAAAGAGTATTCCTTTAGCTGGTTGGGAACTTGGAAAGAGCATCGAGCTGAGCTGAAAGCAAAAAAATATTTGAAATGAGGGAGCGCTTTGGAAAGAGAACAATTGGTTGCTGAGGCAAGAGAAGCGGGTCAACATGCAACACATAACTTGCAGATGATCCGTAAGAACCCGAGTGTGATGCTACCTGGAAGGATTGAGGATGCGGAGAGCTATTTGAACAATATGATACTCGTTGCAGAAGTAGAAATAAAAAATGACCGCCTGGCAGGGCAGTCACTTGGTTTGAAATCTCGGTTAGAGAATCTCTTGGTGTCCATTTTAACCTCGAAGCGTCAAAAGCGCAAGGAGGGGGCAGTGTGACAGAACAGCAGATAAGAAGCTTCGGTCAAGCTCTGGCTGAACGCTTTAAACAAGTGGGGGATGAAAGACTCGTTGCAGAGAGACGGTTTCGAGAATCGCTTTACTCCCCAGCATCCATCCGGTTTGAGGTGCTAGAACTGGAGCGGAAGCGAGATATCGCTCAAGCCGCTTTTGATTCTTGGAAGGAAGTCACCGAAAATCTACCTTCTGAGATTCAGAACGCTTTTAAAGAACACTACCAAAAAATAAATCCTATGGAGGCTAAATAATATGAAATCTACTGGAATTGTACGCAAAATTGACGAGCTTGGACGGATCGTTATCCCGATTGAACTACGTAGAACGATGAATCTGGAAATTAAGGACCCGGTGGAGATCTTTGTGGACGACGAGAAGATCATCTTCCGCAAATATGCACCCGGTTGTGCGATCACTGGTAGCCAGGAAGATTTGGTTCCGTTCGAAGGGAAACTGTACAGCCGTGCAATTATTCAGCAAATGGCAGCAGCAGCAGGGATTTAAATAGGAAAGGCAAGGGCTTCGGCCCCTGTCTCCAAGCGTCGACCCTTAGAAATAACCTTTCCTCCGGGTTGGCGTTTGGAGATGCGGCTGACGCATCAATACATATGGAAGGAGGGCATATATGCAGGTCATTCAAAAGTTAACAGTGGTTAGTAATCCTACACGAGTATTTGAAGTTGGAACCGAGATTGATAGCAGTGAAGTAATTGAGATTAAGCAGGTTGGTTCTGAGTATGAGGACCATGTTCATTCAGAGTATGTCGTTCTGGACGAAGATGGCCACATGATAGCCAGTGTCGAGAACGCTCCAGTAATCGTGGATTACAAGCAAATTGCTGAACACGACAACGAAAAATAGCCCACTGGCATGGGCTATCTCAGTTCTTTGAAAATCAAATTTTCTTGCCCCCACTATATCATGCTGGGGGCGCACCACACAAGAGGGGGAGTTCATTCATGCGTGGAACGCACACATTTCTCTTACATGAGGAAACCGTTGACTTCATCATCGATGCGGAGACCTACTTTAATCCTCCGGTTTTAAATATCCAGCAAAGTGGGGAAACCATTCAGCATCATTTTAGCAATGAGCAATTGGCTGAGCTGGAATACAAAATCCGGACTTATTTGGATGGTATCAGCTATCCAGAAACACCTGATCAACAAATGATCTTACATGCTGAATGTAATGCAGCAATCGAGGAGGGAATCGCTTGAAACGTATCGTTTTGGAGCGCCTGACGCTCCGTAATTTCAAAGGTATTAAAGAACTTGTCCTCGCCGCTAATGGCGGGGACGCTGATGTCTATGGTGACAATGCAACTGGGAAGACAACTATGTTCGACGGCTTTGTCTGGCTCTTGTTCGGTAAGGACAGCCAGAACAAGGCTGACTTCGAGATTAAGGGTTTGGATGGAGCGGGAAAGGTTCTTCAGCACAAGTTGGAGCACGAGGTGGAGGGAGTTTTCTTGATCGATGGCCGCCGTCGTACTTTCCGCCGAGTGTTTACTGAAAAGTGGACGAAGAAGCGTGGCTCTGCGACGGACGCCTTCGAAGGACATGAAACGAACTACTTCCTTGATGGTGTTCCTGTGAAAAAGGGAGAGTACACCTCTGAAGTTGATTCCATCATCAAAGAGGATTTATTCAAACTATTGACTTCACCTTCTTACTTCAATGAACAGCTAAAGAAAGAAGAGCGCCGAAAGACGTTACTGGAGGTATGCGGTGATCTTACGGACGCCGAGGTCATTCACGGTAACAAGGAACTTGCTTCATTACCAGGTATCCTGGGAGATCGCGACCTTGAGTCACATAAAAAGGTTATCTCTTCCCGATGCACTGTGATTAACAAGGAGATCAAGGAACTGCCGGTGCGGATCAGTGAAGTGCAGCGCCAAATGCCGGATGTTGCGGAGCTGGATGAAGAGCTCCTTAAGGAAGATATCGCAATGCTTCGCCGCCGTGTTGAATTCAGCGAGGCAGAATTGTCCCGCATCCTTTCTGGCGGGGAAGTGGCAGTTCAGGAGAAGCGGCTTCGTGAAATTGAAGGCGAGCTGATCGATATTAAGAGTCGTATGCAGTCCAATGTGTTGGATAAGTTGGCTCTCAAACGTGATGAAGTGAACCGGATGCATAACGAGCTGGATAAGTACCGCCGGACAGTAGAGGACAAGGAGCAACGTATTAAGCAGAATGAGCGCTTAGTTGCTGATCGTCGGCAAGAAGCAGATCGCTTGAGAACAGAATTTGCTGAGCTGAAGAGTCTTACCTTCGAACAACCTGAAGGTCATGATGCCAATTGCCCAGCCTGTGGTCAGTCACTCCCAGAAGATCAAATTAAGGTGGCTCACGACAAAGCTGAGGCTGAATTTAATCGTCGATTAGCGGAGCGTAAGGAGCGTATCAATAATTCCGGTAAAGCGGCGGTGACCGAAGCTCAGAAATTCGAGCAGGAAATCGTTCGGCTACGGGAAGAAATTGAGGGTTTGAACAGTACGCTGAAAACCCAGCAGGCTGAAGTCACATCCGCTGATGATCAGCTAACCGTCCTTCGCGCAGGTGTCAAAGATCCTGCCTCAGATCCGGAATATGCGAGCAAGCAGGCTGAAGCTACTCAAGTTAAACAGCAGATTGAAGTATTGAGAACTTCAGGTGAAGATGCTGCTGCGACAGCCCGTTCCGAAATTCGTCGGCAACGTGTTGAGATCGAAGAAATGGAACGTGATCTCGCTAAATTCGATGGTGTCCGCCGGGCGCAGATGCGGGTGATGGAGCTAGAGAAACAAGAGCGGGAACTTGCAGCGGACTATGAGCGCCTGCAGTATGAACTGTTCCTTTGCGAGGAATTCACTAAGACCAAGGTCAGCATGCTGGATGCCAAGATCAACAGCAAATTCAAGCTTGCCCGGTTCCGCCTCTTCGAAGATCAAATTAACGGCGGGATCAAGGAAGTCTGCGACACGCTTTATAAGGGAGTTCCTTATGATGGTGGACTCAACAATGCGGCTCGTATCAATGTAGGTTTGGACATCATCAATACGCTAGGTGAACAGTACGGATTCTCGGCTCCGATCTTCGTAGATAATGCCGAGGCAGTGACTAGGTTGATTGATACAGATGCCCAGGTCATTCGGCTGGTAGTTAGCGAGAAGGATAAGAAGCTTCGCATAGAAACGGCAGCCATACAGGAGGCGATTTAATTGAGTACTACAGATCAAACAAAGCAACAAACAGCTCCGGCAGAGATTCCTAAAAAGGAACCTACTCAATCGGAACGCTTCATGACCAAGGTAATTTCCGAGTTTGGTTCCGGCGTGGGTGAGGTAGCTCTTACCAAGTTTCAGAAACGTCTGGCTCAGAATTACTTCATCGCTCTGGATGCCATTCTTAAGACAACTGAAGAAAAGCGGTTGAAGAAGTCTGAGAAGTTCCGTGATGCTGTACCGGTAACTTGGCAACACGTAAACATGGAGAAGCTTGCTCGTGATGTGGTGGCTATGGCAAGGGTTGGATTTGATCCTTCGCAGCCTAACCACATCAACCCAATTCCTTATAAGAACAAACATACCGGAAAATACGATATCACCTTCATCGAAGGGTACCGAGGCATTGAACTGAAAGCTACTAAATATGGTCTAGACGTTCCGGATCATGTGACCGTTGAACTGGTCTACTCAACCGATAAGTTCAGACCGGTCAAGAAAGATTCAAAGAATCAGTATGAAGGCTATGAGTTCGAGATCGTCAATGCCTTTGACCGCGGGGACATTATCGGAGGCTTTTATTATCACAGTTATTCAAAGGCTCCAGAAAAGAACAAGCTTGTCGTCATGACAAAAAAGGATATCGAAAAGAGAAAGCCAGATCATGCTTCTCCGGAATTCTGGGGAGGGGAAAAGGACAAATGGGAAAATAACAAAAAAGTTGGTACGGAAACAGTTGAGGGCTGGTATGACAAAATGGCCTGGAAGACGATTTACCGTGCAGCCTATGGCGACATAACTATCGACTCTCAAAAGATCGATGATGATTATCTACGTCTGAAGCAGATGGAAAGTGATTTTGCAGAGGCGGAAGTCGACGAAGAAATTCGGGAGAATGCGAACGGACCGATTATTGATATTACTCCGAATGGTCCACCGGCGGATGCTACTAAAAGCCCGCCAGCAAATGATAAATCCACAGGTGAAAGTGACCCTGATAATTTCTCTGGTGATGTACCTCCTGTGGAACAAGAGATGGAATTCTAATGATCGAGATCCAATGCCTCGGCTCCAGCAGCGCGGGTAACGCCTATCGCATATCTGACGGGTATACCGTGCTTCTGCTGGAAGCCGGTTTTCCTTATAAGTCCATACAACGTGCACTTAATTTTAGAATGTCGGACATTGCAGGTTGCCTCGTCACTCACGAGCACCTGGATCATAGCAAGGCTGCTCCTGACATTATGCGGACAGGCATTAACATTTACACCAGTGCAGGCACGGCAACTGCTAGAGGGCTAACAGGACATCGCCTGAAGGTCATAAAGGCGTTGGAACAGTTCACGATTGGTACTTGGACAATTCTACCGTTTGATATTCAGCATGATGTGGAGGAGCCGCTAGGATTCCTGCTAGCCAATACAGAGGGAGATAAACTAGTCTTCCTGACTGATACCTACTATTGCCGGCATCGATTCAAAGACCTTACTCACATCATGATGGAGTGCAATTATTCTTTAGATATCGTTAACAAGCGGGTGGCTGCCGGTCACTTGCATCCTGCCCAAAAGAAACGGCTGCTTCGTTCTCACTTCGGATTGGAACATGTGAAAGAATTTTTGAAAGCCAATGATACCCGTAATGTTGAGGAAATTTGGTTACTGCATCTGTCTGACGGTAATAGTGACGCAGAGCGCTTTAAGAGAGAGATTCAGGAGACTACCGGAGCTCTTGTCAGGGTGGCAGATCGATGATCAACGATAAACCTATGATGCAGAGCATGATGGGGGAGCGGATCTGGATGTTGATGAAGGTAGATCAAGAGGAGTTTAAACGGGAAACTCGAGAATACTTCGCTCGAGCTTATCCAGGCTGGACGGTGAAAAGGGTTAAGTATCCGATCGTTGACCTCCAAGATGATAGAAATTGATATGAATGATTTATAGGGGATGATTTAATGCCCGAAGGCAGTTACCCGTTTCCAACATACTCAGGGCTTTTGGAGCCGCAACATTACAAACAAATAGGCACAGCGATATGGCTTTTCCTGTGGTGTATCAGCTCCACGACAGCGGAGAAGGAGAAAGAGGGGACTGTCTGGGGTATCGTCCTCGGGAACAAGCCTATCCGGATTAATGAGCTTGAAGCGACATTCGAAGTCAGTAATCGGACTATCCGTTCTTGGATAAAAACGCTCGAAGATTATGGTTACATCCGAGTGACAAGAGCACCTTATGGACTCATTTTCAGTGTTAAAAACTCTAAAAAGTATCAAAACAGATCGGCAGTAAATTTCCACTCTGACACTGGAGATAGGCAGAAAGTTGCCACTCTGGAAGATAGAGATAGGCAGAAAGTTGCCGATCACGCGGCAGAAAACTGCCGATCTAATAAAGATATTACAAAGATATTGATTGATAGATGGATTAATGGCTTATCGGAAGACGATCAAAAAGAGTTGAGTTCAAGGTCCGGGGTTCTGTCGTCCGCTGTGGGTGCCGTCTCCACAGGCCAAATAGATCTTGATAAACCGACAATCGAGCAGCGCATGCTCCATATTGAGAATTACTTCAGACAGCAGAAGGGGAGCATCAATCCTGTTTCGGCTGATTGGGAGCATGTGCGTGAAGTTGCGAACGAGGCCATTCCGCTGGATCTCGTATACTTTTTTATCGATCTGGCAATCGCTCGGCACAAATTATCACGGAGGAGACCGTCGGATGTGATCCGGACGTTCAAGTATTGCAAGACCGTGATTTTTGGCTGCTGGGATGATTTGTCCTCATTTCTTGAGCGGTACCTAACTCCCCCTGCATCTTCAAAGCAGGGAACAGTCGCCCTGGGAGCCTCAAGAGAGCGTCGGAAAAGCCAACGACAACAAGAAATTGACGAGCTTGAAGAGTTCATCGAGGAGGAGAAGAAGCGTGGAAGTGGTTGAAGTTGCTCAGCTTTACCGAGAGATCAAGAAGCATTTCCCGTTTTTTGATGCTTCTGTCGAAAAGGTGAAAGCAGATTATAAATATCTCAAAGATTTTCCAGTGGAAACAGCCCAGGAGAATATTGATCGCTATATTCTGACTGAAACGGTAGAGCCAAAGATTGCAAATATTCGTGGCCGGTTGGGAGATCTGCAAGATAGCCAGCGCAGCAAGGAAGCTGCTGCAGAACATTTCGCCAATCTTGATGAATGGGTGTCTAGTCATAAACCACCACCTGAAGGTTACTGGGAAACAGTAATGCGGAAGCTTCGAGGTGAAACGAATGCTTGATCGTGAGGTTTTTTTAGCAGCTGCGGGAATTGAAATGCCAGTTGACCTTCAAGCCGAGCAAGCGGTACTAGGTGCGTCCTTGATAGACCAGTCGGCTTATGAAGCTTCAGCAGATATATTGCAAGGCGGGGAATTTAGCGACGAAGGACATGCACGGATATATAGAGCGATGCATCGACTCAGCAATGTGGAACAGCCTATTGATTTGATCAGCCTGACCTCACAGCTGCAGGACAGCGAGGAAATCGACAAGGTTGGTGGGGTTAGTTACCTGTCGAAGTTGGCTCATTCAGTGCCGACAACAGCGAACGCAGCCTACTATGTTGAGCGAGTACAGGAGATGTTCCTTCGTCGTCAAGCGATTGATACGGCCCTAGATCTGCTTCGCAATGCTGGGGAGGAGCAGGATGTTAAAGGGTTCGTTGCAATGGCTGAGACTGCTGTATCTAAACTCTCAGACCAGACGGTTCCAGTACGTGAGTTTATTGGGATCAAAGATGCATTGATGCAGGTCTGGGAAGAGGCAGAGCAACGGTACAACGTCCGTGATATAAACCGCGGAATCACAGGGATTGAGTCGGGGTTTACTGATCTCGATAAGATGACTGCCGGATTCCAGAAAAACGACTTAATTATCGTAGCGGCAAGGCCATCGGTTGGTAAAACGGCTTTTGCACTGAACATTGCTCAAAATGTCGGAGTACGAGCGAAGGAGACCGTCGCTATCTTCAGTTTGGAGATGAGTGCCGCGCAGCTTGTACAAAGAATGATTTGTGCTGAAGCCCAGATCGATGCTAGTCGTATGCGAACAGGGAAGTTTGAAGGTGATGATTGGGAACGCATGGCGATGGCCGTTGGATTATTGTCGGAGGCGGATATTCACATTGACGATACCCCTGGTATAACGGTGAATGAGATTCGTGCCAAGTGCCGGCGGTTGAAGAAAGAAGGCAAGCTGGGAATGATCGTGATCGATTATCTGCAGCTCATCCAGGGTAGAGGGCGCAGCGGTGCGAACCGGCAGGAAGAGGTATCACAGATTAGCCGGACCCTAAAACAAATAGCCCGGGAACTTGAGGTGCCAGTTATCGCGTTATCCCAACTCAGCCGGGGTGTAGAGCAGCGACAGGACAAGCGTCCAATGATGAGTGATCTTCGTGAATCGGGAGCAATTGAGCAGGATGCAGACATTGTAGCGTTCCTTTACCGTGACGACTATTACGACAAGGAAACCGAGAAAAAGAACATCATTGAAATCATTATTGCCAAGCAGCGTAACGGCCCGGTGGGGACCGTCGAACTTGTTTTCATGAAGAATTTCAATAAATTTGCTAATTACGAATATGTGCATGAGGGAAAAACGTCGGCAGGGAATGCGAAGAACATTGCAAAGCGCCAATGGGCGCAGTAAAGGAGCCAATATGGAAGAGCAATTTTACGGGTTTTGCTTCCCGGAACCGGGCGGCTGGCATACACCTTCGGTGACACTGAACACTCCGGAGGAAGTTTATCGCTATACACAGCTTCATGGTAAGACAGGGATGTTCCGCGAGGTACGTGTGACAGATAGCGGTGATTCTATCATTGTACAGATGATTGACGGGCAGTATGTATGGCCTGAAGAGTGGAAGCAGCTGAATAAGGGGGATGGAGAAAATGAAGCAGGGAAAACGGCCGACGCGACGGCAGAAGGAAACGATCCGGGCCAGTCGGCTTAACCCGGATAATTGGTTGGTTGAGCGGGAGACGCCTGCGGAACTGGTATTGATCCCCAAGATCAGTGTCGAAGGGAAGACGAAGAAGCGGACGATCCGCAAGGGTGCCTGATGAGCGGGCGGAATTATTGGCACGTGTATAACCAGATGCGTCGTCATTATATAGATACCGGAGTTGCTCAGGGACGTACGGATCTGCTAGCTGAGTTTTCGGACATGGAGCCATCGGAAGTGGATGAGGGTATTGCTGAGTTTGAGTTAGCAATCGGTATACGAATGAGGGGAGTAGATCTTAATGGTTGTAAAGAAGCGTAAGCCGATAGATCCATTTTTTCAGCAGCAAAACTACTTCGCGGTTGTAGATGAGACTGGAGCAATGGCAGGCATGGTGTATGTGCTTGATACATCTATGATGCCGGCTAAGCATCGAGGAGGAAAACGTAATGATTCAGTTTACGGTTTACGGAGAACCGGTCGCCCAGGGCCGGCCTAAATTTAGCACTGCCGGTGGATTCCCGAGAGCCTATGATCCTGCCAAATCTCGGGATTATAAAGATTACGTCCGTTTGGCTGCCAGTGAGCATGCGCCAGCAGCACTGCTGGATGGTCCGTTGGGAATTGCGGTTACAGCCTATCGTTCCACACCCAAGAGCTTCAGTCAGAAGAAGGCGGCGGCAGCTGAGCGAGGTGATATTCTCCCAGTGACTAAGCCAGATGCAGACAACTATCTGAAAGGTGTTAAGGATGCGCTGAAGGGCATCATCTGGAAGGACGATAGCCAAGTAGTCGACGCATTCGTAAGGAAACGGTACAGCGCACGACCACGCATTGAAGTGAAGATCAAGCAACTCCAATAAAAACTTGAGGGGAAGATCGATATGATAAAGGATTATGCAAAATTTAGTGCAACGGTAGCAAAGGGGATCAAGGTTGGAGACACAGAGGTTGAAATTAAACTGCTACTTCCGCTGAGAGTCATGCAGGAGAACTTCCTGTTTCTCAGCAGCAATCAAGGGGAAAAGATCAATGTCTTCATGGGAGATCCGCAGGCTGCTTTTGATTTCGATGAAGAGGACGGAGATATATACCGGGAAGTCACTGGCCGTCGTGTCATAACTGATGCTTCCGGTATCGTGATGAGCACAGAGAAGCTCGGGGAAGAAGATCCGAACCAAGGTGATCTCTTCGAAAAGCAGGAGTGTGAATTGAGCGGCGAGCAGAAGAATGATGATATTGAGATTATTGAGCCGGATGCGGAAGAAGACACTAATGGCGTTCAATCATCTGAAGAAGATATTAATGATGGCGGTTCTGATGAGCATTCAAAGGGAACAGACCTCGAACCGGATTGGATGAATGATGGAACTGGAACTGACAGCCAAAATTACGAAGGTGATCCTGATGAATCAGGAAAACAAGAAAATGTCGAGAATGGTGAAAGCTCTGATCTTGGTGAAGCTGCTGCAGATGAGACAAGTAAGGAAGAACTGGACGCTTTTATCCTTGCTGAACGTCCTATCTTTCCAGAAGTCGAATATGATGGACAGCCAATCCCGTTCCCTATTCTTCTGGAGAAACGCATCAATGAAGATAAAACCTGGCGTGAAATCGCTAATGAAAACGGCATGACCAGTGGGCAGCTGTCAACCAGATGGACGGCATATCGCAAGCTGGCAGCAAAGAAAATGAAGGATGGAGGAGGAGCAGCGTAAGCTGCTTCTTACTTTGCTTGATCTTAAAGTAGTCAGCTCGATGGACATTTTTAAGCAGAGAAATTTTTTTTGTAACTTAATTTACTTTCACTTTTTATGTAATTTGGAAGGTTTGTGTCATTTATTTCAAAGATATTTATCTCTAAGACGTTTTTCGCGTCGAGTTGTTATTAGTTCTAATTTCTTTTTATTTTCCAAACGGGATTGGAGTTCGACATCAATTTTCTTTATATGAAATACTGCTTGTTGATAACACTCCGACATATTTTTAAGGGCTTTTGTTAGAAAAAAAACTGATATTATTATTGCAATTAGTAGGAAATACTTTAATTCAATGCGTACAATGCTCATAGTAAGACTGAGCATTGTAGCCATTAAGGAGAAGACTATCGAATAAATAGCTTGAAACTTCAACTTTTCTGTTACACTTTCCAGAAATGATTTATGCATAAGCAGCTCTTTACTATTTGTTTTTGATACATCCGGTCCCCACTCATTTAATAGATTTATTATTTGTAAAGAAAAGTTTTTATTAGATTGGGTTTTAATACGTAACGGATTTTTCATAGTAACCTCCAAATTATAAGAACCCCCAAAACCTGGCCGGGCATGGGGGCGAATCTCTTACCTTCATTCAAAATTATACCACGAGTGAGGGGATTATCATGGGGAAAAGCGACAAATTAGCAATCCAATTGGCGTTTGATATCCTTCCGATCGACGAAAAGGAAACCCGCCGTCGGGTCGAAGAATATTTGGAGACAGTTCGCGTATATCGACACATCGGCTTTGTTCGACGCCAAGCGGCGCTCACGGCCAGTCCGGAGCCACGATATCATGGATCAACCAATGCAACCAGCCGGACGACTGAGAATATAGCAGTATGGAATACGGACAGAGCTGTTCAGTTGGAGAAACAGTCCAAACTCTTGGATTTGGCGATGGGGAGGCTTAAAAAGGCCGAGCGGGAAATCATACAGTTGCGTTATCTTGAGCATGAGGATGAGTATGATTCCATTCTGTGCGGTGAGTTGGGTATGAGTGATCGAAAATATCGGCGGGTTAAATCGAGGGCTATTTATATATTGGCCTGTGCATTGAGTATAGAAGTACTCATAGAGTCCACAGAATAAAGTGGATTATCTTGAAGCTTTTTTTGTTATAGTAAAATGATAGAGTTATTAGAATACAATTTCTCACAAGGAGAATTAAAATAATGGATGAAGGTAAAAATTTAATAAATATTTTTAAAGTTATAAAAGAAAATGTTGATCACCTGGATGATTTTTTGGACAAAGCATTAGCTCCGTTTACGGAGTATATTGATACAGCTGGTGATATAGCTACACCTATTAAAGGGTTGCAGAAAGCCTACTCGTTATCAAGACGATTGAAATTTAAGGGCTATCTTAGAGCGTATTCGTTAAAAGTAAACAGGGGCCAACTAGATGATGATTATTACAAAAAGTTAGAGGATTATATAAAAATTCCTAAAAACTTAGAAATAATTGCTCAAATAATCGATTCTGCAATAGAAGCTAAATCTGTTAAATCAGCTACAGTTCTAGGATGGTATTCTGGGGAAATCCTTAATGATATACGAGAATTGAATAGCCGTGATTTGGTAGCAATAGAAGCTTTGAAAATTATGTATGATGATGATTTTAAACTCTTTCTAAAACTATACAAATATGCTGAAAATCGAGATGTTTTTCAAGCGAATGCTTTGGGAGAAATGAGAGTCCATGACCTACAGGAGTCGTTACTTTTAGAAGGCTTTCAATTGTTTGAAACAGAAATGCTGATTGAAAAGCTTAAGGGTGTATTAGCAATTGGTTATGGTGTTGGGGGATTTGATAGTACTGGTAATTCATGGGGAGCTTTTAAATTTAACATGAATACATCGTATCTTTATGAAATAATAATTAAAGCTGTTAATGAAGAAGCTATTTTACGGGAGTAGATCGGATTAACTGGCCGCTTTAAGACCGGAATTTGACCGTACAATGACCGTTCATTAGGCTTTAATCATGATATATTTGTACTGTTGAAATCAGGCGAGAGTGACACGCACGGCTACGGTAATGCAGCATTAACCGGGGCGTACCTCCTCTCGCTTTTTGTATGCAAAAATATAGATGCAAACTAATTCTGGTTTTGATCTTTTTTATATTTTTCGAGAAATTTCCAAAACATTACTTTGATTTTTATTGCTTCGTCTTCATCGGGAACATCCATTTCATCTAGACGACCGAAGAATTGAAGAAGATTGTAGGTGTTGTTGCTTGAAATTTCAGTATATGAAGATGAAAATTTCCCGAATTCTCGCACACCTATTATTCGTATAATTTCTTGTTGTACCCTGAAAGCGAATATATCATCAATTTTTGTTTTATGGGCAAGCTTGATTACTTCGACTACCCAATCAAGATGCCTCTTGATGTCCTTGATTTCTTGAAGTTTTTCGATAATCGGGGTTAGTGATCTCCCTCTGTGAACAATAGTAATGGGTTTATCCATAATGAGTGTGGCAGAGGTACCGTCACGATTTGTTAAATCAAAAGTTGGATAGAACCCCACAGTTTTTTCTTTTGATTCGCTGTTCACCAACGTGAATCCGTAACTCAATTTTCCTATTTCACCCAGATTGATTTCTTCATCTGATACAAAGTCCAACTTCATGCTTGAATGATCAATTCTGTATAAAGATAAATAAAACTTCATATCTAACTGTTCCAAGGCCCATAGTGAGATATAAAGGAGAACATGGTTATCAATTGGTTTGTATGCTGGAGTTGCAAAGCAGCGAGCAATTCGACTACCGTTTTCAACTACTGTTCGAATTAATACAGGAGCTTCTGGATGCACTTGATTAAACCAATAATCAAAGTTTGTTAACAACATGGGGAGATGATCGTTTGAATTCTCAAGCATATACTTAGCGTATTGGTTCATCTTATCGGGAGTGAATAGTTGGGTAACTGCTTCAGAAGTGGTCATAAAAGCATGATCTACATCATTTAAGTTAATTATAAGTTGTACATTTCCATCAGCATCTGGTTGAACGCCAGATATTGATATTTCATTGCTTTTTTTTGTGAAGTCTTCCTTTGTCCATGTTGTCTTTGGGATGAGAAGCTCAAATATTTTCTTTATCCCATTGACTTTCATAAACTCATCAGAAGCTGAGTATCTCTCACCATCGAAGTGATTGAATACTGCTTGTTCAAACTCCTGGCTCATATCTAAGAGTTGAATTAGACCGCTTTTTTTTACTCTGAGATCATCTGACATAAAGAACCTCCTGAAGGGTGTGATTTTAAATAATGATAACGACTGGCGATATTTTAGAAATGAAAAATGGAAAGGCTTTTGAAGTACTGGAGGGTTATTCTGATTTATTAATTAAAGGCGAATTATTGGTTATTGAAATAGATGAAGATAATATTAGAATAGGTGAGCCGTTTGTTCTGAAGATCAACGCATCAACTCCAATAATAGACATAATTAGATGAAAAAATAGATGCCCCTCCCTTTTACCTAAGACTTTCGACATAGTTAGAGGAAATTCCTTCCTTTATGGAGAATATTAGACTATACGAAGACTTTTGCGGAGGGGTTTCAAATGGCAAGAAGAAAGAGTAAGGCGAAGCAGGAAGAAGAGTTTTTTCAGGGGTTGGCCGGCTTAGCGGCAATGGGGTTAGCACTCGGAGGATACTATTTAACCAAAACCTTACAGGGTGCAATGGTTGGAGCTGTGATTGGGTTGGTTATTGTAGTAACAATTATGATTGTGGTAGGGAAAAAGCGTGCCGAACGTTTGAAGAAATCAGGTATAGCCGACATCGATAAAATGGAAGGTATTCAGTTTGAAAAATATCTCGGCCATCTCTTTCGAGCACAGGGATATAAAGCGGAGGTCACAAAGGCTGCTGGTGATTACGGTGCGGACCTTATCATCGAAAAAGACGGTAAGAAGATTGTTGTTCAGGCTAAACGTTACAACAAGAATGTTGGAATCAAAGCAGTACAAGAGGCTCAGGCATCGATCGCACATTACGGAGCTTCTGAAGCTTGGGTCGTATCGAACAGCGATTATACAGCAGCTGCTAATGATCTAGCTAAATCGAATAGGGTTAAGCTGATAAATCGGGAAGCCTTAATAGAAATGATCCTGACCATGAACCCTGGAGCTGCGCCAACACCGCAGTCTGTAATAGCGGAGGTACCGGTAGATGAATTTATTTGTCCAAAATGCGGTAGTAAGTTGGTCTTGCGTAATGGTCCGAAAGGTCAGTTTTACGGTTGCAGTAGCTTTCCAAAATGCCGGAAAATTAAGTCAATCAATGCAGTCTAACGAAAAAGTGAGGAATATAACGTTAGGAAGCTGAAATATGGATTGAATCATCTTTGATCGTTATCGTTGCTTTTGACTCCTATTTCAGGAGATATGTAAAATGGCCTTGTCCTCTTTTGTAATAAAGTCCGTAAAGATTTTAAGCAAAGAGCGCAGCGCATTTGCTGCGGATGCGGAGCGGACGCCGTTCTACAGATCGGATTCATTGCACGATTGAATTTAATATATATTCCGAGGTCGCTCATTATTGGGCGGCTTTTTTCTATTGGGGGAATTGATATGAAAAAGAGGCAACAGCAGCGGCGTCTAAAAAATCCGCCTCGTCAGCCAGCTAGGTGTAAGGGCTGCATATGGGGCCGTTGGGAAGGAACTGCACAGTTTTGTTCTCGACCTATTTGTATATCAAAGGTAAAATATCCCTAGATAGATTTTATTATTTGGGGGTAGAAAATGAAAGTCACACTTAATGAACCTGTATTAAATACACCAGCCTATTATGGGTTGACTATTTCACAGTGGGTTACGCTAGGAGCTGTTTTAGTTACACTTATTATTGGGTTAATCAATTTGTTTAGCAGTTTACGAACGAATAAGAGAACCACGTTTGTTAACGCAGTAACCTCAGAACGGGTAAAGTGGATGGGGCAGCTTAGAGAATTAACTTCTGAATATTTACAGCTCACTACTTATTATGAGCGAAAGCCGATTTTAGAAGGAAAGGAACATGATGATTTTTTTGAAAGATTAGTCTATTTGCAACACCGCATCAAACTTCATATGAATCATACTGGTGTGCCAGATCGTGAGATTAACGAATTAATAAAGAGAATAAATGAAAAGATTTTTGAGATATACCAAGCGAATGATTTGCTTAAAATTCCACCTGAAGATCGTTTGCAGTATTTGCTCTCTTCATCAAATGAAATAATTAAAAAAAAGCTCATCCAAAAACAAAAAGAAGGAACTTTAACGCAGGTACTTAATCCCGAAGAAAGTAAAGACAATGCTATTCAATTTCTTAATGAAATTATTGAAGAATACAACAAAGAGTTTAAACAGAAAAATGGATACTCAGGGAGAAATCAACTTGAAAAGGATGTCCAAGATCTTGTTGATAAGACAAGTGCATATTTAAAATACGAATGGGAACGAGTCAAGGATGAAGCAAAAGAAGGGAAGCTAAAGAAGCAGAAAAAAAAAGAGTGGAAAGAGAATTTACAAATCAAAGATGATGTGTATGACTTCTACAAATATTTAAAAAAACAAAGAATTTGGAGCAATTCTCGTGATAGGTTTCTGGCAGTAATAAGCAAATTAAAATCAAATAAAAATCTGAATCAGGAAAAGACAAAAGAAATATTAAGATATTGTAATTTAGATATCGTAGGTGGAAACACTATTAATGCTGTTATCACTACATTAGTTTCACTTATTATGGGGGCTTTTGTAGCTAGTGTTTTAAAAAATAGTCAAAAAGATGATCCAGTCTTTTTTCAAGCTTTAATTGCAATTGTCATTTATATTTCAATCATAACTTATTTGTCTCTTCGAAGAGACAGAGCTAGCCTTGTAAAGGAAGGGCTAGAGCATTTTATTGAATTAGAGAAAGATAAATAATACTTAAGCACCTTCGGGTGCTTTTTTCATGTCTACATTCAGTCTTCTGTATGCCTCTCTCAGGTTTTGAATGTGGGAATGCGTTTGTGAGGCAAGGCGCGGAAAAGAGCAGGGCCAGTAGGTTCTCTTTGTCTCCCACTGAGTTTCTACCTACCCAAAGATGAAAAACCAACTCAACTCAATACTGGCAGAAATTATTAATTGATCATGGTATATTTGAGTAAGGGGTGATGTAAATAAACCATAAGACTACCGCAATTAATACGGCCTTAAAAATACCTTTAAAAATTGTAGATGGTATACCGTTAGTTGGCCCGGTTATCAGTTTAGTTTGTGAGGACTTTGGGAATCGATATTTATCAAGGCTAGAAGAACTAAGGGTTGGAGATGCTGCTCAATACTGCATTAAGGAAATAAACAACAGAGTTCAGCTAGGAAATGAACCAAGAAGTGATGACTATTTTTTTGCTTATAATGAAAACTATAATTCTAATGCTGTAGAAATATTTGAGGGAGTCCTTACAAAATGCAAAATTGAACATGAAAGAAAAAAATCTAATCATATAAGTAATGTTTTTATTAATTCAGTGTTTGAAAAAGTTAGCTTGGGTGAAATAAATCTGATTCTTAAATCGGTCAGCTCAATGACATTCAGACAGTTGGTATTATTGAAAATTCTTCATGATAATAAAAACAATTTATTGAATTTGAGAAGCGGAAAACTGATGAGTTATTCATCAGAGCAAATATCAATTCAACAAGAATTGTATGAACTAACTCAAATGGGCTTTGCGCAAAAATTAGTAGCTGATGATGAAATACCAAAGGCATCTTGGTCCTCTATTGATAATGATCTAAAAGAGCTAGCAAAAAATCCAATGTATGGATGGGCTGAGGTTGTTCCTGCAAAAATGCAACTAACGCATTTTGGCGATACGGCATATAGGCTTATGGGCATTAAAGATATTGACGATAGCGAAGTTGATAGAACTATTGCTTATCTCAGCTAAATAGAAATAAACGTAAAGACCCGGTTAGGCACTGGGTCTTTTTGTCGTTCGAATTTGATTGAAAAAGGCAACTAACAGCAAATCTTGAGAAAAAGAGGTCATATATGGACATCAGAACTATACCAATAGAGCAGCTCAATGCAGCTGTCTATAACCCCCGCTTAGACCTTCAGCCGGGAGATCCAGAATACGAAAAACTTCGTCGCAGCCTGGATGAATTCGGCTACGTTGATCCGATTGTTTGGAATGAGCAGACTGGCAACATGGTCGGTGGCCACCAACGATACAAGGTGCTGGTGAATGAGCAGGGCTGCACGGAGCTGGCTGTTTCGGTTGTTAACCTTGACCCTGAGCGGGAGCGGCTACTTAATCTTGCACTTAATAAGGTTTCTGGCCGTTGGGATGATGAGGCACTGGCGCAGCTGCTGAATGAGCTACAGGAAGGCGGGGCGGATCTGGCACTGTCCGGTTTTGATTCAGAGGAGATTGGGGAATTGATAGCTGAGTTTGTCGGTGTTCCTGATACTGAGATCGATCAACCGATTGTTGAAGATGATTTCGACGTCCAGGGAGCTCTCGATCAGATCAAAGAGCCGGAAACATGCCGCGGTGATGTGTGGCAGCTTGGTCGGCATATCCTTATGTGTGGTGACTCTACGGATGCTGAGGATGTTGCCAGGCTGATGGACGGGGTGAAGGCGGCACTGGTTGTGACGGATCCGCCTTATAATGTGGCGGTGGAGAGCGACTCGGCTCGCCTGGTTGAAGCCGGTACCAGTTCAATAATGAACGACGATATGCCCGCAGATGAGTTTGTGGGCTTTTTGCATGCTGTCTTTGAACAGTACGCCGTGGCTATGGAATCGACTGCAGCAATCTATGTCTTCCATCCTTCCTCCTATCAACGGGAGTTTGAAGACGCGATGAATGCCGCTGGTATTACGGTACGCTGCCAGTGCGTTTGGGTCAAGAACGTGGCCACTTTCGGCTGGGCACAATACCGCTGGAAGCATGAGCCGGTCTTTTATGGCCATATGCAGGGTAAGGCCCCGGCATGGTACGGCGATCGTACTCAGACTACAGTTTGGCGGTCCGGCTTGCCCGCGGAAGATCCGCTTCCGGAGACTGTCTGGGAGGTTTCAAAAGGGGATGTAACCAAGTATGTGCACCCTACACAGAAGCCACTTGAACTGCTGGCCATACCAATTCGGAACAGTAGCCAGCGTGGGGATACTGTGGTCGACCTATTCGGTGGCAGTGGCTCCACCATGATGACCTGTGAGCAGCTTGACCGCTCTTGCAGGACCATGGAATTAGACCCGGTATTTTGTGACGTTATTAAAAAGCGATATCAGATGGCAACCGGTATTGAGCCGAAACTATATCAAAGTGAAGATTTAACTTAATAGCTTTTAATCCGGTAATGATTTACAATTTAGTCATTTCTATTATTCGACGAGGTGATTATATTGAGTGATATCAAAAAGGATTTAGAAAATTCTGTGGGAGATTACATTCATTCAGCAACAAAAACTGGTCTGTCTGCGATTCCATTATTAGGCGGAGCAGCGTCAGAAATATTTTCCCTTATAATTACACCACCGGTTTCAAAACGAAGAGATGAGTGGTTAATTAAACTGGCAGAAGATCTAGAGCAATTAAGAAATACAGTTCCGCATTTCGATATTAATACACTAGGCAATAATGATATTTTTGTTACTGCGGTTTTACAAGCTACGCAGGTTGCAATGCGGAGTCATCAGGAAGAGAAGATCACAGTATTAAGAAACGCTGTTCTCAATTCAGCTATTGGGATAGATATTGATGAAAACATTCAACTTATGTTTTTGAATTTTATTGATTCCATGACCCCTTGGCATCTTCGTGTACTGTTACTATTTCAAAATCCTGAAAAATGGTTTGAAGATAATCAACGACAAGCACCACAGTTTAGTATGGGTTCCCCAAAAGGTGTGCTAGAATCTGCATATAATGAATTGAATGGAAAACGTTCATTTTATGATATCCTGGTCAAGGACTTAAATACACAGGGACTTTTGGGAATAGATAGTCTACACACTACGATGTCAGGCAGTGGGGCAATGGCACCAAGAACTACGGAATTTGGCAATTTGTTTATTTCATACATTACATCGCCCTATTAATTTAAGTGAAAACCGTCGGATACACTAAGACGGTTTTTCTTTTGTTCACATTAAAAGGAGGACGCGTCAACGTCCTCCCAATCACCCAGGGTATCCCCCGGCTGAGACAACGGCGCGCCACGCGTGGCATTTCCAGACATCCGCTGTCTCGCATTCCATCATAACGGAAAGTCGAGGGGTACGTAAATGGGAACACAAGATGAAATTTTATTGCAGCATGAGCTTGAAGTTATGGCCGGTATCCTGGAAAGCAAGTCGCAGTATCGCAAGATCGTTAAGGCTGGTATAGCCAAATGGGTCAAGGACTTCCAGGACGGCCGGATTGAGATTAAGACGGTGGATGACTTGAAGAAGCTGATTGAGATAGATATTGAGCTGCAGAAGGATGAGATTTAATCATCTTTTAACGCTTCTTCAATAAATCTTAAATGCTTTACTTTGAGTTTATTCTTTGCGTCTACAACATGAGAATGTGAAGTGAAAACAACAAAAATAATTAAGCCAATGACTATCAAATTTATAAACATGCTTAGACTGTTTGTAAAGTTGGAAAAATTCTTTCTGATTTCTTCAACAAATGTTACTTGGTCAATTTTCGTTGAATTATTATCTTTGAGAAATGCCAACATGGCAACTGAAATAGTTGTAGCAACTGTAACGGCAGAAATTGTAACCGTCAATATTAGTTTGTGGAAAGAATCAAACATTTGGGTCAACCAACTATTACTAAATTCTATAGACTCTAGCTCTAGTTTAATTAAATTAAGGTTTTTACGTGGAACAAGTTTATATTTTTGAAGTAGTAAGTCAGTTGAATATGCGAACCTAGATACTTTGTTCTTGTCTATTACTATTTTTGTATAGGTACTAACTATCTTTTTCTGAAAAAACCATAGGGTTAAATAATCCCATAGTATTAACAAAGCAAAAACTGCTGATATTTTATAAATCCACGGATCTATCAAAAGATTCGCCTCACCTTTTTATTATTATTATCGGTTCGGGGGTGGTGACATGTAACATGGCCAGAGAACGCAGTCCCGAGCGGGACAAGGCAAAGCAAATGTGGCTGGAGAGCGGCGGGACGATGAAGCTTAAGGACATCGCAGCTGCTCTTTCTATTCTGGACAGCAAAGTCCGAAAGTGGAAGGCGATGGATAGCTGGGAAGAGGAGCTTAAAGGGAGCGTTCCACATGAATTCAATGGGAGCGTTCCAATTGAATTGAAAGGGAGCGCTCCACATCGCGGCGCTCCCAAAGGGAACAAAAACGCAGTCGGTAATCGAGGCGGTGCTCCTCCGGGCAATCAAAACGCGAAGAGAAACAGCGGTGGTACCGGTGGACCACCTGGCAACAAGAAGGCAGTCACCACAGGCGAGCATGAAACCATTTGGTTGGATGCATTAACCGAAACCGAGCAGCAGCTCATCGATCAGGTGGACACTGACCCGATCATCCAGGCGAATGAATCCCTTTATCTTCTAACGATCCGTGAGCGCCGCATGATGCACCGGATCAAATCCCTGATGGATGGTTTATCCGAGACCGAGCGCAGTGTGCTCTATGAGATGAAGGCCATCAAGGAAGTCGCGGAGATCCATGATGAGAAGACCGGTATAACGAAGAAGATCCCGCACAGTCGAAATGAAATGATGGAGTCTAAGATTGAGGAGAAGGGCTTCCGCAAACTGGACGACATCGTGAAGTTGGAAGAGGCTCTGACTCGCATACAAGATAAGAAGATCAGAGCTATCGAGCTCAAGAACCGCCTAACTGATGACGAGAAGCGTATCCGCATCGAGACCATGGAGTATGAGCTGCAAATGTTGCGCGGTGGTGGAGGTAAGGAAGCCTTTGAGGATGATGGTTTTATCGATGCGCTGAAAGGCATGGCAGCGGGGGTGTGGAGCGACGATGGCGAAGCTTAAACTCAAACCAGCGGCGTTCAAGTGGTCCCCTTTCTCGAATAAGCAGCTTAAAGTGCTGACATGGTGGACACCTGAAAGCCCACACCACGATAACGACGCAATCATCTGTGATGGTTCCGTCCGGGCCGGCAAGACGGTCTGCATGTCATTCTCCTTTATCGCATGGGGGATGGACACCTTTCGAGGAGAACAGTTCGGCATGTCAGGAAAGACAATTGGTGCGCTACGACGTAACGTGGTCGGTCCGCTGAAACGCATGCTGGTCAGCCGCGGGTATC
Source organism: Paenibacillus sp. FSL H7-0716 (assembly GCF_038002705.1). Taxonomy (NCBI): domain Bacteria; kingdom Bacillati; phylum Bacillota; class Bacilli; order Caryophanales; family Paenibacillaceae; genus Paenibacillus; species Paenibacillus sp. FSL H7-0716. Next base: position 108,429 of record NZ_JBBODA010000021.1, read on the forward strand.
ATGTTCATGACAATCGATCTGAAAATGTACTGACAATTACCCGGGGCTTAATAAGCAACCGGTTCTTTTTATTTGGTGGACGAGATGAAAGCTCACAGGATCTGATTGCCGGTATCACGCTGGCCGGGATGTTCTTCGATGAAGTGGCGCTCATGCCGAAGTCCTTCGTTGACCAAGCGACTGCACGTTGTTCCGTAGATGGTGCCAAGCTCTGGTTCAACTGTAACCCTGCAGGACCGTATCACTGGTTCAAAAAGGAATGGCTAGATCAGCTGCAGAAGAAACACGCACTGCACCTACACTTCACAATGGAGGATAATCTCTCACTTTCTGAGCGTGTACGGGAGCGGTACCGTCGCATATACAGCGGGATCTTCTATCAGCGGTACATCCTGGGGCTGTGGGTCATGGCCGAGGGAGTAATTTTCTCTAAGTTTAATGATGCAGTTCATAAGAAAGCCAGAGACTGGTTCCCGACCAAGTTTGATCGCAAATTCATTTGTATCGACTACGGGGCTAATAACCCGACGGCATTTCTGAAGTATGGAGTCCGTGGGAACGTTTATTATGAGCTGGATGAGTATTATCACAACATCCGCCACAAGGGTGAGAAAACGAATGGTGAATATGCGGATGACCTGGAAGCCTTTCTTGATGGTGATGAGTATTCAATCTTCATCGACCCGTCAGCAAAGGCTTTTATTATTGAGCTGAAGAAGCGAGGGATCAAAAATATCCGGGCTGCCGTGAATACTGTACTAGATGGTATTCAGACGGTATCTAACCGATTTCAGAATAATGAACTTTATATCTGTGCCGATAACACCAATTCCCTTCAGGAGTTGGTGTCTTACGTTTGGGATGAAAAAGCCGCCGAGCGCGGCGAGGACAAGCCTATTAAGCAAAACGATCATACCTGTGACGCGCGTAGGTACGGTATCCATACGGATTATCTGTTGCAGCGTGTGAAGCAGCGTAAAAAAGAGAGAGAGGAGCGATCTGATCATGACGTGGGGTGGGTGTAAGGCATGAGTGGCGAGCCACAGTGGTTCCAAATATCAAAAGCAGAGGACAGGCATATTCCATCGAGCGCACAGCTACCGGATAGCTTTGAAAACCTATACGATCAGCACGGGCTGCTTCCGTTTCCATCAGGCAATGACCCTGCTTCCTGCAAACTTCTTGTTAAGAACAGTAATATCATTCCGCAGTGTATCGAGGCGTATAAGCGAAACATTGCTGGATATGGTATTGCTTTGGAGTACCTCCCTGGTGAGAGTGATCAGACCGCGCAGGAGGAGTGGAACAAGGCTGATAAGTTCTTGGAGACCTGTAACCTGGAGGATACGCCGGATGAGATTATCAGTTCCTTGATTGAAGACATCGAGAGCAGCGGAAATGCAAATGTGGAGGTCGCTTGGCCTGCCGGTAGTGAGTTTCCGACACTCTACCGAATCAATCCGAAATTCGTTCGTTGTACCCGGGAGACGGATAAGGTGACGATTAAGCGTAAGCGGCTGATCCGATCATCGAAGAAGGTAGAGGAGTTCTCTCAGGATATATATGCCCGGAAATATGCTATGAAGCGAGGGCAATCTGTGGTGTGGTTCCGTCCATTTGGAGCCGAGGGCCAAGGCAATCAGATCATACCTTTGAAGTTGGGAAACGACGGTCCTTATGGTGAACCACGCTGGTTTGGGAATGCACCTGGAGTGGTTGGTAGTCGTGAAGCAGAGGAACTCAATGTTTCTTATTTCAGTAACGGCCGAATGCTCTCTATGCTGCTAACAGTGACCAATGGCCGACTGACGAAGCAATCGATGGAACTGTTACGAAATGTAAAGGGTTCACAATCCCAGGGAGGCATACTCTACTTGGAAGCCATCGGTGAAGAGACTGGGGGGCCGCTAGACGAGAAAGTTGAGAAGGTCTCTATTAAGCTGGACAAACTGAACGATCTGCTGCAACAGGATGCCTTGTTTCTAGAATACGGGAAGGACAAGAAAGCAGATATCCTCTCCGCGTTTCGGCTGCCACCTATACTGGTTGGCCAGAGCTCCGATTACAACCGTGCCACAGCGCAAGCCGCGCTGCGATTTGCAGAGGAACAGGTCTTCGAACCTTACCGCAAGTGGATCATGGATGAGATCTTTAATAAACGCTTATTCCCGGCTATGGGCATCTTCCGTGTACGGGCGACTTTGCGTGGACCGCGCATTATCGATCCGGAAGACCGGAAGGCGTTGCTGGACTTTATCGCAGACCGTGGGATTATGCTGGTCCGTGATCTGATTCCAATTGCTGAGGAAGTGCTGGACACAACTATCGATGAGTCTAAGTACAGCGATGAGTACCTGGATACACCGATTGCTCAACTGATTAATAGTCAGCCTGCATTAACCGTACCAGAACCCGATTCCGATGTGAATGATCTGCAGGAGCAGGTATCCACAATTGCCAAGCGTCTGCTGCGGCAGAGTCATGACGAGGTAGTCGGTCATGTGTAAGGAATGCTGGGAGCGCATCGCAAAAGCAGATGATACAGAGTTTCTGGATAGCTTGGAGCTGACCCATGCGGAGCGGACGGTGCTGGAAGATTTGTACAAGCAGGGAGAAAACCGAATAGTTGAAATCCTTGAGCTACAAGGGAAGGCATTGCATGACGCGATTCTGGACCTCAACGAGGAGTTGCTGATTGATATCGGGGAGCTGGGAAAAGTTATACAGTCCGTGCAGTCCAGCGATTTGTTTACTGTCCAGTTTGAACAGGCGGTATATGATTCCTTCACGCCGCTGTTTCACTTGGCAGGTGAGTCTGAGCTGACGGTGCTTAACACCGACAAGACTTGGTCCACGAAGAACAAGGCGGCTTCCCGGTTTGCTAAGAACCTGCAGAAGCTTGTTCCGGATATGAACGGGACCAGTGCGGATGTCATGACCCGGGCTTTTCAGAAAGCTATTAAGGAAGGAAAGACCCCTTCTGAGCGAGCGCTTTTAGTACGAGAGATAAGCGCAGCGGCCGCTAAAGGTGATGCCGGTCCATTCAACATGGAGCGGGCCATTACCGTTTCGCGAACCATGAGCACAGCAGCGGCCAACGGCGGTAAGATGGAGGGTTGGAAGCAATCTGAGGTGGTTATTGGTAAGAAGTGGAGGTCTTCCAAAGGCGATCGGACCCGTAAGACACACCGTAAAGCAAACGGCCAGGTTCAGCCGCTGAACAAGCCTTTTGAAGTCGGTAAGGGTAAGTTGATGTTTCCGGGAGATCCTTCTGGACGTGCCGAGGAGATTATCCGCTGCCGCTGCACAATGCAGTCGGTGATGGAATGACAACAAAGCCCAGTAGCTTGGCACAGCTACTGGGCTTGTCTCACGCTTGTATACTTCAGTCTCTTGCAATTACTGATCACGGAAGCCCTATGGTAGGGGCATTCCGTCCAAGTATAGCGACTGGTCTTACAGCACGCGGGCTGAATAATCAGTAATACTTCAGGTGCCACCGAAGCTTCTATGAGAGTCGTCATGACTTACGCAGACGTGACCCTGCAAAAAAACGGAGACCCTATTAGCACATGACATTTAGAAAATAATAATTATTCCACATGTAGTTTACCCTGCTAATTTCCGCAGTTTACCCTAGATTGTTCTAATTACGATACTTCTAAACAGAAGAACGAGGGTAGGTCAAAAGTTTAGTCATCTTCGACCACTCCCTTCCAACTTACAGAATATAGGCTCTATTAAAATATATATTCTTTTGGATAATTTTACAATAGTGAAAGGAGGTGAGAACAAAAATGACTTTTAAACTAAAAGACGCTAAGATCACGCACATCTCCTTGGTAGATAAAGGAGCCAATGGCGTGCCGTTTGCTATTATTAAGGCTGCAGGGAAGAACGCTATTCAGAAGCAGGTGCAAATCGCTAAGATTGATGATGATAAGCGGATTGTCAAAGGCGTTGTTTATCAGCCGGATGTGGCAGACGCACATGACGATCAAATGGATGAAGTCGAGATTGAGAAGGCAGCCCATCTCTTCATGGAGAAGCAGCACACCTATAACATCGATAAGCAGCACGATCTCGAAGTCGACAAGGGATTTGTCATTGAGTCTTATATTGCACCCTGCGACATGACGCTCGGTGATCAGCAGATAGTAAAGGGCTCCTGGGTGGCAGCTGTGAAAGTGACTGAAGACGATACTTGGGAGGCAATCAAGAAAGGCGAGATAACTGGCTTTTCAATGTGGGGTGTAGGTAAGCGGGAAGAGATCGAGGAGGAAGGGGAGGTATCCAAGGGAATCTTGAGCCGAATAGCCAAAGCGTTGGGCTTGATCGAAAAGGGCGCGGTCGCTGATAAATACCATAAGAACCGGAAGAACCGAGAATTTTGGGCGGCGCAGGATGCCCTCAACTCGGTTCTTTTTAATTGGGACAGTTATAACAGCGGGATGGAAACCGATGCTGAGACCATTCGGGAGGCGCTTCAAGATTTTGTAGATATTGCGCAGGATGTGCTGACCAAGGATGACATCATAAAAGCCATTGGCACACCTTCAGAGCAGATTGCTAAAGCCGGTAAGAAAATTTCCGCTGGCAACCTGAAGCACGTAGATGATGCGATCGCTGCATTGACCGAACTTAAAAATAAAACGGCTCCTGTAGAACAAGAGCCCGAGGAGGATGACGATTTGAAAGCTGAAGATATTGCCAAGGCCGTTACGACCGCAATGGCCCCGATCGCCAAGCAGGTAGAAGGTCTGACGGCAGAGATTGCGGAGCTGAAGAAAGAGGAAGGTGTCGAAGGTGAAAAGCCTGCAGGTGATGCTGCTCCAGCTGCTACCGCAGAAGAGACTGTAATTACTGAAGCCATTGCCAAGGCTCTTACACCGCTGAGTCAGCAGATGCAGACGCTGGCAGCTGACGTGCAGTTGGTAAAGAATAGCCGCGGTGCTTCCGCGCAAGGTGAGCAAGAAGAAATCAGCAAATCAGAAGGCACCGTAAGTTTCGGACGCTTCCTGTAATTCGAAGGAGGAATGCAAATCATGAGAACAAACGGTAACATCGCTAGTACGAGCATTCGTAAATCAACCATCGTTACACCAATGGACCAAAATGCCTTGAACTATGAGGAAGTTGAAGCTTTCACGGATATGGCGTATGAGGCGAACGGTTTCTTGAAAGGCATTCGGCATGAGAACCGTAAAAGCTCAAAGGGAACAATTGATAAAGTCGGTGTACGTGGCCGGAATATGCGTAGTAAAAAAGAGAATATTATGGCTTCCAACACGCCTGGTCTGACCTTTCCACAGATCCCATATTCAGTGGAGCCAGTAATTGTTCCATTTGATATTACTGAGGAATTTATTCGCCAGACTCAGCGGGTACGTGGCCAAAACGCAGAGGATATCATCATGCGGGCTATGGCTAACAACTACGGTGAGAATATGCAAGACATCGGTTTTAATGGTGATACGGCAACTCTGAACACTGACCCGGATTATGAGTTTTTGAGCATAAATGACGGTTGGTTGAAGAAGGCACGTACCACTGGTCATTACTTAGATTGGAAGACACTTTCGGCTAAAGAGAAAACAGGGATTTTGTTTGAGGTTGAACGTGCGATACCAACCCGTTATCGTGCTGGTGGGGTATTTAAATACTTCATGCATCCAAATACCTTCAGCGAGCGACTTCAAATGTTGGCTGAGAAGGACACTAGCGCATCTATTCAGTTGCAGATCTTGGGGGGCACGAAGAAAGTCAACGCTTATGATGTTGAAGAGGTCTGGAGTATGCCAGAAGGAGCGATTCTCTTCACATATCAGCCGAACTTTGCAATGGTCCACACCTACGATATGCAGATTCGGAAGACGACTGAGGGTAAGGAGGCAATCTGGACTGATAAGCGTTTCTATGCGATTCATTCCGATTTTGACGCCATTTTTGAAGAACCTCAGGCACTGGCCTATGTGGAAGGGGTGGAATTCTAATGCCATACGTAACCTATCGAGGAAAGAACGCCTCACTTCGGTTGTATAGTATTCGTTTTGAGCCGGCTAAGCCGGTACTGGTGGAAGATTCGGTTGTGCTGGAGAAATTGCGTGATCGTTCTGATTTTGAAATCAAAACAGAAAAGATTATTCCACTGGAGGACTTGTCTCTACCGCAACTGAAGGAAAAAGCGAAGAAAGCAGGCATTGAAGGCTTTGCGGATATGAAGAAACCCGAACTTATCAATGAACTAAAGGCACTAGAAGGCGGCGGTGTGCCCGATGCTGACAGTAACACTCCTTAAGAGCCGTAGCCGCGTCAGCACCGTGCAGGAGGCGACTGGTGAACAGCTTGAGCAGTATATTGATGATGCACAGACCCGGATTGAGCTGTATTTACCTGTTTCTTTTCCGGAGGTGGCAGATAAGCAGCTTATGCTGGCCTGGGTCAAGTTGGCGGAGTCGCTGGCGTTACAGGACAGTGAGGAATACCTGGCTTCAGTCGCCCGTGGATACTCAGCGGAAAGTGACGGCGCTTGGACATATACCCGACAGGCAGTTGAAGGGAAGACCACAGGCAATGCTGATGTGGACTCTATCCTCTTCCTGTGGGTCAAGAAGCAGCAGTCCGGGCCGGATGATGGGAACATCACGGCCTATTTACTATGAATCATCGTATGAGTACTCCGCTGGCGGTGTACAGGGTCGGCCGCCAGCAGGATACCGATAATCTGTTCAGTGATCGGAAGGCGGGTAAGGTCGCGGATCTGAAGTGTTTCGTTGTTAAGACGCAGACTGATGCCAAAGCAGATTCCACTCCTGTCATATACATTGTCAAAAAGACAATTGGGGTTCCGAAGACAGCAGAAGTCCGAATTAGTGACGAGGTGTTGCTGTTCGGACGCAAATATCTGGTGATTGACTCTAACCCGCGCCGTTACTGGCGTGAGTTATTGGTGACTTGCGAGGTGAAAGGCAGTGAACATGCATGATTTTGATGGTTTAGCGAAGAAATTCAAGAAGCTGAGCGACGAAGGGGTTAGTCAGATCCTTAAGAACATTGCTGAGGCTGTGGGCGAAACACTTTTGAACCTGGTCATCGATGAGATTGATAAACAGGATCTGATTGACACTGGATTGATGTGGAACTCCTTTACTCGTGGAGAGGACAATAACATTTGGGAATGGGATGTTGACCGCAATTCTATTACTATCGAAGTCGGTTCTAATCTTCCCTATGCACGCCATCTTAATGATGGTTACACCATCCACAAGGCTCACTTTGTCCCAGGCTATTGGGCAACGAATGGAACATTTGTCTACGATCCCAGGGCGAAGGGCGGATTTATGGCCAAGCCCCGTTCTTTCATCGGTAGGCATTACTTTGACATCGCTGTTCAGCAATTGGAGGGCGGGATGAATGCACTGATTATTAAGCGGCTGGAAAAGGAGCTGGGGAGGATGCTGTCATGATGGATGTGGGATTAAAAGCCTGGGCAGAACTCGTGCAGAGGATATACCCGGAGCTGCCGATTCTTCGAGATCGTTCACTTTGGCTGGCGGGGCAGTTTGATCGTCCGAGCGTGTTCATCGAGACGGACCTTGTCTCTGATAAGGCGCACACGCCGCGGGCAGACCGGATCATTGAGGATGTGGGCCTGGTCTTTCATTATGACACTGAACGTAGAGGGGCAGAGGACGCAGGAGAGCCGGTCCCCTTGGATTTATCTCCCTTCTTTCTGTACCTGCGTCAGCAGCGGTTCTGTGTGGTTTCGCAGCGCTTTGGCATAATGATGGTTATTGAAGCCCCGCGCATTCGGCCCATGAATGACCGGATGGAGGTTACATTTCGGTATTCGTACCTGCTGCATATTCCTAAACTCATGATCATAGATGACGGGCAACAACTTCAGAAAATTGATGAATTTCGAATCCATTTTGAAAATGACTGATTCAATGTTAAGTTAATCTAGTTAAAAGATTGAAATTATATGGGATAATTTTCTTTTAAGTTATATAATAATAATGTCACTTCCATATTATTTCCTCCTATTTGTATTACCTTATATAATCCAAAACGGGGGTAATATGATGAAAACTTATAACTTTGGTAGTGCAGCAGAATTATTGAGAAAGTACCTTTCTCAAAAAGTAAAAGGTGTAACTTCAGAAGACTTGGAACAAATTGTTCACTATGCTCTGAAATATTACGCTAAAATTCAACATCATCACCGTAAAGGGGATGATCACGAGTACACTAGTCGTGATATCAAACATCTATACCACAGAATTCTTGCTGATACTACTTTATAGGTAGTGACTGAACTGACTATTGCTTCTCGATAGTCAGTTTTTTAATAAATTGAAGAGAAGTCGCCCCGAGAATATTAGAGCTAATAATGAGTACAAATCGCCTAGGGATTGGCGGTTTTCTTTTGATCATTAAAGGAGGAATTCTTAAATTGAGTATAAAAAAACAGATTCGGCAGCCTACTAGTGTTGTTCCAGATACCCTAAACAAGCGGAGTAAGCAGGAATGGATTGAGAGCGCAGTGGTTTTGAAGCGGGAACGCTTTGAGATTGCAGGCGCTCTTTTTGATTGTGAAGATGATGCTCTGCTGTCTCAGCAGGAAGTTATTCAAAAGGTGCAGGCCTATTTGGGTCTAAAAACAAAGGAGGAAATAGTGAATGTCGATACAACGGAATAGACCAGGCGCGTATGTGGAGCTGCAGGCGGTTGCGAAGTCACGTGTTCTATCAGTATCTGGCCGTGTTTTGGTACCGTATCAAGCGGAGTGGGGGTTGCCGAATAAAGCAGTGGATATGGCGGATCAGTCCGAGCGCTTCAAGGAATCTGGTCTACTTGTAGATGAGTTGGAACTGGCAGCAGAGAATGGCGCAACGGTAGTGGGTTATAGGGTTACGGATGGGAATGAGGTAGCTGCCTCGGTTGCTGTAGCTAGTAGCTACACAATTGAGGCCCGTTATCCAGGAACGCGAGGGAACGATTTTGAATATCTCATCCGGGCGAGTCTGGTGGATGCAACAAAGAAAGAAATCGTTATTCGGGACACGAAAGGGATCTATGATACAGAGACTTTTCTTGTGGCTGATAAAACTGAAGCTATTAATGCTCTGAAAAAGTCCAACATGGTACGTTTTAAGGACACAGGTACAACGGCGTTGGCTGATGTTGCCTATACCAAGTTGGCCGGCGGAGTTACCGGTACTGCAGCGATCACGGCAGCCAATTGGAGCGGTATCTTTAATCGCATTGATGGTCTAGTGTTTGATGTCGTTTATCTACCTTCCTCGGACGCAGCGGTACAAGCTGCTGCTAAGCAATGGTTGCTAGATCGGCGTAGCAAGGCTCGAAAACTAGCACAACTGGTCATTGCAGGAGCATCGGCGTCTGATGATGACATTGAAGCTCACAACACCCGCAGCCGCGCTGCTAATGCTCGTTTTATCATCAATTGCTCTTTGGCTGGCGAACATGCTAACGGAAAGATCTATAACTCCCTGCAGTGGGCTGCATGGGTGGCTGGTCTTGCAGCTGGAACACCAGCGAATAAATCATTTACGGGTGTTAAGGTACCAATGACTGAAGCGCTAGTGGATTGGAGCCATAGTGAAGTTTTAAAGGGGTTGGCCGAAGGTACGCTGATGGCTACCCGTGACGGTTATGATTATATTATTGAGTCGGCAGTGAACACATTAACCACGCTTGGTGCAGGGGAACGGGAGGACTTCGGCAAGATTCGAGTTTCCATGACGATTGACCAAATCCTGAATGACATCTACACTGCTGGCAAAGCAAACAAGGCTAAGCTGGATAATGACAAGGATGGTCGGGGTATGTTTATCGCAGCAGTCGTTAGTTATCTGAAGACTCGTGCTGGACAGAAGGCGATTGACTCAGAGTTTACATTTACTGAGCATCCAACGAAGAAAAGTGATATGGATTATGCTTACTTCTCCCTGTCGGCCAAACCGCTGGACGCGATTGAGATCTTTAATATTGATTGGGAGGTGGCGTAATCGATGGAACGCGAACTTATTGGCCGTAATTTATCCGTACAGGATGACAATGGCGACTCTATTCAGACCATTAAAGAGGTGGAGGTTATCCTGAAGCCAGAGACATTGGATATTATCCGTGCGCGAAAGATGTCTAAAACAAAGCAGATTGTGGGTTATGAAATTACCGTGAAGTTGGTAATGTCTAAACTGGAATCCAGCCTTCGTTACCGACTGCTAGCTGATTTCAAGGCGGGTAAGACGATGTTCCTGGACCGGATCACTGGCTCCCTTGAGGACATGCAGACTGGTAATGTAGAACGGGTGATGATCAGCGGTGTGCATATACATGATGAAATGGATCTGCTCGTTGCGAAGATTGACGACAATAATGGCATTGATATCACGCTTTCCGGTACTGCAAATGATTTTGACTTCATTGAACAGTTTCCGGATTATATGGCATAGGGACGGGTAACCGTCCTTTTTCGGAAGAAATAATAGAGAAGATTAATATAATTTTTTTGTCGTGGAAAATAAATCCATAGGATGTTATTGTATTTATGGTATAAACATTCTATGTGATGAGGGATTCTCTTGAAAATATTTATTAGTTCAACTAGTCACGATTTAAGCGATTTTCGTGCTTTAATTGTTGATCGACTTGAAAGACGTGGTCATGAAGTGATATATCACGAAAGCCCGACCTTTCCAGCTAATACTGGACTCCATTCACATGACCATTGTATTAAAGCAATAAATCATGCCGACATAGTACTTTGCATTATTGATAGAAGATATGGAGGTATTTATGAAGGTAAATTTAATTTTGTTATAGACCCTTTCAAAATTAAAGCAGGATCTGCGGAACTGGAGATAACAGTTCCTAGTGACAGATTAAGTATTACATGGTGTGAACTAATAGAGGCTTACAATCAAAATAAACAAGTTATGACATTTGCTAGACAAAGAACCTTAGACGAGAAACATACTCGTCGTAAAAATCAGAGTATAAAAGATTTTGAGCCAGCTTATGTTCAAGCAAATGAAGTTTTTGATCTACTCGATTGGATAACAAAAAAGAAAACAAATAACTGGATTGCATCTTTTGAAAATATAGTTGATTTTGAAAAGAAGTTAGAAGTTTGGATTACAGAAGTTGAAAAATCTTTAATATTTGCAGCAAATGATAATGAAGTTACCAATAATGAATTAATTGAAAATCCTCCTGTTAGCGAAGTTGAAATCGAAGACTATGAAGAAGTTGAAAACGTAGGGAATGGGGAAGAAGATTCAAATCCGATTGATAAGATGATGAAGAGAAATGAAAAAGGAAAATATTTAAAAATTAATGGCAAGCGTTATTATTTAAAACAAGATGATCTGGAAAATTATAGATCTACAAAACGTATAACATTAATTGTTGAAGGTAATTCTGATAAATCAATACTAAATGTTATTGTCAGACAGTTAAATTTACTCAGTGAAATTAATATTGTATCAATACAAGGCTCGTTTTCTCAAGTTAAAAATATTAATGAGTTTCTAGAGACTTATATTGAACCCACAAACTCAGTAGTGGTTGTTCTTGATAAAAGCGAGATTACAAGGGCAGTGAACCTTTTCAATGAAGTTCATGAGAAAATAGATGGGAAGGTTATTTTTATTGAAGCTGATCCACGTATAGAAGAATGGTTATTCGTAGGTCTTTCTGAATATTCGGAGGAAAATAATGAATTTAAGAGCAGCAGCACAGGCTGGAAGCTAAGGTTAATTAATAGAGCTATCAAAGGAAATTATGATTTATTAGCAAATAACTATGATTTGGAACTTGCCATGAGTTCTTCACAATCTCTTGAAATATTCGCTTCATTGTTAATGAGCCTAGATAGGGATAATATAATTAATCCTTTTATACAGGTTAGAGAAGTATATTAATACAAAGTTTTCAAGGCTACCTTTTTAAGGTGGCTTTTTGATTTTAAAAAGATATATGGAGGTTTTCCCGTGAGTGAAAAATTAGAAAAATATCTATCCAAAGGCAAAGCAGGTCGTAACGACGATACCATTACTGTGCCGGCAGACGGAGAAGAATGGTCTGTGCGCCGCCTGACTACTATTGAGGTACGCCGAGCCTATGAGCTGGCCTATGAAGACAACGGAGATCCTAAAGATTCCTATAACGAGATCGACGTAATGATCGTTAAGGCAACCGAACATGAATTTGATTGGAACAATAAAGATTTACTACTCGCCTTCAATTGCACCAGTAAATATGAGCTGCCACCGCGTATCCTG